>JAOUGT010000049.1 GCA_029865485.1 Nitrospira sp.
ACGGATCGACGAAGCTGGCTGAACCGAAAAACAGGTCGACCTGATTTCTGGCCATCTGGCTTTGCACGATCTGAATTCCGTTCTTCATGACGTAGTTGGTATGGGCGGTGAGGTCCTCGATAGCAATTGTCTTCTTGAGTCGGTAAGGGGTGCCATAGATGCTACGCTGTGGAATTCCGGAACAAAAGATCGCGGCTTCGCGCAGGGCTTTACTTGGAATTGTGCCGGTGTTGATGCAAACCCCTCCGACGACTTCCTTCCGCTCGATGACGCCGACTTTTTTGCCGAGCTTGGCCGCCTGCACCGCGGCTTTTTGCCCGGCCGGTCCTGTGCCGATGACGAGTAAATCGTAATGAGACATGGTTTTCGGAAAGGTTGAGGCTGAGGGGAGCAGAAATGCTTGCCCCTCGAACCTCACCCTGCCTTCCTCTCAGCTCTCGGTCACCAAACGACGGGCGAACTGGAATGCTTTCTCCATGTCCGGGAGCTGGGTGAGCTCAGGGGTGATTTGGAGATAGCGAACGGTATTGGTCTTGTCGATGACCATGACGGCTCTGGTCAGGAGGTAGGGCCCCTCCAGAAAGAGGCCATGGGTTTTCCCAAATTCAGCTCCACGATAGTCAGACAGGAAGGTCACGTTGGCGATCTTGGCTTCTCCGGCAAATCGCTTTTGGGCGAAAGGGGTATCGACGCTGACGGTGATCAATTCCACCATCTTATCGAGGCCTTTGTTCCGCTCGCTCAGCATATGCGTTTGCTGTTCGCAGACCGGGGTATCAAGCGATGGGACGATACTGATGATGCGGACCTTACCTGTTCCTTTGGTGGCTCCAATGGAGACGAGGGATAAGTCGTTCTGTGCCACCTTCACATCACGGAGTACATCGCCGATCTTGACCCCGCTCCCGGCGAGTGTCAGCGGGGTGCCCTTAAAGAGGATCTTACTGCCCTCGCCCGCGACAGCTGTGCCGTTGGATATGGGCATGTCTTTGTATGTGAAGGTGTTGCTCGCGGTCGTCTGACAACCGGCGAGTCCAAGCGAGAAACCGATCGCAGTAACCATGATAGTCAATGATCCCAGGTGCATAGTGAACTCCTTTCTGATGCTGCGAGTGGGGAGATCCCACTCGCGCGCTGTGTTCAGGGTGAAGGCTGAATATACGCGATCAGCGATCGGTTCACCAGGTCCGGGCGTTCCCATTGCGGCATATGCCCAGCCTGGGGGATCGTGACGAATGTTGATCCCCGAATTCTCCGGTGAAGCTCCTCTCCCACCGCCACGGGAAACACTTGGTCATGCTGGCCCCAGATGATCATGGTGGGATGCGAGATCTCGCCGATGCGCGGGGCGAAGTCGGCTTCCCAGAAAGGCAGGGCATTCCTGACGGCCATGATAGGTTTGATGATGCCGGGGCGTCGGCGGTTCTGGTTGGACCGTTCGAGAACGGCCGGCGTGAGAAGGTCGTGATTGTGGACGATTTCTTTTAGGACGGAGTCGGTCACCAATCCGCCGAATAGCCAATTGCCGAATGAGATCAACCACCAGGGTGCCCGGGTTTCCAATGCTTGTCGGAATGATCGGCTGGTCAGTTTCGCCATAATATCAGACGGTAACCCGCCAATGAGCACCAGCTTCTCGACACGGGTCGGATGGGTCAGTGTTATTCCAATCGCCAGTCCCGCCCCCATGGAGTTGCCGACCAGTGTGGCTTGAGGAATCTGGAGGGCATCCATGAACCCAATACAAAAGTCCAGCATCTGATTTGGTAGGTAGTCAATGTCTGGTTTATCGGATAATCCGGAGCCGGGGAGGTCAAGCGTCAGGGTGCGAAACTGATGCGACAAGGCATGCTGCTGATGTTCCCATTGCCACATGGATCCACCGAACCCATGGATCAAGATCACCGGTGGGCCGGTCCCGACATCAAGATACGCGATCCGCTGGCCATGGACGAGCACGGTCTTAATCGGGAGGGAGGAGACCGGAGTGCGTCCTAATGGTTCAAAGTAGGGCGGAATCTGTGTGGGCGGAGCACAGGCGGTCATGAGAGAGGAGAGCAGCCATGGAAGGAGCAGTCTACGCTTCCATCGTTTGCGCGATCTAGACAGAGGATCAGCGAGGGGACTACTCCAGTTGAATGACCGTCTCATCCGTTTTGACGTTGTCACCGTCGTTGACCAGGATGGCAGAGACTTTCCCGTCCATCGGTGCCGGCACTCGACTTTCCATCTTCATCGCTTCGATGATCAACAGCGGATCACCGGTCTTCACACTATCATTCACGGCGACAAGGACCTTCACGACGCGACCGGGCATCGGGGGCGCGACATCGCCTGGTTTCGCAGGTCTCGGACGCGTAGGTTTTCCTCCCGCCCCGATCTCTTGGGATTCCGGAACACCGGCGAGGACCTCCTGAATCGGCTCGAGGGAGACCTCTTCCAGTTTATCGTTGACGCGGATGTAGTAGGGCTTGCGGCCATCGACCTTACGGCCGGAGCCAGAAACCTTCACATGATAGGTCTCACCATGGACTGTCACATTGAACTCGACCGGGGCCAAATGTAACTCATGCGCAGTCGAAGGGCCCTTGGCTGATCCAACGTCCAACGGCTCAGGGGTCAAGTCACCTTTCTCGCGCGCCTCAAAAAAGTCAGACGCGATGGCGGGGAACAGCACAAACGAGAGCTGGTCCTCGACGCTTTGAGCTGAAGCCGGCAGTTCTTTCCTGGCCTCATCCAGTTCCGGCTCCAGTCGATCAGCCGGCCTGGTCTTGATGGGGGTTTCGTCTCCGGTTGCTCGCGCCATGACATCGAGATCGACCTGTCCTGGTGCGCGACCATAGAGTCCCAGGAAATAATTCTTGGTCTCGGTGGTAATGACCTTGTACCGTTCTCCGGTCAGGACATTGAGCGTTGCCTGCGTGCCGACGATTTGGCTGGTCGGGGTGACCAATGGAGGATAGCCCATTTCTTTTCGTACGCGCGGGACTTCGTCGAGCACTTCTTTCATCCGGTCGAGGGCATTTTGCTCGGTCAGCTGCGCGGCGAGGTTTGACAGCATGCCGCCGGGGATCTGCGACGTGAGAATTTCCGCATCGACACCGGTAAAGTCGCTCTCGAACTGGCGATACCTGCGGCGAACCGTTCGAAAATGTTCCGTGATCGGTTGGAAGCTGCTGAGATCCAGCCCTGTATCGTAGGGAGTATTCTGGAGCGAGGCGACCAAGGTTTCCGTTGCCGGGTGAGAGGTGCCGCCTGCGAATGGTGAGATGGCTGTGTCGAGCATGTCGAGGCCTCCCAGGATCGCCAGGAGCGAGGTCATGGAAGCCATCCCCGATGTGTAATGCGAATGGAGATGTAGCGGAACCTTGACGGCGGCCTTCAGTCGACGCACCAGATGATAGGCATCGAGCGGAGCCAGCAATCCGGCCATGTCCTTGATGCAAATCGTGTCCGTTCCAAGATCCTCCAACTTTCTCGCCAAATCCACGAATCGATTGATGCTGTGGACGGGGCTGACCGTGTAGCAGATCGTGGCTTCCGCATGTTTGCCACAGGCCTTTACTTCGCTGACGGCACGATCAAGATTGCGCACGTCATTGAGCGCGTCGAAGATGCGAAAGACATCGATACCGTTCGCCGCCGATCGCTCGATGAACCGTTCCACGACATCGTCGGCGTAATGGCGATAGCCGACGAGATTCTGGCCCCGTAATAACATTTGGAGTTTGGTGTTGGGCATCGCTGCCCGCAACGCCCGGAGTCGTTCCCAGGGATCTTCCTTTAGAAAGCGGAGGCAGGTATCGAAGGTTGCTCCACCCCACACTTCCAGGGACCAATAGCCGACCGTGTCCAGCTTTTGGGCGATCGGCAACATATCCTCGGTTCGCATGCGCGTGGCCAGCAAGGACTGGTGTCCGTCACGCAGGGCCACATCGGTGATTAATATCGGCTTGCCGACGGCCGGTGTGATGGCGAACTCACCAGGGCGCGAGCTGGGCGCTTTCGCCGTTTTACTCGTGGAAGCCGACGGTCTGGTCTTTTTTTGCAGTTTCTTTGTTGGTAGTCGTCTTTTTGCCATGATGATCCAGCTATCTTGTTTGCACGCACCTCGTGTATTGACGTTAGAGTCCTTCGTAAGCGGCAATTGCGGCCGAGAGCGCCAGGACGAGATCCTCCGGCGGCTCGAACTCAGGGTACCCATACAACTCCGGGTGCGTATCCAGGTAGGACGTGTCGAACCGCCCTGCGATAAAGTCTGGTTCCTGCATGATCGCTTCCATAAAGGGAATCGTCGTCTTGAGTCCTCGAATGACATACTCTTCGAGGGAGCGCCTCATGCGGCTGACGGCTTCCTCCCACGTGCGGCCTCGCACCGTCAGCTTGGCCAGCAAAGCGTCGTAATACGGTGGGACAGTGTAATCCTTATAGACCGCGCCGTCGATGCGAACGCCGATCCCGCCCGGAGAAAGATAGGCTGTGACGGTCCCTGTGCAAGGCAGGAAATTATTTTTGGGGTCTTCCGCATTGATCCGGCATTGAATGGCGTGGCCTTGTAAGATGACGTCTTTTTGCTGGATGCTGAGCGGAAGGCCTGCCGCGCTCTTGATTTGATTTCGTACGATGTCAATGGCCGTGATCTGCTCGGTCACGGTATGTTCGACTTGGAGCCGCGGATTCATCTCGATAAAATAGAACTTGCCCTGCTGATCGAGGAGAAACTCGACAGTTCCCGCGTTGTCATAGTTCACCGCGCGGGCGATGGCGATGGCGGCGTTGCCCATCTCTTCACGGAGCTCCTGCGTCAAGATCAACGACGGAGCGATCTCAATCAGCTTTTGATGTCGTCGCTGGATCGAACAATCCCGTTCTCCGAGATGAATAATGTTGCCGTGTCGGTCTCCTAGAATCTGGAACTCAATATGATGGGGCCGCTCGATATACTTTTCGATAAACACGCTACCGTCCCCGAAGGACGCTTGAGCTTCGCGTGCTGCGACTTCCATGTTTTCGCGCAGTTCCTCATCGGACCGGACCACCCGCAATCCGCGACCGCCGCCACCGGCGCTCGCCTTGATCATCACCGGATAACCCGATTTTTGGGCGAAGGCGAGGGCCTCTTTGACGTTGGTAATGGCGCCGTCCGTCCCGGGCACGATCGGCACACCTGCCGATTCGGCAAGTTCACGAGCCTTCACTTTGCTGCCCATCAGGGTGATGGCATGGGTGGACGGGCCGATAAAAGTAATGTTGGAAGCCTGGCAGAGTTCGGCAAACTCAGCGTTTTCTGAGAGAAAGCCGTAGCCTGGATGGATGGCATCCGCACCGATTCGCGTGGCGAGGTCCACGATCTGTCTGCTGTCGAGGAACCCCTTCACTGGCCCAGGCCCTACGAGATAGGACTCGTCGGCCTTCTTCACGTAGATGCCGGTTGAATCCGCTTCGGAATAAATCGCGGCGGTCGCAATGTTTAATTCGCGGCAGGCGCGGATGATTCGCATGGCGATTTCACCGCGATTGGCGACTAAGATCTTCTTGAACATAGCTGCGCCTGTGGGCTCTCGTGTCGAAAGGAATGAGTATAGAAAAACAAGCGCGTAAGCTAGCATAGGATCGAGAGGCCTGTCGAGAGACACCATTATATAAATCAGTCAGCGCAAGTCGTCTGGAGGAAGAACGAGTCGATGTCGGCGATCAATAAACTTAGTCGCTCCCTTCGTGCAAGTCATGTAGAATTCGTTCGTTATTCGATGTTTCGTGGTGTGCTTCTTGATGTATGTGCCGGAGTCAGACTGTTGCCATGAGAGGTGGTGTGAGCGATGAAACAGGATCGGAAGATTGTGATAGGAAGAGAATCATGGGCAAGGCGACGAAGAGCGACCCTGATCGGTGGGGCTCTTCTTCTATTCGGTGGAGTGATATCCACACCTGCCTGGAGTGAAAACCCTGCCCCGTCGGTGCATTGGGGGAGCACGGCATTCCCGGATCAATATTCGACAGCCACCACCGGACTGACGCTCAATCGGTTTACCCCGGTCGACGGCTTGGGGAATAAATATGACTCCACGGTTGGCAATACGCTCGGCTTCAACCTCATCACACTCAGTTGGACAAAACATTGGGACTATTCGGGAACAAGTTGGTTGTGGAAAAACTGGAGCACCAATCTGACGGCGGGGATCAGTCCCACCAGTGATGAACCGTCACAATATTTCCAGAACAAAGTGGTCCATCAACTGCGCCAACTGCCGTCAGTGCCCACGGTGGACCCTCGGAAGGAAACCGATGTCATGATCGATGGGTCGGTCACGCGATGGGTCCACATCCTTGATCGGAAGGTCATTTTTGCCGGTGGGGGATTTTCCGTCGGAACCATTTACCAGCAAGGGTTTCTGCGAGGCGGTATTCGTCGGCTGCAGATTACCCCGTCGGTGTGGCAGTCGGAGAAGTGGGGTGATATCAACGTCCGGGTGTCGGCGATGGGGCGGATCAGCTATCAGAGCAACGGTGCCGTACTTCACTCCGTCAGGAGCACGGCGGGACTGGTTCAGCCGGCGATTGCCATCGGACAGTATCGGACCACTGCCACAGGGGAAACGATTCCCACCTGGGAAATCGAGTTGGCGCTGATGTGGGATTCCGGGATCTTCGTGAATACGACCGGTCAGAGTCAGAAACAGTTTGCGTGGTCGCTGGCGGCCTCAGCCGGACCGCTGCGCTTCGAAACCTGGAATGACAGCATGGGGCATCTCTCCGAGCGGGACTATGGCCCTTCCTATGGCGCAGCGCTGACCGTCGATGTCTTGCGAGCGTGGAACATCATCCAAGAGTTCCGAACGATGCCTACTTCGAGCCCGTCAGCGTCGTGATACCCAGGTTTAGGCGACTGGCATCAACAGCCTCACAACCCCTTCGCGAATGAGCATGCGTTCGCTCAAACCTCGACACCTGTGACAGGTACAGAGGTCAAGAACAGAATGTGGTCGCCGTGTGCGAGGGGGCCAGAAGCGTGGTCACTTACTCATGTTGGTGTGGGTCGGCTGAGGCTGTCGGCATTTTGGCAGAAATACAGCCCTCGATGATCTCGACCTTGCATTGCCAGGAGGAGGCGGCAGCGTTGACCTGATGCAACAGGTCTTCCGGCTTTACGCTGCTGGGCGTAATGTCGACAAGGACATGGTCGGGAATACGGTTGAAATCGACGTTGAGGACACCGGGAATCGCTTGCAAGATCTTGTTGATCTCGGCTTCTTTTTCGCTGCAACCAGCTCCACTCATCGTCAGGGGAAGACGCTCCTTCACTGGTGGCGTGGCCGAGGCTGGTAGCGTGATGAATAAACCAACCGCGAGGAATGCCGCGGATAGTGCTTGTTGAGACCAAGAGTGTGGCATCAGGGGAACTTTCTTTTGTGAAGTGCGTAATGTGGAATAGGTACCCATAAGAATAACTATACGCTACACGATAGGGCCTTGTCTTGTCGAGACATCTGGAAACGGACGAGTGCTAGTCTAAGGCTAGATGGTTCCTCTTATCTTTCCTCTCCACGCCTGGTGCGCTGCATACGCGGCGAATTTCTGGCGTGCCGGATCGACCGGTCTGGACTCATCGCGTGAATCCAGCGATAATGGCACCTTCATGACTGCTCCTCTTGCCGATCCACCATCTCGTTCCTGGCCGGAAGTTGTCGGTCTCATTCCAGCTGCCGGACAGGCCAAGCGCCTCCAACCGTTCCCTTGTAGTAAGGAGTTATTCCCCGTCGGTTTCACAAAAGATTCCAAGACGGGGATGCCACGTCCGAAAGTGGCGGCGCAGTATCTGCTGGAGAAATTTAAAGCGGCGGGACTGTCCAAGACCTTCATCGTGATTCGTGAAGGGAAATGGGATATTCCGAACTATTTTCAGGAGGGAACGGGGGTCGGGATGTCGCTTGCCTATCTCGTAATTCCGGGTTCCCTTGGGCCTCCCGACACGCTCGATCGGGCCTATTCCTTCGTAGCACAGTATCGGATCGCGTTCGGGTTTCCCGATATTTTGTTTGGGCCGCCGGATGCCTATCGGCAACTGATTGAGCAACAGGAACGAACGGGTGCGGATGTAGTCCTTGGTTTGCATCGCATAGAAGATCCGCGTATCTGGGACATGGTGGACTTTGATCACGAGGGGCGGGTTCGTGAGATTGTGATGAAACCCGCTTCGACAACGCTCACATTCGGCTGGTGTTTTGCGGTCTGGACCCCGGTTTTTTCCGAGTTTCTTCACCGGTTTCTGCGTGCGGAGGACACGAAGCAGAATATGGGGCGGCTGGCCCATACGGCCAACGATCCCGGGGGAGATTTAGCCGTCGGCGTGGTGTTCCAGGAGGCGCTCAAGGCCGGGCTGTCCATCCAGACGGCGAGGTTCCCACATGACAGCTATCTGGACATTGGGACGCCCGACAATCTGGCCAAAGCCGTCCGGCAACAATCTATTGAGTGATCAGTTCCCCTCCCGCGGTGCTGACGAAACCTTCTACGCGTCCCAGAAAAGTCTTCTACTTGGGTTGCACCAAAAACGCTTTTGAACGAGCATTGCCGCCGCCGGCAACGACATCGATGAATGACATGCCGGGTTGGATCTCAGGCACGGTGACTTCGATCGTCGTGTCATTCACAAACTTGTAGTCGATCTTGGATGGGCCTGCCGCACTGAATGCCACGCCTCGGAAACAGTCTTTTGTCCCGAAGTGCTCACCCTTCAGGGTAATGGTTTGCCCGGGCTTGGCTTCGTCCGGCTCTACCAGCAGGATTTTTGGCTTTCGGCTGCTATCGCACACAGGGTCTTTTTCCAGCTGTCGTTCATCATGCCCTTTAATTGATTCCGCGTCGTGCAACGTATATCCGGCACCTTCGACGACCACTCCTTCCTCGGCCAGGGTAACCTGTAAGCAGATATGGGTCAGTACCATCGATGAGAAGACCAGGAAGAAGAAGCGGAACGGGATTGCCATCAGAACCTCCCTTCGTGCGGAGTGACGAAATTACTTGCTAGACATGGCCACATAGACTTCTCCGACAATGGCTTGACCAGGAGGAGATAGCGCAAATTTGATGAAGGTTTCAACAAGAGGATGTGCCTCTTGTTTCGACAAGAGGAGCAGTGGACGTCGCAAACTGTATCGCCCGTCTCGGACTGTTGGGACCTCCGGTTCGATTTTATCGACCGGCAGCAACCGGACGGCCACCCCGTTCGAGACGGCGGAAAGGCCGGTACTCAGCGACACATACGCGACGGCAGAAAGCGGCGGCAGGGTACCCACCACAGTTTTGATCACCAAGTCGTCTAGTCCGATGATCTTTGCGGTACCAGGAATCTTTCCGGTTATTCCGAGATGGGATTCAAATGCCCCACGAATATTTTGGGCGCGGGATCGGTCAATCAGCAGAATTCTGGTCTCAGGGCCTCCCAGGTCCGACCATTCTCTGATTTTCCCTGAAAACACGTCGGCAATCTGTTGTGTGGTCACTTCTTTGGTGAAATTTGAGAGATGGACGAGAATCCCAATACCGTCCCAGCCGATTTGTGCGGCTGCTAGTGTTGCGTCTTCCATACCGGTCACGGCGATCTGTGCCTGGCCGGTTTGGACTAACTGTACCGGGGTGGAATCCTCGTCCCACAGGATATCGACATAGGCACGAGGATTGGCTTTTTCGAAGGCCCGTGCCAGCGATTCAATGGTCGCTTGTTCAGGACCGTTTCCGGCGATGATCAGAGTTCCTGCAACCTGAGCCGAGGTCTGGAGAGGGGAGAGGAAAAACGCCAGGCTGACACAGAGCTGAGTGACAAACGATCGTCCCGTCATGGACGCGCTCCACCATGAAGGACCCGATGATTCCTGCGGTGTTGTTTGGCAACGGGAAGACGGTCCAGCATGGTTAGGACTCGGACGTTGTTCGGTCCGCCGAAGAGGACTCGGATTCCGAAGCCATGTTCGGCGGTGGGACATTGCGCTTCGCGTTCAACGGCGGCAACTTGACGAATCGCTCCATCCGTTCCTGGTTCATGGCCTTGGCCTTACTCTCGGTGAATCCTGGTTTGCGCGCCCCAACGACGTTGGATGAAAACGAGGAGAGCAGGCGTGTCGCCTCTCGAGCATGGCAATGGGGACACTCAGTATCCTCTACTCTGGCATAGACGGACTGGGTGGCTTCAAACTGCTGCTCACACTGTCCACAACGGTATTCATAGAGTGGCACGAGATCCTATCCTTTCGCGTGGCCCGCCTGCGTCCCCCGCCTCGCGTATTCGCCAGGGTTCCGTATCAGGACGACGCGTTTGCGGGAGAACAGTCTTGCCGAATCAGAGACAATTTCTCAGACAAGCTCGCGCTGCAGCGAGACGATGTCTTCATCCCAAGGAAATGGAGCCGTTCAGACCTTGACAAATAGCCCTTGTGCAAGCGATGCTGATCAGCTTACGATACTCTGCACATTGTAGCAACTTACGCGGCTCAACTGCCAGCTTTAGGAGGAGGGTTTCGATGCCAGTGCTGATTCGACGGTACAAGGGGAACAACGGTGTGATGCAGGAAGAACGAATCGACGATGATGATCGAATCGAGCGCTACATGAGACTTTTCGAGAAGGACGACGTCAAAAAGTTGCAGACCGGCGTGAAGTGCTTCATCGAGAAGGATGAGTGGCAGCTCCTCCCGTGAGCCAGTCAAGGGCAGGGGGAAGGCGTGATGGATCAGTGAAAGCTCCGTACCACTCACCCTTTGCCCCCTACCGACTCGCATGATCTACTGGTTGCATATCGCTCGCGCCATCGACCGTGTCACCCTCCATCGAGATCGGTGTTCGGAGGTGCCATCGACGTCCACCTCCAGCGACTTCTGGGAAGGCGGATGGTTCGATTATCCTGATAAGGAACGGGCGACCAGGGCCATGGAACAGGCTGGAGTGAATCGGCAACGGCTGTGTCCTCTCTGCAAACCCTGAAATGCTAATGTGCTGAGTCTGAGTGCTCAGTGCTCGGTTGTGTAGTCTCGTTTCTCACTCAGAACTCAACACACAGGACTCAGCTCTGCTCATCCATGCCGCGACTCGCCCTCCTACTGACCACGCTCATCTGGGGTGCGACCTTCCCCGCCACGAAAGCGGCGTTGGAGCAAATTACTCCCCTTTCGTTCTTATTGCTTCGTTTTTTCATCGGCACCCTGCTCATCGTCTTGTGGTTTGTCGTCAGTCGGCGTCGATTGCATCATGACCGCGCGGTATTGGCCGCCGGCGCTCTCTCGACGGTGTTTCTCTTTCTTGGCTACTTGCTCCAAACCGTTGGGCTCGCGTACACGACGGCGTCCAATTCAGCCTTTCTCACCGCACTCTATGTGATCTTCGTGCCGTTGATCCTTCTGCGGGTCGACCGGCGTGCGATCTTGGCGACGGCGATTGCCGTGGCGGGACTATGGCTTCTCGTTAAACCCAATGCATCTATGAATCGAGGCGACCTCATGACGCTGGGGTGTGCTCTGGCGTTTGCAGGCCATATTATTTGTCTTGAGCGATTCACCCGCCAAGTCGATGCTCCGTCACTCCTTCTCTGGCAGATGGTAGCGATGACGGTGTTGTTTCTCCTGGCTCCCTGGTGGGAAGATGTTTCAGCGAGTGCGTTTTCGCCGACACCTGTTCTTCTCATCGGTCTTGTCGTGACGGGTGTGCTTGCTACGCTGGCATTCGCCGTGCAGATGTGGGCTCAGCAATTGGTTCCGGCCCAGCAGGTGGCGCTAGTGTTTGCGTCCGAGCCGGCCTATGCGGCCTGGCTGTCATGGTACTTTCTTGGAGAGATGTTGGATATAGAAGGTTGGATCGGCAGCGCGTTGATCTTGCTGGCGGTTGTCATTGGAGCGTTCGGCGGCTGATCATTCTCAATTGAGCGGGGTGACACATGGCACAAAAGTTCGGCAATGGACGATGGGTACGCGAGGGATTTCTTGATAACCGTATCGACGGCACGGTTGTGGGTCAGGTTGTGTTTGCGGCCGTTGGGCCAGTGGATTTGTATTTGCGCGGCAATTTTAAACCTGATATTGCCGGCGAGGTGATTCGATTCAGGAACAGCCGTTTTGAAGACGACGAGATGGCAGGGCATGTGATTGGCGATATGGCCAATCCTCAAATTGGGACTGTGAATCTTATTTCACTTGATCCGCATCCCAACCTGGAGCCGCACCCGTACATAGAGTGGTTTACGCTCAACGAGGACCATTATCGGTTTCAGCTGAGTGCCGGTGACGCATGGGTGGTATCCGATGAGGAACGACTGGCAATCGAAGAGGAGAGTCGGCGGATTCGGGAGACCTTGGCCGATCAGGTCAGTGACCGACCAAGGTCGAAGACTGAATCCGAGTGGATCTAGGGAGGCGTAAGTTCTAATTGCGGTTGCGGTGTTGGAAGCTCCGCAGCCTTTACAGCGGCCTCAATCTTCTTTTTGAGGACACTGCGGTCTGAGTCCTGTCTGGTTTTTCCGTCACGTACATAGGTAGGGACGTCGCGAATATCCCAGATTAATCCCAGCCACTCAAGTCCTTTTAGACAGTAATAAGTCATGTCAATTTCCCACCAGTAGAATCCTTGCCTGGTCGAGGCCGGATAATAATGGTGGTTGTTGTGCCAGCCTTCTCCCATCGTAATCAGGGCCAAGAAGAAGTTGTTTCGGCTGTCGTCGCCCGTCTCGTACCGCTGTGAGCCATAGACATGGGACAACGAATTGATCGTGCAGGTTCCATGAAACAGTGCGACGGTTGAAATGAAAAATCCCCAGATCAGCATTTGGGGGCCGTTGGTCCCGAGTTCTGGGGCATAGGCTTCCAACAGTTTGCCGAACCCGAACATGGCGAAGCCGGTCAAGGTGGGTACGAGGACATCATACCGATCAAGAAACCGTAGCTCCGGAAACTTGGCAAAATCAGCGATGCTCTTCAGTCGAGGCGCATAAAAGGTCTGCGACATAATCCAGCCCATGTGCGACCAAAAAAATCCCCCTTGGCGTGGGGAATGCACATCCTCAGGGGTGTCGGAGGCAATGTGGTGATGGCGATGATGGCCAGCCCACCATAAGGGGCCACGCTGCGTACAGGTCCCCCCTAAGAGCGCAAAAAGAAACTGGACGGTTCGCGAGGTCTTGAACGTGCGATGCGAGAAGTAGCGGTGGTACCACCCGGTAATCGCAAACATCCGAATGTAGTAGAAGGCGATGGTGACAGCGACAGCAGTCCAGCTCCATCCGACCCACAACACACCCAAGCACATCAGATGCAACATGATAAAAGGCACACTGCGAATCCAATCTACCTTGGGAGGCCCATCCGATTTTGTAAGTTCAAGGCCTGCCCAGGAATCGAACCAGCGCAGAAAGGAATACCAGATTCCCAAGGATTGGGTCGATCGAAGCGTTTCCACGTCGGACATACAGTTCTCCTCTAGGTCGGGGGATCGGCAAAGCCACTGTGGTGGGAGACAGGGAGCCGTGGTCCCAATTAAACTAATTGAGCGTCCCGATTCAGGTTGGTACTTCATTATACAGAGAATCTGAGGAAAGTAAAACCTGATTTTTTCGTGAGCTGTCCTCGGCTGTGCAGTCTCTCTCGAGTATCGGGTTACGCACGCACGAGTTGATGAGGCTCCTAAGCGCTGTTTGACAGGACTCCTTCTGCGTCATTAAAATGCCGCCACCATGAATGATCGATTTCTGAAAGCCTGCCGTCGAGAGCCCGTTGATTGTACTCCAGTGTGGTTTATGCGCCAAGCGGGGCGCTATATGTCCGAGTATCGCACCTTGCGGGCAAAACATTCGATTCTGGAGATGTGCAAGACACCGGAATTGGCGGCCCAGGTCACACTTCAACCCATTGATCGATTTCCGTTGGATGCGGCCATTATCTTTGCCGATATCTTACTGCCATTGGAACCGATGGGACTCAATCTTGAGTTTGCCGCAGGAGAGGGACCGGTTATCCATAACCCGGTTCGCGATCGAGCAGCAGTAGATGCGCTCAAAGTCATTGATGGCGATGAGCTGAACTATGTTGCCGAGGCCATTAGGCAAACGCGAAAGGCTCTCAACGGCCGAGTGCCGCTGATCGGGTTTGCCGGTGCGCCGTTCACGTTGGCGAGTTATGCCATCGAAGGCGGCGGGTCACGAAATTACCTGAACACGAAACAGATGATGTACAGCGATCCCACGGCCTGGCACAGGCTGATGGATAAGTTTGCCCGCGTGCTTACCGGGTATCTCCGTCGACAGATCAAAGCGGGGGCTCAAGCTATTCAGCTGTTCGACAGTTGGGTCGGGTGCCTCTCGGCCGGTGACTATGCCGAATATGTCATGCCGCATGTGCAACGGATTTTCGACGGGCTCAAGCATGAGGGCGTGCCGATGATTCATTTCGGTACCGGGACGACGGCGATCTTGCGTCAGATGCGCGAAGCGGGAGGCGACGTCATTGGGGTCGACTGGCGCGTGCATCTCGATGAAGCCTGGACCACAATCGGACATGACCGCGCGGTACAAGGGAACCTTGATCCACTGGTGCTGTTCGCCCCGCTCCATGAAATCGAACGCCGTGTCGAGGATATTGTGCGTCGAGCCGGCGGGCGTCTCGGCCACATCTTCAATCTTGGCCACGGTATTCTGCCCACGACGCCGGTCGATCACGTGGCCGCCACGATCGACATGGTCCATAAGCTCAGTCAACGATAGGAAGGTGAAAGGTTTTGGGTAACACGTTTCTGGTTTCGAGTTTCGTGTTCAATACTCACCACAAGTCCTTATCTCGCAACCCGTAATGTGAAACTCGAAACTCTTACCTTGGGTAATACGAATACGATCGATAAGGAATGATGAGCGAGACGAGACGTCACACGGCTGTGTTACTCATGGCGATGGGCGGGCCCGATTGCCTGGAAAATGTCGAGCCATTTTTACTCGATGTCCGTGGAGGGCGACCGACGCCTCCTGAGTTGGTTGAGGAAATTCGCGAACGCTACCGTGCCACCGGTGGAAGGTCACCGGCTGTCGGGATCACCCAAGAGGTGGCCAAGAAACTGGAACGAGAGCTGAATGACTCTGGTAACGGCCGATACCGCGTGTACGTTGGCTTGCGGCATTGGCATCCCTTTATCAAAGACACCTATGCCGAATTGCTGAAAGATTCGCCGGAGCAGGTCATCGGGGTCTGTATGGCGCCGCAGCAATCGTCGCTGAGCACCGGAGCCTATAGGAAAAAGGTTGAAGAAGCTCGGACTGGGCTAGCCGATCAGACTCCCGTGACCTATGTGGGAAGTTGGAACCGGCATCCGCGACTGGTTGCGGCGATCGTCGAGAACATTCGGCTTGGGCTTCAGAAATTTCCTGCCGATGTGCGTGCAACGGTGCCGGTGTTATTCACGGCCCATAGTCTGCCGGAACGGATTGTCGCGATGAAGGATCCCTATCCAGCTGAAGTGAAGGGGACGGTTGAAGCCGTGACCCAAGCCTTAGGCAGCCGGCCGACCTACTTCGCCTATCAAAGTCAGGGGCGATCCAGTGAACCATGGCTTGGGCCAACGGTCGAAGCCATGTTGGATACCATCCAGCAAGCTGGGCATCACCACGTGCTGGTGGCGCCTATCGGATTTATCTGCGACCATGTGGAAACGCTCTTTGATATTGATATCGAGTTAAAGCAGCTAGCGGTGAGCAAGGGGATCCATCTCGAGCGTATGGCCATGTTGAACGACTCTTCCTCGATACTCGAGACGTTACGCGACGTCTTGGCTGCACACGAATCCACGTCCTGCCTTCCGTCGTGACTCGCCCACGAACAATTGTGATTGTGGGTGGCGGTATTTCCGGCCTCGCCACCGCGTTTTCGCTGCAGGAAAAAGCGACTCAAGCAGGCGTTCCCATCCGCTGTACCGTTCTTGACTCCGGCCCAGCCTGGGGAGGGAAGATCGTCACGCATCGGATCGGTGATCTCGTGACTGAAGCCGGACCGGACTCGTTCCTGTCTCAAAAACAGGCCGGTCTCGATCTCTGTATGAAGCTTGGACTTGCCGGCCAGCTGATCAATACCAACGACACAGGGAAGAAGGCCTGCGTGCTGCATCGGGGTCGGCTGCACGACTTGCCAGAGGGACTTCTTTCATTTGTTCCAAAGCAACTGGGGCCGTTTCTTCAAAGCGGACTTCTGAGCTGGCCTGGGCTAGCCAGGATGGGATTTGAATTCGCGGTTCCTCCCGGTTCTCCCAGAGACGATGAGTCCTTGGCCGAATTCCTCCGTCGTCGATTCGGGGTCCAGGCCTATGAACGGCTCCTGGAGCCGCTCATGGCAGGGATCTACGCAGGCGATGCCGAGCAGATGAGTCTACGGGCGACGTTTCCACGGTTCTTTGAATTAGAGCAAGAGCATGGCAGCATCATGCGTGGCATGATGGCCGCCAAGAAATCCGCGTCGCCTGGTCAGATCGGTCATTCACGGCGCACGATGTTTGTCAGTTTGAAAAACGGTCTTAGCGATTTAGTGGCCGCCTTGACGAGTCGGTTGACCCAGCAGGGGGTGGAACTTCGTGTGGGGGCACGGGTTGAGGCCGTCCGTGTACGATCGCATGAGTTGGGCCGCTGGATGTACGACGTGATTCTTCAGGATGGATCGGCGCTTTCTGCGGAAAGCCTGGTCCTCGCGACGCCGGCCTATGTTTCAGCGGACCTATTGCGTCCCTTAACACCGATTGCAGGTGGAATACTGGACATGATTCCCTATGCGTCCACTGCCACGATTGCGATGGCGTTCCCGCGAACACTGACCAGTGCCATTGAAGGATTCGGGTTCATCGTGCCACGCAGAGAACAACGTCACTTGATTGCTGCAACCTGGACCTCGCTGAAATGGCCGAATCGAGCTCCGGCGGATCAGCTATTGGCCCGCTGCTATGTGGGGGGAGTGGGGCGAGAAGATGTGCTTCAATTGGATGACGACGCGCTGACATCTACCCTGAGAGAAGAACTTGCTCTGTTCTGTGGTATCCGAGCGGATCCAACGTATACTGAGGTGAATCGCTGGTGGAAGGCGATGCCGCAGTACACGGTCGGCCATGGAGCTCGCTTGGCGCAACTCGATGCAGCTGTGAGCCGTTATCCTGGCCTTGTGCTGACCGGGGCGGCCTATCGGGGGGTTGGGATTCCAGACTGTATCAGGGATGGGGCATTGGCGGCTGAGCAAGTCATACGAGATCTCCAGGGCAAGGTCCATCCGGATCGTGCGCGCTGAATTCCGTCAGCCTAGCCCGTGATTCATCGAGACAGTCCTCCACCTCTTCGTGCTCGCTCAGTGAGCCCGTGGGTTTTCTTCAGGCTCAGTCAGATCCGCGATCGGGCCTCACAGTCAATTGCTCAACGAGTAGGAGTGGGTTACTAGACGGCAGCCCTTATGGGAGGATAATTGACTGCTCAGGGTACCCGAGTTCTTTGAGCGTTACTTCCAAGGAGTCTACCATCGCCGGTGGGCCACAAAGAAAAATACAGCTGTCGGCGTCTGGAGAGGGAAGGTGTTGCCGCAGAATTTCAGGAGTAATTCGCCCTACACCACCAGACCACTCTGAAGGAGGTTGCTCCAAGACATGATAGCAATGAAAGTTCGAATGCTCTCGACCGTCTCGATCCCACTCCTGTCGGAAAATGATGTCCGACTCTGTCTTGTTGGCAAAGATTAGAAAGAGTTCCGCCTCGATCTTGTTGGTCAGGATCCAGCGAATGATGGAGATCATCGGGGTAATCCCCGTGCCCCCCGCCACGAATCCCACTCGCTTCGCCATGCCGTCGACCCAATGACCACCACTGTTCGGCCCGCTCATCAACACGGTGTCGCCGATGTGTTGATCGTGGAGGTACTTGGAGAAGGCACCGGCTTCATACCGTTTGACTGTGAGATCAAAAAAACCCGTCACGCCAGGTAGTGATGATGGGGTGTAGGCTCGCTTGATGGTTTTGCCGTTGACCGTTGCATGGACGTACAGAAAATCACCGGGCAACATGTCCAATGTCACGTCGGCAGGGAGTTCGAAACGGAATGTCTTCGTGTCGTGGGTGTCCGTTTCGATATGGATGAGTTTATATGGATTCGGCGTCTTGGTCTTGATACGAGTGACGGCGTTCATGGCAGTGAGGGCATTTTATGGGATCACGTCTACAGGTGCAACATGGAAGGGGCTGCATCAAGAGGCTATGTGGATTGTGGAAGTTCTTCCACCACGATCGAAGTGGTTAAGCCACTGCCTGAGAGCATCTCGCGCTGCTTCAGTTTTGCTGTTTGCGAGGCTTTGCCGAT
>JAOUGT010000242.1 GCA_029865485.1 Nitrospira sp.
AGACGGCTCCAGGCACGGCCGAGTACGCGAAGATCTTGACGGAGGTGGCCTGGGATCGCATCCAGTTCGTCTCCTGGAACCGACGTTACGATCATCCCTGGCTGCAACAGGCCCATGCTGAAGCCGAACAAGCTATTGAGCTGCTGACTCAGCCCTACGACAAGCTCCATGCGCACTATGCGCTGGTGGCAGTGGAATCGCTCTCGGTGCCGCGTAATCTGGATCGGTTTCAACAGCGGATGCGACAGATCAAACAGGACTTGGACCAGATTCCAGGGGTGAAAGGCCTGCAAGGGCAACTGATCGCCAACGATCTCGTCAAGTCGCTGGCATCGGAAGCTGCCGCGATCGTCTTGCCGAGCCCACCGCGTTCGCGTGAAGTCCTCGATGTGGCCGTCCACGCCAATCCGCCCAAGCAGGACATCATCTGGCAATGGAATTTCGATCAAGACCAACTGGGGCGCCTTCCTGCCGGATTCACCGCGCTAGGGTCTCAGAGCGAACAGGCCGATGGATGGCAGGTCCAAGTCGATCAAGCGATGCCAAATGAGACGCAGCGGCTGGTCCGCGCTTCCACTTGCCGGACAGAGAACTGTATCCGGCTCCTTGTGGCCATGGGGGTCAGAACCACGTACCCGGATGTGACCGTTCAGGTACGGACCCCTCACTCCACTGATCAAGGCGAAGCAGGACTCGCCGTTGCCGTCACAGACCAGGCTAATTATTATGCCATCACGCTTCAGCCTGGAACGGGACTGGTCACGACCAGACGCATCGTGAACGGCAACGTGACTGTTTTAGGACAAGTCACTGCAAAGCTTGCCCCAAAATCCTGGCATACGATCCGAGTCCAGCGGATCAATTTCTTGCATCTCGATAAAGGGAGACTCGCGGTCTACATCGATGGCGCCCAAGTCGCTGCGGTCGACGACGCCGTCCTGCCCCCGGATGGACAAGTAGGATTCATTGCCCTGGGCCCAGGTGAAGCCCAGTTTGACGGACTCCACGTCTTGGATCTGGTCTCGAACCGAACCTTCTCGAAACCGGCGGCCTATTGAGACTGTGATGGTGGGAAGAGGATGAAGCATTTACGGGCATTGGAAGATCAAAGCGTCTACATTCTGCGCGAGGCCTACAAGCACTTTGATGATCTGGCCATGCTGTGGTCCATGGGAAAAGACTCGACTGTGTTGCTGTGGCTCGCACGCAAAGCCTTCTTTGGCCATGTGCCGTTCCCACTCGTTCACATCGATACAGGTTACGAAATGCCGGAGCTGATCGAGTATCGCGATCGGTTGTGTCGGGAATGGCACCTTGATCTGGTCGTTGGACAGAACACGGAGGCGCTGGCTGCCGGCATGGGTCCGCAGCAAGGGCGTGTGACATGCTGTACGGCGATGAAGATCGAGGCCCTCAAGCAAACCATCGCCAGGCACAAGTGGACCGCCATCATTCTCGGAATTCGTGCAGATGAAGAAGGAACACGCGCCAAAGAGCGATACTTTTCACTGCGCGATAAACATGGGGAGTGGGATTTCCGGGATCAGCCCCCTGAGCTGTGGGACCAGTTCAATACGACATTCCCTGCGGGATCCCATATCCGCGTCCACCCCCTCTTGGATTGGACCGAACTGAATATCTGGGAATATCTGGAGCTCGAACGAGTTCCTCTTCCCACCCTCTACTTCGATCAAGGGAGCGGGATGCGATATCGGAGTCTCGGATGCGTACCTTGCACCGGTACGGTGTCGTCATGTGCCCCGACGATTCCACAAATCATTTCTGAACTCCGTGTCACGACCATTGCAGAGCGAAGCGGTCGTGCCCAGGACGAAGGCCGCGGCATGGAGATGTTGCGCAAGTTGGGACATATGTGAGCCAATCTCTCGATCGGTAGCCGAGTGGTTTCCCAGAGGATTACTGATTTTCAACGCTACACCATCACAATCCCTGCCCTGGATCACGACCTTCCAGATCGTGCGCCTGCGCACAGACCTGTGCGCAGGCACACGATCTCTTACCTGTTCGCCGCTCATGAGGTGTACCTACCCTACGCCACTCGTCATTTCCCCTTTAATTCTGGTGTATTACCTGACAGAACCAGGCGTAAGATGTAGGGCCCTTTTCTTGCTGTATGTAGAGGTTGGAGAACTGAGTGCCTACAAGGATATTTGGGGAACGGAGCATCAATACCCCGCTAGGACACACCCTCAGGCCGAATTGAGAGACTACCGATGGCAACGTATGAAGTGGAGCGCGAGATAGAGTCACAAGACCCGGGACTGAGTACGACGGACGGTGATCAGACTGCCGTAACAGCGCCGAGTACTCCACCCGGATCAGCCGCATTCCAAGCACATTATGCAGGGCGTGATATGGCCGCCGGCCTGATCGCCGGATCGATGGCGATCCCATTGACGGTAGGCATCGCCATGATGTCCGAGTATCCCATCAAGGTGGGACTGGCCACTGTCGCGTTTGCCTGTTTGATCGGCTGGATCAATGCCTGGTTCAAGCCCGGCAACTACATCGGCTGCCCGGGAATCGCGGCGGGCCTGGCTCCGGTGTTGGCCGTGGGCGTGGCCACCTTTGGCCTGGAGAATATGGCCTTCGCAATTTTCCTAACGGCAACCATCCAAGCCATCATCTGGCGATTTAACTGGCAACGCTATATCTTGGTCGCCGTGCCGGTCTACCTGGTCGAAGGACTGTTAGCAGGCGTCGGGCTGAAGATCGCCCTCAAGTTTCTTACCTTCACGTATGAGCTCCCTCCAGGCATGGAAGCAGCCGATTCGTTCCTGAACGGCGCGCGTATCCAGATCATCCTGATCTCTCTGGTGGGGTATGGCCTCTTTGTCTATCTCTTTTTGAGATTCAAAAACACGCAACCTGCGATTCCCTATTTTGTCATCATCGCAGCCGGCACCGTCCTCGCTCAGTTCGTCTCAGTCCCCATGTTGTCGATGGAAGATACAGAACTCAAACTGGCATGGCCCATCCCTCACTTCGAGAGCCCCCTGATGGTCCTCTACATGGTGGGATTTGCGGTGATGCTGGCCATGATTGACGTCATCGAACAGGTGATGAGCAACGCCGCGATTGAAAAAATTGATCCCCTCAAGCGGAAATGCAACAGCAACAACAGCTTGCTGGCCATCTGGATCGCCAATATGGGATCAAGTTTCTTTGGCGGCATGACCAATCTGGACGGGTTGGCCAAGAGCACCACCAATCGCTTGGCCGGAGCCTATACCAAATTTTCCGTGCTCATCATCGGCTGTGTGGTGACCTTCTTTACCTTTAACACCTACGCGCTTGAGTATCTCCCGAAGTTTGCGTTGGCGATCATTATGATTTTTTCAGGCTGGAAGATGATCGAGGGACTCGTGCATGTGACCCATCATGGCCCCTATGCCATGATCCTCGCCATCTTGTGTGGAGTCCTCGTCTTTAAGGTGGGGATTTTTGAAGGATTGCTGATTGCGATGGCAGTTCACGGAATCGTACACTATATGGTGTATGTGAATATTGAAAAACTTCCTGGAAGCATGATTGTCAAACGATACATTGATGACCTCAAAAGACATGGGAGTGACGTGAGTTAAAACCTTCACTCCACTATTTACTTCCTTCACTCACCCATGACAGACCAAGAGGGGCGCCTCTCGATGTTCACAAAAATTCTGGTGGCGATCGACGGCAAGGATACTTCCATAAAAGCCTTGATGGAAGCGCAGCGCATGGCTCTCTCCAACCAGGGGGCGCTCCGCATTGTCTATGTTGCCACCGAGGAGACCGACCCCAAAACCAGTCTCAAGTTGTTGGCGCAAGCCAAGTCTGCCGTTGGAGACGGCGTGACCGTCGACACCCGTGTCTTATACACAGAAGCCGTATACGGCGTGACAGGAATCGTCGACGCCCTCGCCAACGGTACCCGAGAATGGGGCGCTGATCTTGTGGTGTTGGGGAGCTCATATCGCCGAGCGCTGGAACGGTGGGTCATCGGTTCGGTTGCGGAACAATTATTCTCCAAGATTGATGCCTCTGTGCTCGTCGTTCGTTCCCAGTAGATAGTCACTCGTCCGCATTTCCCCCACTTTATATACACCCACGCCGTTCTTTCCGAAATCTCTCTCGTCGTATGCCCTTTCGCTGAGCATCGCTGCACGGGTCACTGTGCAAGTCGTGCATGGATGCACGAGCCATATACCTCCTTGAGAATCCTAATCTTCTTCTGTAAACCGCCGAATCGTGCTTTTCCAGGATTTTGTTAACATTTTGAGCTGCAGGCCTGCCCCACGGATTGCAACCAGTCTGGACTCCAATTTGCATTTGCCAGCAATTGAAGGGAGCGGATGGTCCGATTACCCTTGCTGCTTAAGGGAGGTTTCAATGGGAAAACAGCATGTCGTCACGATGTTACCGGGAGAAGGCACCGGCCCGGAAATTTGCGAAGCGGTGCGGCTCGTCATTGATGCGAGCGGCGTCGACATCAAATGGGAGTATGAGGATATTGGGCTCGATTGTCT
>JAOUGT010000243.1 GCA_029865485.1 Nitrospira sp.
TTTTCGCCAGAAAAGAAACTCTGTTCGACTTTGCAATGCCTATTCTTCGAAAATCCTCGGCTGCTCGCCCCATGCCTCAGCTGTCGGTTCAATTGGAAGAGAAAACAGGCTCCGCTCTCCCAATACAAACCTCTCCGGTGGTCGGCCTCGTACGCATCGGAATCACCGACATGCAGGCTAAAGAAGCCCTGCTGGTGATCGTCCGCAATGCGTCGCTCCTCACCCTGCTCATCATCGCGGGAGGCATCCTGAGTGCTCACCTACTGACCTCCCGCATTACGACGCCGTTACGAAACCTCGCCTACGCGGCCAGGCAACTCGCAAAGGGAAACGATGCACCGACTCCGCTGGTTGCCGCCTCCAACGATGAAGTCGGTGAACTGACGCACGTGTTCAACGGCATGACCCAGTCCCTGCATGATCGAAATAAGGCGATTACCATGAACCTCGAGACCATCAGGAGGCAAGTCAAGCAGCTGACGGCGGCGCATCAAACCAGCGCTGCGATTACGAGCGCCAACATGCTCGACATGAACCAGCTGCTTGACACGCTGCTCCCGTTGCTCGTCGATAATCTTGGCTTTTCCCGGATGGCGGTTCTCCTTCACCACCCGGACCGGAACGGTGCTTCCATCGCTCGGATCAGCGGAGTTCCAAAAAAGATCGAGCAAACAGCTCGGAGGCTCGATATACCTATCGTTGCAGGCAGCATCTCAGAAGAGCTACTCATTCACGGAAAACCGGTCCTCATTCATGATATCGAAACCATCGCCCATCGCTTATACCCACCGGTGCTCGAATTGATGCGCTACTCAGGCCTGCAATCAGTCGTTGCCGTACCGCTCCAGAGCCGTGCCAAGATTCTTGGATACCTCGCTGCAGATCGAGGTGTGAAGAAATGTACCGAAGAGGATCTCCATATCCTATTAACGATCGCCGGCCACGTCGCAGCGGCTATTGACAATGCCGCAGCCTACGCTGACCTGGCCGAGCTGACTCAACACCTGGAAGAGCGTATTGAACAGCGCACGGAGGAACTGTCTCGTGCCAACACTCAGCTCCAAGACCATGACCGGCGTCGGTCCAAATTTCTTTCCGTCGTCTCCCACGAGCTGCGCACGCCTCTGACCGCGATTCGGAGCTTTGCGGAAAACATGCTCGACGGGGTCACCGGCCCTTTGACCGAACTGCAACGCACCTATCTAACCCGCGTGCAGCACAATGTCGCACGACTCAGCCGAATTATCGCGCAGCTGCTTGACTGGTCCCGGCTGGACACCACACCGATTGAGCTGCGCCTAGAAAAGGTCCATCTGCATCAAATCGTCACGATTGCGGCGGACGGCCTCCAGATGGTGGCTTCGGAGAAAAACGTCTCGCTGGTCGTGGGACCGGTCGAGTCACTGCCGCCGGTTCAGGGAGATCGCGACAAATTGGAACAGATCTTCGTCAATCTGATCGGCAATGCCATCAAGTTCACACCGCCCGGCGGGCATGTATCCGTCGAAGCGTCCGCAGCGTCGCCAGGCGTCGTTCAGGTTTGTGTGGCCGATACCGGATGTGGGATCGATGCGACTCACCTCTCGAACATCTTCGAGGAATTCTCCAAAGTGCCGTCGGCCATGCCCGCATCACAAGGAGCCCAACTTGGGCTCTGGATCACCAAAACATTTGTCACAATGCATCATGGTCGAATCTGGGTCGAAAGCGAACCTCAGGCAGGGTCTCGATTCTACGTGGCCCTTCCCATTGATGAGTCACAAGATCCGTCCGAACAGCCCACTCACGAATCGACGCCATCTGATGATTCGGCGAACGCACAGTCGTCTACCCTAAAAAGGAGCCCTCATGCGAGCGAAAATCTTAATTGTTGACGATGATCGCGATATTCTCCTCAGCTTGGAAAATCGCGTGACGTGGATGGGACATCAACCGGTGACGGCGACCAATGGGCAGGACGCGCTCCGATTGATCCAAGAGGAGCAGCCCGACCTTGTCTTGTTGGATTTGGAGCTTCCGTTGTTATCGGGACTTGACGTCTTGAAACAGGTCAGCCAAACATCAGCGCACCGTGAGCCCCCGGATCAGGAGCCCCATCCGACCTCAGGAACCTATACGACCCCCCTCATTGTGATGCTCACCGCCTACGGAACGATTGAACGCGCGGTGCAGGCCATGCAGCTGGGTGCCTTTGATTTCGTCCCCAAGCCCTTTACCTCCGACCACTTGTCCGTCGTCATCAATAAAGCGCTCGACACCGTGACCCTTCATCGTCATGTCGACACCCTCCGCAAGGAAGTCGAGAATCAATTCCAGCCGGCACTCACCACCAACAAGCATATGGCGGCGCAGTTCGCCGTCGCCAAACAAGCGGCCTCGTCACCCGTCACCGTCTTATTGCTCGGTGAAACGGGCACAGGAAAAGAAGTCGTCGCACGGGCGATCCATCGATGGAGCCCGCGGTCCAGCAGACCCTTTGTCCCGGTGAACTGTGCCGCCTTCCCTGAGAACTTGTTGGAGAATGAGCTGTTCGGCCACGAAAAGGGCGCATTCACCGGAGCCATCAAACGAGAACCAGGAAAAATTGAAATTGCCGAGGGAGGCACCGTGTTTCTTGATGAAATCGGTGACATGCCACTCACTATGCAAAGCCATCTCCTGCGAGTGTTGAACGATCGAACATTCTACCGAGTCGGCGGCACTCAGGAACTGCGGGCTGACGTGAGGTTCATCGCGGCGACCAACAAGAATCTCCAGCAGGCGATTCGCGAGGGTGCCTTCCGTGAGGATCTGTATTTCCGCCTTGCGGTCATCACCGTCCACTTACCCCCTCTGCGCGATCGGCTGGACGATCTGCCGGCGCTTGCCAGCCATTTCCTCAATCAAGCAGGAAAACTCGGACTCAATCGGCGTGCGACGCTCAGCGACTCAGCCTTGCAGCTGTTGCAAACGTACTCCTGGCCGGGAAACGTACGTGAACTGGAGAACGTCCTCACCCGCGCCCTTGTGCTGTGTCCTGGCGATACGATCGGCCCGGAACACCTCTCATTAAAGACCTTCCCGCGCTCAAGGAATGCATCATCCTCCATCAACCAGGAACCATCCGCTGATGTCGTGTTTTTCTCCTACCACGAGAGTATGGACGCCTATAGTCAAAAGCTCATTGAGCGTGCCCTAGAGAGAAACGGCTGGAATCAAACCAAAGCTGCGACAGAATTGGGAATCCAACGCACCTACTTAACCAAACTGATCAGGCAGAAGCAGATTTCCCCAAAACCACCTACTTGTTCTTCGGACTGAAGAAGGACACTGCGCTCCGAACAAGTTTTTCCTCTTGCTCTTCGGTCTACCAGCACACCTGCGCACATTATCCACTTTCCTTCTCCAGCACCTGGATCCAATCAGATCCTGCAGTAGGATCCATTCCGATCCAGGCCCAGCCACTGAACCTTGCACCGATCTCCATAAGATATTGGCAATATAGGGAGTTAGGTATGAGTCGTGTCTGGTCCAGTAAATGCTTATTACGTAACACCAAGAAACGCCAGGGCCTCCACGTAGAACGATCACTCTATAACTCGGACTCCATCGCCGGATTTGGAGGCACCCTCAGCTGAATAACGATGGAGAACCAGGAAGGAAGGATACCTCTATGATGAGCGATCTGATGGCTATTGTGACGATCTCGGGTGCGATCATTTTTGCAGCACTGATGTTTGTGTTTTTCATGCGCAAGGTATGAGCCCCGAAGACGAACAGCAGTGCGCCACGGCGCTTCGACAACAACGATGTGGAAGGAGGTGAGCAATCATGATGCTGGTAATCATTGCAGTGCTCCTGATCTGCGTGGCGATAGGAGTGATGTATCTAGCACTTTCCCCGAACCGCGAGTAATCGCAGTAGAGCGACGGGTTGCGATTGGCTGATAAAAGCTCTAGTCGCTGAGGAAACTGGGTGAAGGCGGGATGATCATTCCATCCTCGTCGTGCAGCGTCGCAACCTGCCAGCTCGTACCTTCGATCGTCAAGGACCGCTTCTCGAAGCTGGAGTGAGTTTGCTTGAGTCGCATGAACTGACCCGTCATGGACTCGAATGAATCGTGACGAACATGACAACACGGGAGTCGTTTGTCTAGCAGGCTGTTGATAAAGGACGCCAGCGGCGTTCTCGCGTCGCTCAGAGGCTCAACGTACGGGAGAGAGTACGCTTCGCCTCTTCGCTCGCTGCAGCCTTGCTGGACGCCCCTTCTGAACAGCCTGCGGGGACTTTTGAAGAAGTCTGTGCTTGGCCCAAATGGCTCAGATCCAAACTCCCCAGACGGTTTGTCAACACACTGCCGGTAAGCGTCCGAAGGGCGGCCTCTACAGGGGAGCCTATGACACGAGTATGTGTGATGTGGTCGGGGCGAGAGGATTTGAACCTCCGACATCCTGCTCCCAAAGCAGGCGCGCTACCGGGCTGCGCTACGCCCCGACGT
>JAOUGT010000050.1 GCA_029865485.1 Nitrospira sp.
CCAGCTCAGCCTGCGTCATCCGTAGCCGATTCCGGAGCAGACGTATCCACTCCCCCACGGCGAGTTTGTGCACATCTCTTGACACCCTCACCGTGAGCTTTGATAGCGCTAGATCATCGAGGACTGTTGTGAACTTTTGCTTCATAGGCATTATTATACTATTTACAGTATAACTGTAAATATAAATTTACTTCAAACAGCATTAAATTATCATTAACAATACTGTTTACGGGATAGTATTCTCTATAATCGTATGCTTTCTATAAACTTTTTCAGCTACAAGGAGCTCTGGTAGAGTCCTTTGATTCATATGGTGAGTTGGGACCATTTTAAGGGCCAAAGAATCAATCACACGTGCTGGCAGAACCTTCAGGACCGCAAATAACTCCCTTTAACACTGCAGAAATGATCGGTATGCTCTGTCATAAGCACCTATTCTCGTTGTTCCCTGTATTTGGCTTGGAGCTTCCGAAGACGTGTTAAGCACTCATGTCTCAGCATCTCTAATTCACTACCCACAGATTTTTCAAGAGCGCTCTCTGCATCTTCCAAGTACTGAAGCGCCTCTGCCTTCGTTACTTCAAGCTGCGGGATGCTGCACACATCTTCCAAGGCAAAGCCAGAACCAATGAGTTGCAATACATATTTAGGGGATTTCGGAAGAGCACCAGCGACAGTCATTTCAAGAGTGGTGGTCGCGAACGCGTCAGTTCCGGGACGCAGCGCGCGTGCAACCTCCAACCAGGGGGCTGCACCACTCCCAATTCGCTCGAGTACTTTGTTCCAGTCATCCCAGTTCATGGTCAGTTTGCGAACAACTGAGTCAGCACCACGTTCCTTCACAGCTCTGAGAATAGGCTGAGGTGTTGAAAGATCAAGTTCTTTGGCTATGACATAATCTTGCACGAAGTCAAGCCGTGACTCCCAAGGAACGGTTTTCAGAAACGTGTATTGAACGCCGTCCCATTTGTATATATGCGTTCTATTTTCCTCAGTGGCTAGAATGATCTCCCTGTTGTTTTTGTCCATGAGGATTTCGGGCATGCGTGTAGAGTCGATCGCGAGCACTGAGACTATTTTCCCATCCACAAACGCGAAAATCTAGAAGTGGTAGGGATAGGCGCTCCCTCCGGTCCAGATTGTCAAAAGCCTGCCCGCTGGCCTTCCCAGTTGGTAGATATTTAAGGGACGGAAGACCGTAGTATACTCAAAGAGTTTCTGTCGCTGCTTCCCATTCTCTCGATAAAACGTTACGTGCTGTTCTGGGGATAATTTTCCGATAGGATCACGCTTGGTTGTTAGCTCGCAGAGTACTCCAAGTTCGACAGTGACCTGCCAGTGAACAATGGTGGTCACCTCAGCGCCGCTCTTGTCAGCGGTTGCGGTTAATGGCGTTGCTATCGGTTCTTTGCCAAAGGCTATCTCTATGCATGATTCATTGCAGACCATCGCCAGAGCTAATCCGCCTATAAGAAGAAGGTTATTCATGACCGGATCCTTTTTACTCTCATGCTCAGCAATCGATCTTGAAGAAAAACAAACCGTCTGTACGAAACGTACCGATGGAATGGGCATCCGTCAAAATAAACGGTAGTTTAGACACAAGACAAATAAATTGAATTCATGGATCGCATTCGACAGCTGACCATATTCAACGGGCTAAACTGTGGCAGGACTATCTTGTCCGATCTGATTTCATCGGTTCTTCGCCTATCTCCTGATCCTCTGTAATTGTTTGAGTGGAAAACGATCGAACTGGATCGTGATCGATAGTCCATGGGTCTGTGGAGATTTCAAATCTCGCAGCCTCTGACGATACGCACTCAAAATATCCCCTGTTTCGCAAACCCCACAGACCCCAGCCACTGCTTGTCGACAACTTTCGGCAGTGCTATAGTCCCGCGCCAGAATTGTTATCCGGCATCAATCAACTCCTTCCCGTCATCATCCAATAGATCGATGAGGGGCCATCAAACCGGTGCTGTCCATGCGGAACGTCATCCAAACGCAAGAAAAGGAATGGAGTCAGCTCATCACTCAGACCGCACAGGGTGATCAAGCGGCGCTAGCAAGGCTGTACGACCGCTCGAGCCCCCAGGTCTATGGCCTCATCTTCAAAATCCTCGGTCATCGCGAAGCAGCAGAAGAAGTGACGCTGGATGTCTACACGCAGGTCTGGAAGCAGGGCCCATACCTTCGACGAAACGAGAGGTACGCCGGGCGGGTGGCTGATGATGTTGGCCCGTACGAGAGCCATCGATCGGTTCCGCGCCGGACTGGCCGAGCGGAGAAAGATCAAGGACCTCGACGCGGCATCGTTCTTTTCTTGCGACGATCCTACACCCGACCAGGAGATCGAAGAACAACAGCGCCAGCAACAGGTGCGCCAGGCGCTTGCCCGCTTGTCACCGGAACAACGGGAAGCGATTGCGCTCGGATATTTCTACGGCTTCAGTCAGAGCGAATTTTCCGACAGACTCGGGCTGCCGTTGGGCACGGTCAAGACCAGAATGCGCCTTGGGATGATCAAATTGCGTGAAGCGTTGGAGCCGCACAAGGACGAGTTGCTCTCATGACCAGCCATCAGGTACCACAAGAGCTTGAAGAACAGGCCGCTGCCTACGTCTTAGGCATCCTGACTCCCGAGGACCGGGTGGTCTTTGAAAAGCGCTTGTGTTTATCCAAGAACGGTCTCGAAGCGACCACACAATCCTTTCAAGCAGTGGTTGAGCAGTTGGGATTTGGAGTGCCGGCGATCGAGCCGTCTGCTGCGCTCCGTGAGCGGGTGCTTGCACAGGTCGGACGAGAGGCAGCTCAGGAGGAACAGACGTTTCAATCGATGGTGGATCACGTCGCCTTTGCGGCCTCTCCGGTTGCCCCACCGGCTTCGCTGCGTGACCGTTTGCTCGATCAGGTACGCTACGAGGCCCATCCACCACGACAGACCATCACACCGCTCACGTTTGTAAGGGCGTCAGAAGGTGAATGGATCGAGATGGCTCCCGGTGTCACGGCAAAAGTCTTGTACCTCGACCCCGTTTCTCGCCGAGCCACGGCACTCGTCCGAATGACACCGGGGTCAGCCTATGCCCCGCATCGACATGCTGAGCCGGAAGAACGCTATGTCTTGGAGGGCGGGTGCTTCTGCGGTGGACAAGAATTAGTGGTGGGCGACTACCATCGAGCTGAAGCCGGCACCGAACATCACGACACGTCCTCCGATACCGGCTGCCTCCTGCTCATCATTTCTTCTCCCCAAAACGAGATGCTGAGCTGAGGGCTTGGCAGTTGCCAAGTAGATGCTCGTTCACTACTCCCCCTGGATCGGAACGTACATCACATTCCCCTGGCGGTTGACGAGGAGGAGGGCCAAGTCAGTGGGTTTCAAAGGCTCAGCAACTCGTTGGAGTACCGAGAATGTCGTGACATGTTGTCGGTTTAGTTCCAGCACCACGTCACCTGGTTGCAGACCGGAGGCTTCGGCCAGACTGCCTTCCTCGATATCCGTGACAACCACTCCGTTGTTTACCGATAAATCCATCTGACGTGCCAAGGGAGCCGTCACGTCATCGAAGACCACCCCCGCAAGCGGGTGCACGGTCGAAGCGGTGGAGGACGCCGTCTGACTTTTCTTTGGCCGTTCACGCGGCGCTTCCTGAATGACCAGATCCGCCTGGTACTGCTTCCCTTCTCGGATGAGATCTACCCGATGTTTGCTCCCGAGCGACGCTTGCGCCACCAGGTTCCGTAACTGGCCACTGTCCATAATCTCCCGCCCGTCGAAACGCACCACGACATCGCCGCGCTTCAAACCGGCCCGCTCCGCAGATCCCTTGGCATGCACATCCGTCACGATCGCGCCCTTGACGTCAGGAAGATGAAAGATCTTCCCTAAGGGAGGCGTGACATCCTGCGTGGATGCCCCCAAAAACCCACGCACCACACGGCCCGTCTTGATAAGACTCTGCATGGCGGCACGAGCCATGTTGCTGGGGATGGCAAACCCGACGCCGACGCTGCCGCCGGTGGGACTCGCAATCGCCGTATTGATGCCGATCAGCTCGCCCTGGATGTTCACGAGCGCCCCGCCTGAATTCCCCGGGTTGATCGGAGCATCCGTCTGGATAAAGTCTTCAAAATCCGCCACACCGACATCGGCCCGCCCGACCGCACTCACAATGCCGAACGTGACGGTCCGGCTCAATCCCAAGGGATTCCCGATCGCCAACACAAAGTCGCCGACGGCTAGTTGGCTTGAGTCCCCCCAGGCCGCAGTCGGGAGGTTCGATGCATGGATCTTCACAACCGCCACATCGGTCTTTGGGTCTGTCGCAACCACCTTCCCTTTGTATTGGCGACGATCCGCCAAGATCACCTCGACATCGACGGCATCGGCCACCACATGGTTGTTCGTCACGATATAACCATCCGGCGTCACGATCACTCCCGACCCTTGCCCGTACTGTCGCCGTGCCGGCGGCTCCTTGAACAGACCGAACGGCAAGGCTTCGTCGCTGAACGACTGATCGCGCACCATGACGGTGGAGGCAATGCTGACCACGGCGGGAATCACTTTATTGGCGGTTGCCTTGACTTGCCGCTGCAGATCGTGGCTGGTTGCTGCAGGGATCTGTTGTGTCCCTGCCCATCCCAAACCGGGAACCACCAGACCGACAAGGATTCCTCGGGCAAGACCATGCATGAGACTTCGCGCGCTTTGTTTCACCGATAGGCCTTCTATCTGGTCCAGAGCTCTGAGATTATCGAAAGATCGAGCGCCAGCTTATCACGCAGCATGAACACAAGCATTCACAATTCACTATGACGTTCGCGATGCCTTGGATGACATTCCGTTTATTGGGTCTTCCTTCCGCTGAATAGCGATCACGTCCTGGGCGCGTACATCATGACGATCATGCCGCCCAAACAAAGCAGGGCCCCAATTGCATCATAATGATCCGGTCGAACTCCATCGAGGCCCCAGCCCCAGAGTAAGGACAGTACGATAAACATGCCCCCATATGCCGCATAAACACGGCTGAAGTGAGCCGGCTGCAAGGTTGGAATCAGGCCATAACACATCAGCATCACCGCACCCACCAACGCATAGGTCCAATGCCGCTGTTCTCTGATCGCAAGCCAGATCAAATACCCGCCGCCGATTTCACACAAGCCGGCGACGACGAACAGTCCAAGTGACATAGGAAGCGACATCCCGACCTCCTCCACCATCAACGTGGTAATCCCACAAGCCAACCCTGTCAGACCTCATGAATGTACGACACCTTGAGTCTTCTTCTCGACTCGTTCCTCGATCCGCCGATACAACACCGGCATCACGATCAACGTCAACAGGGTCGATGAAAATAATCCGCCGATCACCACAGTCGCCAGCGGCCGTTGAATTTCTGAGCCTGGCCCGCTGGCTAACAGCAGCGGCGTGAGCCCCAGAGCCGCCACCAATGCCGTCATCAAGATTGGACGAAGCCGCAGGACCATGCCGGTCACCACCGCCTCATCCAAGGGCAGGCCCTGTTGCCGCAATTGGTTGATATAGGCGATCTTCACGACTCCGTTGAGAACGGCGACACCGAACAGCGCGATGAAGCCAACGGAGGCTGGGACGGACAGATACAGCCCGCCGATGAGCAGTGCGGCAAGACCACCGACCATCGCAAAGGGGATCGCCAGAAGAATCAGCGCCGCCTGCCTGAAATTTCCAAATGTCAGGAACAAGAGAAGAAAAATCAAACCGATGACCGCCGGAACGACGATTGCCAGGCGGGCCATCGCCCGTTGCTGATTTTCGAATTGCCCTCCCCAAGTCACGTAATAGCCGGACGGCAACTGCACCAGACCAGCCACAGCCCCCCGAGCCTCCTCCACGGCGCCGACCAGGTCTCTCCCGACCACGTTCGCCTCGATGACCACTCGCCGACTGGCCTGCTCACGGCTGATCTGCGCCGGCCCTTCCACGATTTGGATGTCGGCTAGTTCCCGCAGAGGGATGCGAGCACCGTCCTGTGCCGTCACCCAGAGGGCCTTGATCGACTCAATATCGCCCCGTCGGTCATCCGGAAACCGCACCACGATTGGAAATCGCCGCTGCCCCTCGAAGACGGCCCCTGCACTGATTCCGGCACCGACGGCTTCGATCACTTCCGTGATGTTGGCCACATTGATGCCATGGCGCGCCACCTTGGATCGATCGACGTCGATTTTCAAGTAGTACAGCCCCGAGACTTGCTCGACACGGAGATCGGAAATGCCCTTCACCTGTCGCAGCACACGCGCGATCTCCTCCGCCTTCACTCGCAAGACATCGAGATCGTCTCCGAAGAGCTTCACCGCAACCTGAGACCGCACGCCGGACACCAGCTCATCCACACGCATCGCGATCGGTTGGGATAACCCGAACGCAATCCCTGGCACCCTCTCCAATCTCTGACGTATCAGTTGTTCAATCTCATGCTTACTGCGTGCCTTCCACTCGGATTCCGGCTTGAGCAGGACGTACATGTCGCTGAGCTCCATTCCCATCGGATCCGTCCCTAACTCATTCGCGCCGGTACGGGTCACCACTGAGCGCACATCCGGAAGCTCCAACAAGAGTCGCTCGACCTGTCCGGAGATCTTGAGTGATTCAGTGAGCCCGATGCTTGGCAGCCGTACCAAATTCACCACGATCGATCCTTCGTCCATGATCGGCACAAACTCTCGCCCGATAAACGGAATGAGGGCAACGCCTCCGACCAGCACCATCACGGCCGCCGTCACAACCACAGGCGTCCGACGAATGGCCTTCTCCAAGAGTTGCCGATACAGCCTCCGTCCTGTTGCCAAGGCTGTTCCCTCCTCCCCTGCAGGTCGAGGTCGCATGAGTAGGACTGCCAGCACCGGGACGACCGTCATTGAAAGCGCCAGTGAACTGAGGAGGACAATCACCACCGTCAGGGCCAGCGGGATAAACATCTTGCCTTCAATCCCTTGGAGCGTGAGCAAGGGGACGAATGTGAGCGCGATAATCAATTCTCCGAACAAGCTCGGCCGTCTCACCTCAAGCACGGCACGAAGGACTAGGGGAAGCCTCTCCAAAACCGTCGTCAACGATCCATGACTCGTTGCACTCTCGCTCAGATGGCGTTCGACGTTTTCCACCTGCACGATCGCGGCATCGACGATCATTCCAAGAGAAATGGCCAATCCTCCCAGCGACATCAGATTGGCCGAGAGCCCGACCCGTTGCATGATCAAGAACGTGGTCAGCGTGGCCAGCGGTAAGGTCAGCGCCACAACCAGCGCGCCCCGAAGGTTTCTCAGGAACAGATAGAGCACCAATACGACGACGGCAGCCCCTTCCAACAAGGCTCGATTGACCGTTTCGAGTGCTCGGGTCACGAGTTCCATCCGATCATAGAACGGCGTCATCCTGACGCCGTCCGGCAATAGACGGTTGATCTGTCCCACCTGATCCTTCACAGCCGACACGATCTGCCGGCTGTTTCCCCCACGCACCATAACGGCGATACCTTCCATCACCTCCCCGGCTCCGTCTCGTGTGACGCCTCCCAGGCGAACTGCATTCCCCTGCTGAACCTCAGCAACATCACGCAGATAGATCGGCGTTCCCTGGCGAGCGGTCACGACGATGCGTTCCAAATCCTCAGCCGAACGTGCCAGTCCCTGACCATAGACCACCAACTTATCGCCGCCGCGCTCAATGTAACTGCCCCCGGCATTCTGATTATTCTCCGTCACTGCCGTCTGAACCTGCCGCAGGGTGAGGCCCAGACTGGTCAACCGGTTGGGGTCCACGAGCACATGGTACTGTTTTGCCAATCCACCAAGCGTATCGACATCCGCCAGCCCTTGGACGGCCCGTAGCATTGGTCGAATCACCCAATCATGAAGGGTGCGCAATTCTTGGAGGCTCTGTGATGGCCCCTCCACCAGATACATGAAGACTTCACTGAGGCCGGTACTCACAGGTCCCAGTGTGGGGTCAGTTCCCGCCGGTAATTGAGAACGGACGCGAACCAGCCGTTCCAGAACCACCTGTCGAGCGAAATAGACATCGACGGCATCCTCGAACACGATGGTAATCACCGAAAGTCCGAACCGGGACACCGACCGGAGGTCCGTTTTCCCTGGCAGGTTCGTGAATTCGATCTCAAGTGGAAAGGTTACAAGGCGCTCGATTTCCGGCGGTGCCAGAGAGGGGGCACGGGTAATGACTTGGACTTGGACCGGCGTCACATCTGGAAAGGCATCGATGGGCAGGGAGTAAAATGCAACCACTCCGCCGACAGTCACACCGACCGCCGCCAGCAGCACGAGAACCCGCTGTTCCAGCGAGGCACGGATCAGCCATTCGATCACAGCGGACCTCCCATCGACATCTGTCCGCGGAGCGCTTCGGACTTCAGTGCGTAACTGCCTTCCGTCACAACCTCCTCGCCTTCCTTCAGCCCGGCCTTGATCTCGACGTAGTCGTTGGATGACTCTCCGATTGTCACATCAGCAAATTCAAACCGGCGTGAGCCCCGTATCACGAAGACCATGGTACGGCTGCCGACCTGCTGCAGTGCAGCGCGTGGTATGGCCAAAACCGATTGCTCTTGCGTGCGGACCGTCACCTCGGCGAACATTTCCGGACGTAACCGACGATCCGAGTTAGGAATCTGCGACCGGGCCGTAATCGTCCTCGTGGCCGGATCGATCATGGCACCGATATAGGTGATGGCACCCTGAAAGACCGTGTCCGAATAGGCCGCGACTCGAACCTCCACCGCAAGGCCGGTATTCAGTTTCCCGATCTGCTGTTCAGGAAAGTCAGCCCTGACCCATACGGTGGAAAGATCCGCCACGGTGAAGAGCGTCTTGCTCGAATCGACCACCTCACCGACCGTCGCATTCCGCTCAATGATTTCACCGGAGAAGGGCGCCCGCAGAAACACTTGAGCAACCTCGGCATGGGGCAACTGTTCAGTGGATAACCGCTCAATTTCCCGTTCTGCCATGCCCAGCAAGTGGAGTTTCTCTTCTGCTGCGTAGAGCTCGGCCTTGGCGTTTTCATGCTCGGCTTCACGCCGCTGATATTCACTGACCCCGATTGCACCCTCGGCCGAGAGCGCCTTGGCCCGTTCAAAAGCCTTTTCCGCGACCCTCATGGCCGTCCGTCGCTTGCGATAGTCCAACTGAGCCTCACCAAATGCGGGACTATCGAGCAGCAGAAGCCGCTCTCCGGATTGCACCCGGTCTCCAAGATTGGCATAGACCGCCACGATGCGTCCCGGCACCCGTGGCCCCAGATGGGCCAGCCGGTTCTCATTGGGCAAGATCTTTCCGCCCTGTGCTTTCAGCGACATTCGCATCGAACGGTGCCCCACTCGCTCCGTCTGAATCTGTGCCAGCAGTGAACTTCCCTCAGGCAGCTCAATCACACCGGCTTGAGTTGCAGACGGAGTCGCTTGTTGAGGCCTCTTCTGCGCCTCGTCCTGTGCCGGCTGGCACGAGACAGACGAAAGAAACACCGCAACGGATACAACGAGCCATCCCGCAGATCCTGGCGCGAGAAACTTCCAGGAATAGATCATGACCATTCTCTCCTATCGCCCGTGACCTGCCGTCCAAGGCGTTTGGGGAAGCTATGTAGATGCTATGAACAGACAGGGAATCTATGCGGGAAGACTGGGCGGACCACGGAAGGACAGGCCGTGAATCAACCGGATCGGAGACCATACAGCGATGGTCTGTGGCTCCTGCGAAACGCTTGGCTCAAGATTCACCGACACGGCAGACACAAGTGTGTAGGCGTGGCTCAAGAAAGGATTAAAGGACTTACGATCTGAATCAGTCAGAAGTGAAAACCCGATCTCGATATGCCGATGTACCACTCCGGCCACAGTGGTAGCGGCGTCATGTGAATCAGTGACGACCGACGGATGGCTCTCCGCCTCGCACTCGAGGTCTGGGGACATGACCGTATGCACAGTCCCACCATGGAGATGGCCTGCTTGTCCATGAAGATGATCCGCGTCCGGATGCACATGGAACAAGGGAACCGCCAACATCCAGAGGGACGTCCAGGTCAAAACTGCCAGGCGAGACCAGGAAAGGATGTTACACCGTAGTAACTTCATAGTATAAGGCTACCACAGTTGCTGAGGGGCATCAAACGAGATGATTTGCTCGTGGTCCAGACTGGGGATACCAGATGGACCGAAAGGGTCAGAACCACGTTCTCACCCCGACGACGAATCGTATCTGGCTCGGATCGCCGCCCTGCCGACGCACCAATGTCGCAGTTTCACCGAAGCTACGATCCAACGACAGACCGATGTACGGAGCATACTCCCGGCGAATCTCGTAGCGCAGGCGGCCGCCGAATTCAAGATTATTGAGACCTGAGCCGGTCGTAAACTCCTCCACTCGCTGGATTGCCAGGTTGGTTTCAAATCGCCCTTGAAGGATCAGTCGTTGCGTGAGCAGAAAATCTTTCGTGTAGGCCAATCGAGCTGAAACAGCACCCCGCTGATCAATAAACAACGCCGATTCGAACTCGTAGTTGTAGGGCACAATTCCCTGTAGCCCGATTACCCCCATACCACGCGCCACATTTCCGCCACGAAACGACTGCGTTTCCATTCGAGCACCGACTTGAATATCGTAATACTTCCAGAGGAATCGCCCATAGAGCAATTGGAAGTCCACATCATAGTCCGCCTTGAACGCAGTATCCCGCTGCCCTTCGCTCTTGAACCACAGTCGGTGGTGATCGCCGCCGTACCAGCCTTCGAGATCCCACCTGTAGTCATTGTTACTTCCTCCTCCCCCAGTGCTGGGTCGATATTCCAGCACATCCACCAATGTGAATAGACGGCGTTCCCGGTCGTTCACAGGGCTGGGCCAATCTGGCTGTGAAATTCCATGTACCCGGGACACATCCTGTGCCTGGCTCGGCTTGACTGTCATCGTGCTCTCGGAAACGGAAGCCCCATGCTCATGCCTGTGCTCAGATTCCGCTGCGACAGTTCCCACGCCCACGCCTATACTCAGGGCACAGACGACGAACCTCCCCCAACATGGTTGGATCGCTCTACCCACTGGTTTCATCTCTGACTGGTTACAGATCCACCTGAACAACGCGGAACATCCCCGCTTCCATGTGCAGCAGAAGGTGGCAATGAAAGGCCCATGGTCCTGGGGCATCGGCACTAACGATGACCGACATCCGTTCAGCCGGTTTGACAACGACCGTGTGTTTTCGAGGAAGATAGGCGCCTGCACCGTTTTCGAGATGCATCCACATTCCGTGCAGGTGGAGCGGATGCTCCATCATCGTGTCGTTCACAAAGGTAAGCCGCACTCGTTCGCCATAACGGAAATGTATCGGTTCCGGCTCATCAGAGTAGGTCTTTCCATCGAATGACCATATGTACCGTTGCATATGGCCAGTGAGGTGCAGCTCGATCTCTCGCTCAGGTGCTCGCTGGTCAGGGTACGGCACTAGGCTCTTCAAGTCGGTGTAGACCAGGACAGGCCTCTGACTTTCTTCCAGCCCCCGCCCAGGTTCGTGCATCCGATTTTTCGAGTACTCAGCCACAGTCTGATTGCCAGTCCCATGATGATCGGCCCCGTGCTTTACTGGCGTTGCACCTGGGATCCCTGAATAGTGCTGTACGTCATGCCGTTCACCCCTCACCTGAGCCGGCGGTTCCCCATGCATCATGCCATGATCAGCTGAGTTGTCATGAGTCGAAGCCATCACCGACGATTCCAGAGCAGGAGCGTGATGTCCGTTACCATGATCCACCATTCCCATATCTTCCATGGCCCGAAGTGGACGGGCACGACGCTCGGGAATCTCCCCGCTCATTCCAGGCCGAGTGGCAAGGGTTCCACAAGCGTACCCGCTCCGATCCATGGTTTCGGCAAAGATCGTATAGGCACGATCCTCGGCTGGATGAATCAACACGTCATAGGTTTCTGCGGGACCGAAGCGAAACTCTTCAATGGTGACGGATTGCACGTTCTGGCCATCCGCCTGCACCACGGTCATCGGTAACCCTGGAATGCGGACATCGTAAAACGTCATCGCCGCGGCGTTGATGAAGCGCAAACGCACGCGTTCTCCCGGTTGAAAGAGACCAGTCCAATTGGCCGCAGCAGGCAGCCCGTTCATCAAGAATGTGAAGGTCGCGCCGGTCACGTCGGCAAAGTCGGTTGGATCCATCCGCATCTCGTCCCACATCACATAATTCCGCATGGCTTGCCAGAATCCCCATCTTTTTGCATCCGAGATAAACTCCCGAGCATCGCGCTTCTGGAAGTTGTAATAGCCGGACGACTTCTTGAGGCGGTCCATCATGCCTTCCGTAGACTCGAGGCTCCACTCCGAGAGTATGACGACATACTCCCGGTCATACTGAAAGGGGTCTGGTTCGAGAGGATCGAGGATCATCGGCCCATACATACCCTGTAGTTCCTGACCACCGGAGTGGCTGTGATACCAGTAGGTCCCGCTCTGCTTGACGGAGAAACGGTAGTGGTAGATCTCTCCCGGCTGGATGCCCCTGAAGCTCACCCCGGGCACTCCATCCATGTGAGCGGGCAGGAGTATTCCATGCCAGTGGATAGATGAAGCTTCCATCAACTGGTTCCTGACGCGAATAGTAACCTCTTGACCTTCTTTCAAACGGATGAGCGGACCCGGGATCGTGCCGTTGATGGTCGCGGCAGTCCCAGTTTGCCCATCTACTGCGAAGGACCGTTCGCCGATCACCAGGTCGATCAACTCACCACTGAGTGTCGAAGAGTCCTGATTGGGATGAGCGGCAGGGAGGAACGGATGAGTCGCACAGGAAGGAAGCAGCGGCTGTACTGCGGCGAGGAACCCCAACGCTCCTGCCCGCTTGAGCAAGAGACGTCTGGATATGATCTGGTCATCCATTATCGATGAGCGGCACACCCAAAATGATTAGAGCGCCAGTTTACGCAATCGAAGCGCATTGGAGATCACGGAGACCGAGCTGAACGTCATCGCAGCACTCGCGAGCATGGGGCTCAGCAGCAGGCCGACGAACGGATATAGCACTCCGGCTGCCACTGGCACCCCCACGAGGTTATAGACAAAGGCGAAGAAGAGATTTTGCCGGATATTCTGCATGGTCGCTTTGCTCAATCGCCTGGCCCGAACCAACGCACGAAGATCCCCTTTCACCAACGTCATCCCCGCACTTTCGATCGCGACGTCGGCACCGGTTCCCATGGCAATGCCGACATCGGCCAGCGCCAGTGCCGGCGCATCATTAACCCCGTCACCCGCCATCGCCACGACTCGACCCTCTGCTTTCAATTGGGCGACCACCTCGCCTTTCTGATGAGGCAACACTCCGGCTCGCACATCGTCGAGCCCTAGCTGCCTGCCCACGGCATTGGCTGTCTGCTGATGGTCTCCGGTCAACATGACCAATCGAATCCCGTCGTCCTTGAGCATGCGAACTGCCTCTTCAGTCGATGACTTAATCGGATCAGCAACACCCAGAAGACCTGTTGCCTTCCTGTCGATCGCGACAAAGACGACGGTTTGCCCCTCTTGCCTCAGCCGCTCGGCCTCTGCCTCGAGAGGGGCCAGCTCCCCGCCCACGATACTGATCGTCTCCCGCAAAAACGACGCGGTCCCGATTGCCACTGGCATGTTCTCAACGAGGCCGGAGACGCCTTTACCTGTAGCAGATTGAAACTGCGCTGCCGTGGCGAGCACGATCGCGCGGCTCCGCGCGCCGGCGACGATCGCCGAGGCCAACGGATGCTCACTCCCTTGTTCGAGGCTCGCAGCCAGACGGAGTACCTCCTGTTCACTCCATGGAGAAGCCGTACGGACTGTCATCAAGACAGGCTTTCCCTCCGTTAACGTCCCCGTCTTGTCAAACACGATCGTATCCACCTTGCCCAAGACCTCAAGCGCTTCGGCCTTCTTCACCAATACCCCGGCTGTGGCACCACGCCCCGTCCCGACCATGATCGACATCGGTGTCGCCAGGCCCAATGCGCAGGGGCAGGCAATGATCAGCACCGCCACGGCATTCACGAGCGCATAGGCCAATTTGGGTTCAGGTCCCCAGAGAGCCCAGACAATGGCCGTCAGGACCGCCACTGACACAACGATCGGCACAAAATAGCCCGCAGCCACGTCAGCCACCCGTTGAATCGGGGCACGACTCCGCTGCGCATCGCTCACCATCTGGACGATCCTCGCAAGCAACGTCTCGCGGCCGACACGTTGCGCCCGCATGAGAATGCTCCCGGTGCCGTTCATCGTCCCGCCGGTCACGGGCACTCCGATTTCTTTCGCGATCGGAATCGACTCTCCCGTGATCATCGACTCGTCAACCGACGTACTCCCCTCCACCACCACGCCATCGACCGGCACCCGTTCACCTGGCCTCACGCGCAACCGATCACCCACCTGGACTTGGTCCAAAGAAACCTCTTCCTCGTTCCCATCCGGGCGCATTACTCGAGCCATGGCTGGAGCCAGCCGTAAGAGACTCTTGATGGCGGAACTTGTTTGACTTCGCGCCCGCAGTTCCAGTACCTGTCCGAGCAACACCAGGACGGTGATCATTGCGGCTGCTTCGAAATAGACAGCGACCGTTCCATCCGAGCGATGAAAGGACGCCGGCAGGAGCGCTGGCATCAACGTCGCAAGCACGCTGTACGCATAGGCAGCCCCGGTCCCGATCGCGATCAACGTAAACATGTTCGGCGCGCGGTTCACGATCGAAGCCCACCCCCGTTGGAAGAACGGCGCGCCACCCCAGAGCACGACAGGAGTGGCCAGCAGAAGCTGCACCCAGTTCAGCACCGCCCCTCCAAACCGATGGTGAAGCGGCATACCGGGAATCATGTCGGACATGGCAATGAGCATCACCAACAGCGCCGGTCCCACGCAGATCCAGAATCGGCGACTCATGTCCTCCAGTTCCGGGTTGCCAACGTCCTCAGCCGAGACCACTTTTGGCTCGAGCGCCATTCCGCAGATTCGGCACGCCCCCGGTTGAGTCTCCAGCACCTCCGGATCCATCGGACAGATATAGTCAACGACGCCGCCGGCTGGGACAGAAAGTGGCTTAGGGGCCCGCTGTTCCGGTGGAGTCAGGTAATACTCTGGATCGTCACGGAACTTTTCGAGGCACCTGATCGCGCAGAAATAGTACTTCTTGCTGTGATAGTCGTAGGAACCAGCCGCCCGATCTGGCTGCACCGTCATCCCACAGACAGGATCGATCTGCCCCCGGCTGACCGGCTGCATCATCGGCAACGACTTCTTAGATGTGGGCCTCATGATCATATCGAGCGGCTTCTTATTCAGCGAGCCCTCCGGATCTGCCTGAAATCGCTCTAAACAGGACACGGCGCAGAAATAATACATCGTCCCCTTGTAGTCGAACTGGCCGGCTGCCGTTGCTGGATCAACCGTCATCCCACAGACAGGATCGATCTGACCTTGACTGACCGGCTGCATCATCGGCAACGACTTCTTTGGGGTGGGCATCGTGATCAGATCAACCTGCTTCTTACTCAGCGCGCGCTCAGGATCTGCCCGAAATCGATCCAAACAGGACAGGGCGCAGAAATAGTAGGTCGTGCCGTTGTGGTCGTAGCGGCCTGCCGCCTTCTCGGGTTCGACGGTCATGCCGCAGATGGGATCGATAGCCATATTCATTCCGTGAGAGGGGAGGGGTTAGGTGTAGGAGGACACACACAGTCCTGCTCTGCCACCCATAGCCTCTCTCTGTCGCTTCCCGTCACCTACCTTACCCTTCACCCCTTACGCCTCATCGTTCAGCGTTTTGCGTCCGCTTCCAAAATGCTCCGGATAATGGTGAGCACGTTCTCCGGCGTCATATTGACCCCATCGACCTTGATATTCCCGTCGATCAAAATCGAGGGAGTGGAAGACACCTTGATGCGCTCACCCCATCGACGGCCTTCTTCGAACAGCTTGGCGGGTTTTCCACTTTCCATCCCAGCCTCAAATGTTGCCACATCCAAGCCGACCTCCTTGATCAGCAACGAGCGAATCGAGCGATCCAATACTCCATCGAGTTTTTCCTTGTGAATGGTGCGGAACAAGACGGCCTTCATCTGGTCACCCTTCCCCATCAGCTTGGCCTGCTCATACATGTCAAAGGGAGTCGGCAGCTTCCCATGGATGACCGGAAACCCGACCATCGTCACTTCAATCCGATTCCCGAACTCTTTCACGAGGAGAGGCACCCCTGTTTCTTCAAAGTGATGGCAATGGGGACAATAGAAATCCGCGAACTCGATAACCTTGACTTTTCCTGGTTGATGGGTGGACTTCTCCTCCCCGAGGATCTCAAATTTCCCCTTCAACTCCGGCTTAGCTGCCTGGGCAATAACTGGAGCAAACAACAGTCCCATCGCTCCCATCACCCAAACCGCTGCGGTCCACCTCGACATCATTCGACTCGTCATGTCCTACTCCTTTCTCAGTTTAACTGGGCCAGGGCCATTATAGCGGATGAAGAGCCCGTATGCGCTTTGTTATAATTGAGACCATGCACCGATTCCTCGCGACAATCCTTAGCGCTGTAATCCTTGTATGCGGCTGTGCCTTAACCGGAGGTCACACTAACACCGTCCCATCCAGCCCGCCTTCGCCGACTTTTGTGCAAGTCAAGTCTGCCCCTGAATCCTACAATGGGCAACCTGCCACATTCGGCGGCAAGGTGCTGGGAGCGCGCCGACTCAAAGAAGGAACCAGAATTGAAATTCTCCAGTTGCCGTTAACCGACTCCCTTCAACCGACCACGGATTTGAGCACCTCCCAAGGCCGGTTCGTCGCACTGCAGAAGGAGTTTCTTGACCCCGCAACAATCCCAGCCGGCACGTTCCTCACCGTGACGGGTGAAATGGGTGGCTCTGTCACGTTACCCCTTGATGAAACGGAATACACCTATCCACTCATGCATGTCACCAACCTGCGTGTCTGGAGTGAACAGGATGAAGAGCCTCCACGCATTCGCCGCCCTCTCGGCCCTGGCCCCTATTGGGGACCCTACTGGAATCCATGGCCATACTATTGGTGGTGAGACTGGGTGACGGGCATGAGAGGCGCCATGCCCGACATCTCCTGACGGTCGAGTATTGAACACCCACATTGCGCATCAGCCCATACAGACTGAACGGTGATAAACGGACAATGAAGAAAATGATTCATACGATAGGTCGAAAAGAAAGAGGGGCTTCCTCCAATCTCAGCTCGTCGATCGTGACGACGCTCAAAGAAGAAATCGTCCACTGGCATTATCCGCCGGAACATCGACTGACCGAAGAGGAACTGTGCAAACGATTTCACGTGAGTCGGAGCCCAATTCGAGAGGCGCTCCGGATTCTGGCCTCCGATGGTTTTCTCAAACGATTGCCCAATCGAAGCTATGTCGTCAAACAATACACCGTCGAAGAAGTCGAGGAGCTGTACGACGTACGAGAGGCGCTGGAACTTTATACAGTTGAGCGCCTGGCCGGTGAAGAGTTACTGATCCCTCGCAAGGCCGAGCTGGAGGACCTGCAGCGCACCTGGAAGGATCTCCTGAGCGAATCATCCAAACAACCGGAGGAGTTCGCCATCCTCGACGCGCTCTTTCATGATACGTTGGCCCGCGCCTTAGGGAACAAGTTGCTCCTGCGGAACCTTCGTACCATCAACGAACGGCTAGCCCTGTTTCGGCTGCTCGATTACGAAAACCGAGCCCGTGCGGAACAGACTTGCCGTCAACATTTGGAGATTTTGGATCAGATCATGGCCCACGATGGCCCCGGTGCACGGGCCGCGATGCAGCGCAATATCGAAGAGGGACGGAACAACGTCCGGACCGCGATCAAGGATGCGCTCGCAAGAGCCTATCTGAAGAACAAGTAAAAGATGGAGCCGCTCAGGGGACAATGTGCTGGCTCGGATTTGAGCACGGAGCCGGTGTTCATGTCATCCTGTCTAGACGCC
>JAOUGT010000051.1 GCA_029865485.1 Nitrospira sp.
CGGGGACCGGCTAGCTCACTGTCACAATACGATTTTTTTCATTTACGCGCACGATCTTGGGCACGTGCTTCTTGATTTCTTCATCACCGTAATACTCATAACAAAAGATGATGATCTGGTCCCCAACCGCTGCTTTTCTGGCCGTAGGGCCATTCAAAATGATTTCACCCTTCCCTCGCGCCCCGTTGATGGCATAGGTCATAAATCGCTCGCCGTTATTCAGATTCGAGCACACAATGGCCTCATACGGGAGAATGCCAGCGGCCTCCATCAAGTCTTGGTCGATCGTCAGACTTCCTTCGTACTCGAGATGAGCTCCAGTCACCGTCGCGCGATGAATCTTTGAACGTAACATTTGTCGAAACATGCATTACCTCGTCTTCCGCCGATCCTCAGAGCTCATCCCGAATGGCTATGGATGAGACAGTCATTGACGGTTAACGCTCCTCTATGATTTTGGGGACTACAAAGCCATCCGATTCACGTTCCGGCGCATTGGCCAACGCGCTCTCCGCTGGGAGAGACGGCCGGACGACATCGTCTCGAAATACATTGACTTGCCCCATCACGGTGGCAGTCGGCTCAATACCTGTCGTGTCGTACTGATTGAGCTGGTCAACGTGCGAAAGAATCTGACTCAGCTGCTTCGCAAAGGTCTCTTTTTCCGAAGCCGTCAGTGCCAATCGCGCCAATTGCGCCACTTTCTCAACATCTTGCTGTGCGATCTTCACTCGTCTCTTCCTTTTTCCCCTATGAGGCGTGAAGGTAGAGTCCCTTATTGCGCGCATTCAACGAGGGCCTTCTGAGGCCGCGCGTTGAGCGAGCAGAGGAACCTACCTTCGTACCTCATTCCACCGTCACGCTTTTCGCCAGATTCCTTGGCTGATCCACATCCGCCCCCCGCAACACCGCGAGATGATAGGCCAGAAGTTGAAGCGGAATCGTAAAGAGCATCGGTGAAATCAGCGCATGGGTATCCGGCACCGTAAACACTGCGTCCGCGATCTTACCCAGTTCTCGTTCACCTTCAGCCACGAATGCGATCACGGGAGCATGTCGCGCCTTGACCTCCATGAGATTGCTGACAGTCTTATCATAGAGTCGATCTCGAGGCGCCAACACCACCACCGGCATATCCTTGTCGATCAATGCGATCGGACCATGCTTCATCTCTCCTGCCGCATAGCCTTCGGCATGGATATAGGAAATTTCTTTGAGTTTGAGTGCGCCTTCCAGCGCGATCGGGTAATTGATCCCGCGCCCCAGGAACAGAAAATTTCGTTTCTTGTAGTAGCGCTTGGCGATCGCCACGATTTCAGCTTCCCTATGCAGCACACTCTCGACCAAAGCCGGTAACCGCACGAGCCGATCAAGCCAGGCTTGACCATCTGCCACCTTCATCACATTACGAACTCGCGCGAAATGCAAGGCCAAGAGATAGAGTGCGGTGAGCTGCGCCGTGAAAGCCTTTGTCGAGGCCACACCGATCTCAGGCCCGCAATGGGTATACAAGACCCCATCCGATTCACGGGCCAACGTGCTCCCGACCACATTCACAATGGAGACAACACGCGCCCCTTTCGCCTTGGCCTCTCTTGCAGCGGCCAGCGTATCAGCCGTCTCACCGGATTGGGAGATCGTAATAAATAAATCCTTCTTGCCGACAAGCGGATCACGATAGCGAAACTCGCTGCCAATATCTACCTGAACCGGCGTCCGAACCATTTCCTCAAACAGATACTTCCCGACCAGACCGGCATGCCAGGATGTCCCACACGCCACGATCCAGATCCGCTCCAACGCCGCGAATTCTTTTGGTGTCAACCCAATATCCGGGAGATCAGCCTCTCCTGTCTCATAGGAGTACCGCCCTCGCATGGTATCCAGAATGGTCTGCGGCTGCTCATGAATCTCCTTTAGCATGAAGTGGGGATACCCACTCTTCTCCGCTGCGGATGCATCCCATGTAATCTTCGAGGCCTTTCGCGAGACGACCTGACCATCGGAATCGGTTAGTTGCACATCCGTTTGAGTCACAACGGCCACGTCCCCTTCTTCAAGATAGGTCACCTCTCGCGTATGAGCCAGCATAGCCATGACATCGGAGGCAATATAGGACGCATGCGTTGTCCGACCGACGACCAGCGGACAACCTGATCGCGCAGCAATCAACGTTCCCGGCTCCCGCTCCGACATTACGGCCAGCGCGTAGCTCCCTTTGACATCTTTCGTCGCCAAACGCACGGCATCGGCCAGTTTGTGGCCCTTCTGAAGATACTTATCAATCAAATGGGCGACGACCTCGGTATCGGTCTCCGAGGCAAATTTATAGCCGTCTTTTTCAAGCTGCTGCTTCAGCTGCTGATAGTTTTCGATGATCCCGTTATGGACCAACACGCAGCCTTTCGACCGGTGCGGATGGGCATTCTGTTCCGAAGGCTTGCCATGCGTCGCCCACCGGGTATGGCCGATGCCGACCGTTCCCTTGAGCCCATTCGCCTTCAGCGCATTTTCAAGATTCACCAGCTTACCCACACTTCGCTTGACGGCGATCTTCTCACCCTGTAAGACGGCCACCCCCGATGAGTCATAGCCGCGGTACTCCAGCTTGGACAATCCCCCAATAAGAATCGGCACCGCTTCCTGATTGCCGACATATCCTATGATTCCACACATGGCAATACCTCGGCTTAATAGTTAGCAGACACGTACGCGGCGTGATCGTTCCGCGATCAGCCCCTCGATGACCGTCCAGGCCCTTTCTTCGACTTCGCCGAAGCCTTCTGTCGCGTGACCGTAGCCCGTTTACCAGGAGCCTTGACTGAAGAAACGACGCCGGGTGTGGCTCTGGCCACTAAGGCCCGTCGTTTGGCCACCCATCCTATCAGATTGGCCTGGGGGACTCGGGCAATCGCTAATGAATCGGCCGGCACATTCTGTGTCACCGTCGTTCCTGCAGCAATCACGGCTCCTTCCCCGATCGTGACCGGCGCAACAAGCTGGGTATCACTTCCCAGAAACACATTCTTCCCGATCATCGTGTGATGCTTCTTCTGACCATCATAGTTACAGGTGATCGTCCCGGCGCCGATATTCACGCCTTCTGCGATTGTGGCATCGCCCAAATAGCTGAGATGATTGGCTTTGGATCCTTCTCCCAGCTCGGTCTTCTTCATTTCAACAAAATTTCCGACCTTCGCGCGCCGCCTGACCACCACACCGGGACGAAGATGAACAAATGGCCCCACATGCGTATCATCATCAATGCGCGATTGGCTGAGAACCGAACAGTCTAACACCTCAACATGATTGCCGATCACACAATCGGTGATCCGAACTCCTGAACGAATCGTGGTTTCCTCACCAATCACCGTGTTCCCTTCAAGCATGACATGAGGATACAGAACTGTATCTTTCCCAATTGTCACTCCGGCATCGATCCACACCGAACCGGGGTCTCGCATCGTCACGCCGGCATCAAGCCACCCCTCACGAATCTGCTGCCGGACAACCTGTTCTGCTTCAGCCAACTGCTGTCTCGTGTTGACACCCAACCCCTCATCGGGATTCTGAAGCGTCACGGCAGCCACGCGCCGCCCTTGCGCGACCGCCATTCGCACGATGTCGGTGAGATAGTATTCACCCTGTGCATTGTCGGGCTCCAGTTTATCCAGCGCTTCAAAGAGAAACGCTCCCGATACCACGTACGTGCCCACATTGATTTCCTTAGTCGCACGCTCTGCAGGCGTGGCATCTCGATCTTCGACGATCTTCTCCACGCCCGATGACAAAAGCGCCGGATCCCCCGGACTCGCGTCATGACGGATCACCCGCCCATAGCCGCTCGGATCATCCAGTCTCGCCGTCAGAATAGTAACCGTCGCCCCCTCCCGCTGATGAACGGTGAGGAGCTCCCGCACCGTGGATTCCTTCAACAAGGGCGTATCACCGTTCAGAATAAGATAGTGTGTCGGACTCGCCTCGCCATGGTGAGAAAACACGGAACGGCTTTGCATAACAGCATGGCCGGTCCCAAGCTGTTGCGTCTGTTCGACGATACTCACCGCCTGCGCCCCCGGCTTGCCAGCGATCCCCGCTTCGATGACCTGTCGAACCTTTTCCGCCTGGTGGCCGACGACGACCGCGATACGGTGGCCTCCCACTCGAAGCGCCACATCGACCGCGTACAGCACCATCGGCTGCCCCGCGACCTGATGCAGCACTTTGACATGGTTGGACTTCATCCGCTTGCCCAGCCCGGCCGCCATCACAATCACTCCGAGGCCGGACATAGGGGAATGCATTGCCTGTTGATCAGCCATTGCTGTCATGTGCTGAATACTCCTGATAATGAGCGTTCCTCAAAGGCACCATAAGAAGAAAGCTCGGTTTACCCGATCGGCACGCCAACGTCCGGCTGTTTGATCTGGCTCCACTTGGCCTCCGCCAAAGCCGAGGCCATCGCGCCGGACGGCGTGTACAACCCACCCGACACAATCAGCTTCATCGCCTCTTCAATACTGATATCAACAGACGTGACCTCCCGTTCAGGCACCAGCAGAAAATAGCCCGAGGTAGGATTGGGTGAGGTCGGCACATACACATGGATCAGGGTATCTTGTCCCAAGGCTGTCGTCTCACCTTTCGTCATCCCCGTCACAAAGGCAAAACAATAATGACCATTCTTCGGAAACTGGATCAAGACCACACGCCGATAGGATCCTCGCTCTGAAAAGGAGAGAATATCCATCATGGATTTCAAGGTCGAATAAATTCCGCGGACAAGGGGCAACCGATTAAGCCAATCCTCCCAATGACTGACGATCTGGCGCCCGATGAAGTTGGCCGCAAACAACCCAACCAAGAAGATCAGCAACACCAAGGTCACGATCCCAAGCCCGGGAATATAGTGGTCGGGCACCAGCTCAGCCATGGCATCGCCCAAGATACCGTCCAGTGCCACGAACAGGGTTTTCAGAACGAGAATCGTGCCCCAGATCGGGGTAACAAGCAGGAGTCCTGTCAGAAAATATCGCCTCAAGGCAGTCTTAAGCATAAGAAAACTACCCCACCCTCTATGGGAGAACGATCCGTGATTCATCTTACAGAGTACCGAACAAACGTCGCAAGCGTTTTCTTGTTAATTTCAATAGGTTATGCACTGAAACGAGAAGGATCCCTGAATAGGTCCCACCTTGCTATTCCCCGCAACCTGACTTAGGATCCGTTTTCAGAGACACGTCTGAAGAAAAGAGTTGATGAGTCCTGCCACACAAAAACCATCCGGTATCTTCATCACGCTCGAAGGCGGCGAAGGGAGTGGAAAAACGACGCAGGCCCGCCGGCTTTGTGACTGGCTCACGACTCAGGGCTGGCAGGTGCTCCACACACGAGAGCCGGGAGGAACGCTGCTCGCCGAGCGAGTACGCGGTCTCCTTCTCGACCATTCCGCGGAAGCCATTGCCCCGGAAACAGAGGCGTGGCTCATCCTTGCAGCTCGGCGCCAACATGTCGATCATGTGATTAAACCTGCACTCCAACAGGGAATGATCGTGGTGTGTGACCGTTTCTCAGACTCGACAATCGCCTATCAAGGGTACGGGCGTGGATTGGATCTCCGAGTCTTGCGCACCATGAACAAGTGGGCAACCGGGAAACTTGTTCCGCATCTGACCCTGCTCTTCGACGTACCTGTCCGCGTCGGACTGAGGCGGCGACGAAGCCAGCGCGCTTCTCAGAATCGCATCGATCGGGAAGCGACGCAATTTCATGAAAAGGTACGAGCCGGGTTTCGGACCTTAGCCCGACAAGAACCACGGCGTATGGTTGTGTTTGATGCCTCTCTTCCTCTAGAGTCCGTCCAACAACACGTGGTGACATTCATCACACGTTGGTTCAAGAGGCGCGGCATCCAACAGCTGCAACAACGATAGCCTATGCCGTTTACAGATATCACAGGCCACGAGCAATCCATTTCCCTCCTCCAGGCCAGTCTCTCCAATAAGAGGTTAGCTCATGCCTATCTCTTCCACGGCGACGCCCACATTGGCAAGCATATGACTGCCGTGAGGCTGGCGCAGGTCTTGAATTGTGACCGCCCAGTTCTCACCGAGACCCCCGACAGTTGCGGCCAATGCCGCTCGTGCGTGCAGATTGCCGCTCAGACGCATCCCGATTATTTCGTTATCGAACCCGATGCGGAGGCGGCAACACCGCAAATCAAGATTGAGCAGATCCGAGAACTTGAGCAGCAGTTTGTCTATCGGCCCCTCATCGGTGAGCAAAAGATCTGCCTGATTGACGATGCGGATCGAATGACCATCGGTGCAGCCAATGCCCTGCTCAAAACATTGGAAGAACCTCCTGGTCATAGTCTCTTTATCCTGGTCACCAGCCGTCTCCACGCACTCCCCATCACGATTCGGTCACGCTGCCAAGCGCTTCGCTTTACCTCACCGGCCCGGACACAAGTGGAGGCCGCACTCATTCTGAAGCGAGAGCTTCCACCTGCCGATGCTCGACTCCTGGCACTGCTGACCGACGGCCGCATCGGAGAGGCACTCACCACGAACGTGGCAGACGTCCGTGCCCGTCAGCAGGAATGTCTGGCATTGGTACAGCCCGAGTCATTGACCTCCAACACGACCATCCTTTCCGCATCCGAAGCCTTGGCCAAATCGGACCGGGGAGCGGAGACCTTGAGCTGGCTGACACGATGGATCCGAGACCTGGTAATCGTCCTCGTGGATGGAGATCGAGACCAAATCCTTCATCTCGATCAACTCTCCCAATTCCAACGGTTCGCCAACCGAGCGAACATCGACCTCCTCCTGACTCTCATGAGCGACATGGAAAAACATGCACAGCAAGCCACGCGGCACTTGAACGTACAAATGGCGCTGGAAGCAACATTTCTCCGCCTACGTGAAGCTCTCGGGCTTGTGCCGGCCGGAGCCGCGACCTAGTCAAACACCCCGCCAACCTGATATCTTGCCGTGATGATGTCGGCCAACAATACGTTGTACATCACCACTCCGATTTACTACGTCAATGATGTCCCGCATATCGGACATGCCTATACCACCGTTGCGGCTGACGTCCTGGCGCGCTACTGGCGATTACACGGACGCGAGGTATTCTTTCTCACCGGGCTGGATGAACATGGACAAAAAGTGCAACAGGCTGCTGCCAAGGCCGGCATTGACCCGCAAGCGCACTGCGATAAGCTCGCACCGCAATTTCGGCACCTCTGGACGCGGCTGAACATCTCTAACGACGCTTTTATCAGAACGACCGACGTTCAGCACATAAAGGTCGTCCAACGATACCTGCAAGAGCTATTCGAGAAACAACTGATTTATAAGGCCGACTACTCAGGCTGGTATTGCACGTTCGATGAGCGGTTCTGGACAGAGAAAGACGTGGAGAATGGGCTCTGCCCCGACTGTAAGCGCACGGTTGAGAAACTGAGCGAGCACAACTACTTTTTCAAAATGGGGCAATACCAAGACCGCCTCATTGAGCACATCAAGAAACATGATCGGTTTATCCGCCCCGAATCGCGGAGGAACGAAGTCCTGGGTTTTCTGACAACTCAGAAGCTCGGCGACCTCTCGATCTCTCGGCCGAAGACACGGCTTTCCTGGGGTATCGAACTCCCCTTCGATACGGACTACGTCACCTATGTCTGGTTCGACGCGCTCGTGAACTATGTGTCCGCGTTGGAATATCTACCGCGTGAGACACCGGTCGGCCATCGATTCTGGCCAGCGAACGTGCATCTCGTCGGGAAGGACATCCTAACCACGCACGCCGTCTATTGGTCCACAATGTTAATGGCATTGAATCTGCCGTTGCCAGAAACCATCTTTGCCCATGGCTGGTGGACCGTCGACGGAGAAAAGATGTCGAAGAGTCGCGGTAACGTCGTCGATCCCTATAAAATGATCGATGAATTTGGAGTGGATGCGTTCCGCTACTTCCTCCTGCGCGAAGTCCCCTTCGGCCAGGATGGAGATTTTTCTCTCACCGGTATGATCACGCGTATCAATAGTGATCTTGCCAATGGCCTGGGTAACCTCTTGAGTCGGACACTCACCCTCATTGAACGGACTCAAGGAGGGGTGATCCCCGCTCCAGGGCCTACTGGGCCGGCAGAACAAGAGCTCGAGCAGGCCACGATAACTCTGCTTCGAGAAATACTTCCACGCCATCTTGAGCAGCTGGAGTTCAACCGAGCCCTGGAGGGGATCTGGCATGTCGTTCAACTCGCCAATCAATACGTCGACAAGACGGCACCCTGGACATTGGCCAAGAGTGAGCGCGATGCCGCACAACTGAAGACCGTGCTCTACACCATGGCGGAAATACTCCGTTGCCTCAGCATCGCGACCTATGCCGTGATGCCGAAGAGTGCCCAGACCATCTGCGCGCAGCTGGGCCTCGCAGATGACTATGTGCAGTCGCTCGAAATCGGCACAATCCAATGGGGAGATCTCCTGCCCGGAACGGCCATTCGGAAGGGCCCATCGCTCTTCCCACGCATCGACTCGAAAACACAAGGAGCCAAACCCGTGACTGACTCATCCGTCCCTTCACAACCAACCGCGACCGTACCAACACCCACTCCTGCCGCGCCGGTTGTCCCACAGGTCACCATTGATGAATTCATGAAGGTCCAACTCCGGACAGCGAAGATCCTGTCCGCTGAGCGAGTGCCGAAATCGGAGAAATTGATCAAGCTCCAAGTATCTCTGGGTGACGAACAACGTCAGATCGTGGCCGGCATCGGCAAGAAGTATGAGCCGGACGTACTTGTTGGAAAAACAATCGTGATTGTGGCCAACCTGAAGCCGGCGAAGCTGATGGGCATTGAATCCCAAGGCATGGTACTCGCTGCAGGAGACACGGACGTGCGCGGACTGCTCACCATCCAAGAAGAAGTGGACCCGGGCACGAAGGTGAAATGACGCCATTCCCCTTCGCCCCGGTTGGACTGCTCGCCTCACTCAGCTTCCTTTCCTGCCTCTCGACTCCGGCCCATGGCCAAACCCCTCCTAACATCCCGCTCAACGGTCCTCAACCGACGACCGTGCTGGTCCGAGTCGTCGCACATGGAGCCATGGTATTAGGTCGCGAGGTCGGTGGAGCTCGCGTCACAATCACCGATGTGACCACTGGCCAGATGCTCGCAACCGGCATTCAGCAGGGCGATGCCGGAGATCAGAATCAAATCATGCGCACACCCCATTTGATGGAAGAACCGATCTATAGCACCCGTTCCTCCGCTGCATTCACGACAACCCTGCCACTTCAAAAACCGACGTTGGTAGAAATCTCTGCCGAAGGACCATTGGCTTACCCGGCTGCAATCCAGAAGGCGAGTACAACCCTCATCCTGACTCCGGGACAGGATCTGACACAGGACGGCATCGTGCTGCACCTCTACGGATACCTGGTCCAGATCGAACGCCCCAAGCCTCGTGAGGCATTGATCGCACGAGATGATGTGAAGCTACGCGCTTCAGTTAGAACGCTTTCCGGCTCCTTAGTCCGACCCCATGGCGATTGGGATTCACGAAAAATTCGGCTCTATGGGGAGATCCTAATCGGTGACCGGACCATCGAGCGACTCCAGATGTTTTATGATGAAGGAAGTCGTACCTTCGAAGCCCCGTTCTTTGTCCCGCTGTTAAGGGACGTTCCTGATGGAATTGTTCTGCGCGTGATTGCAACGGATCTCGCAACCGGCAACACCGGAATGGATCAGATCAACTATCCAGTCCTGAGTGAACGTCTCCCCTCCCAACCAGTTCGCTAGCTGGCAGCTGAAGACATTCCGCACAATCCTCCGGCTACACTTGCCGCGTTGCGCCGCTCATGCGACACTGTCCTGTATGACGGCACTGGCCTCATACTCACACCTCCGATCTCGACTCCAACTGGCCTTAGCCATCAACGCCGTGATCATTGCAGCGGAATTCATCGGCGGCTGGATGCTGAATAGTATTGGTCTCATGGGCGATGCCGGCCACAACCTGGTCGACCAGGGTTCGCTCTTTCTCGCCCTCTATGCGCATCTGCTTACGGCACGGCCTGCATCGGAGAAGCGAACATTCGGCTATCATCGAGCCGGCATCATCGCCGCGTTCCTGAACAGTTTCATCCTCTTATTGACCGCATGTGGCATCACACTCATCAGCTTCAAGCGACTCCTGCAACCGGTCCCCATCGACGGTGGGTGGGTGATGACAATTGCGGCCGTCAGTTTTGTCGCCAATCTGGCGATTGCTCTCTTGCTCCAACATGGAGCGAAAGATGATCTCAACATTCGTAGTGCGTTTTGGCACATGTTAGGAGACGCATGGGTCTCACTCGGAGTGATCGTCAGCGGCGGCGCGATACTCCTCACGGGATGGACCGTGCTGGATCCGCTCGTCAGCTTGCTGGTGGTCGGCGCAATCCTCCGAGGAGCCTGGCCGATTTTCAAAGAGGCGATGGAGGTGCTTCTTGAATCAACCCCTCCAGGCATCAGCACATCCCACGTGGCTGCCACGATGGAATCAATCCCCGGCATCAAAAATGTCCATGATCTCCACATCTGGGCGGTAGAACCTCGGCTGGTCATGCTCACCAGCCACGTCATCATCGAGCACCATCACACAGCATTAGAGTTGCTTCAACTGATTCAGAACCGCATCACGACGGAGTTCGGCATCAAACATATGACCATCCAACTGGAAACCGAGTGCTGCGACCCTGACGACATCCATTGTGACCTCCGAAAATTGACCGAGCACCACCACGAAACCCCAGCCTTTGCGCACCATCACTGACCGGTCTGAATTCGTCCTGAACATGACTCCCGAGGCGTACCCACCCCGATCCAACTCAGTTGACATCATGGCCAGAATCGATACACTGAGCGCATGTCCTCCCAAGAACTTCTGGCTCGACCTCAACAGATCGCGCATACCGTCGCTGCGCTTGCCCGAAGCATGCTAGGCGCTGATGTGACCGTTATCTGGTTTGGTTCATGGCCCCAAGGTACGGCTCGCGCCCATGCCGACATTGATATCGCCGTCTCTGGACCCACGGCGTTTCCCCCTGAGCAACTGGCTGAACTCCGTGGTGGGATCGAAGATCTTGCGACGCTGCATGAAATAGACCTCGTTGATCTTCACACAGTCAGTGAACGGTTCAAACAGGAAGTTCTTCGCCATGGAATCCGCTTATGACCACACGGCTTGATAGCTTCACCACTGCCATCATGCGTCTCAGCGAAGCCCTCAGTGCTCCTACAACGGATCTCTCTCGAGATGCCGCCATCCAGCGATTTGAGTTTTGTTTTGAGTTAGCCTGGAAGGTCATTCAAGAACGAGCACGGGCAGAAGGGCTCGACTGCCAATCCCCAAAAGGTTGCCTTAAACTGGCCTACAAAAACCACTGGATCAGCGACGAAGCTGGATGGCTGGCCATGCTTGAAGACCGGAACCGCACCGCCCACACCTATGACGAAACACTCGCCAAAGATGTGTATCGTCGACTTCCCGAACATCTCCCACTGCTGCAGGCGTTAAACACCTACCTGCGAAGTCCTCAGACATAAATCTTGAGTTGCTGCAACGAATCCAGAAACGCATCATCACACGTCTGAAAACCCTACAGCAGAGTCCTCGTCCACAGGGCGTCAAAAACTCGCCGGAGGGGATGACCTCTACCGGATCAACTACGCAATTCACGACGAACACCTGCTCGTACTCGCTGTGAAGATCGGCGACCGAAAAGACGTGTATCGCTGACTCTGCCTCTGGTCGGCAGGTTCTTTTATGTTTGCATCCTATCCCAGTACAATGATCCTGACTCGCGTGAACACCCGTATAAGACAGCCGAGACCGATCCCAGTCATTGAACTCAATGTCCTACGTGACTCGTCAGAAATTCGCCGCACCTCTCAACCGTGACCAGGTCGCTCAGAACTGGCATCAGCGGGGCTACTCCTGTGATGTCTTCACCGACCCACCAGGCAGAGAGTGGAATGACTTCGTCCATACGACGAACGAGCTGGTGACGGCTATGGATGGAACGCTCAGGCTAATGATCGGCGGGGAAGAAATCATCGCGGAGCCGGGCGATGAAGTGTTTATTCAGAAAGGCGTTCGCCATTCCGTCAAAAATGTTTCCCCTTCGACGACCCACTGGCTCTATGGGTACGACTAGATGAGAAAGGTTTACGAAATGCCTTCCGGTCCCAATCCCACCGGCCATGAGACCTGCATCTGGTCCGCTAATTGGGACCTGACAAACATAGGGGTGTTTCTGGTATTCTGCTCTCGCTTCTTTATCGCCGGGACCCACTTTCCATGGGCTGAAGACAATTTGAATCGACGAACCTCACGACCTCTGACTAGCGAGAAGGGGGAAAGCAAATGTTTCCCAAATCGATAAGCAATGTCCTCGTAGCCGTATCCTTATTGCTATCCTTGGCCAGCTGCACCGCACTCAATACCCCTGTCATTCGTCCACCGGCTCCGAAGCTCCTACCGGCAACACCGAACCCACCGGCTCCGGCCCAAGAGTCCAGTATCAGCGTTCCTGTCCACGTCGACTTGTCACCGTTTCTCGCTGCGGCCAACGATGACAGCGTGATCCCGAAAAAAATCGACCATTGGGGGAGCTCCATCAAACATCCTAAAGGTGCTGAATACAGATACTATGCAGAACGAGATAATTTTACGATGGTACCTGCCGGTGTCCAACAAGCTAACGACACACCATCAGGCGCAGCTCTCCGTGAATGGTGGAAAGGGATCGAACTGTCCAGCTCCCACGTATTTGTCGGCACCGCCCTGCGATATAAGATTGGAGCGCCTGCGCTTCACTGTGGCGATGGCAGTGATTGGCCCCGAAGGGCCACAGCGCACGGCAGTATCGCAACTGAGCTGACCCCGACGTACGGGCTGTCCGCATCGGTCGCCAGTGTAGCCGTGAACCCTAGTGATCCATGCCAGTTACGAGTTGGGGATGTTGACGTGGCACAAGAAGTCAGGCAACGGCTGGCCGACATCATTCGAGGAGGACTCAACCGAGCGGTCACCCGCGTCAATACACTCACAGTCAAGTCTCACATGGACACTGCCTGGAATACACTGCGCAACCCCATCAAGCTCGAACCGGATGCCTGGCTCCAGTTCAATATCGAAAAAGTCCGGCACAGTGGCTTTTCCGGGGTGGGCCCTGTTGTCAATGACACCATCCACATCACCGCGAACCCGGTCATCGTCTTCGGCCAGGAACCACCCGCTGGAATTGCGGCGCTTCCTCCACTTGACAGTCCGCCAACTTCTACCGGATTCCACGGCACCGCCGATACCCAGCTCTATGGCACACTCCCCACAACGCTTGCAAACCGGCTCACACCCACAGGATTCCATGTCATCACGGACGTCCCCTTGGACTACGCCTCACTCTCTAAGAGCCTCTCGAACCGACTCACGGGAAAACGTGTCGCGAAGAAAGGGTCTTTCATTCTCATCACCAATGCCTCCATCTTCGGCAATGGGGGCAACCAAGTGGTGGTGCGGATTGATTTTGGTGGAGATGCCATCGGTCACGTATATTTTGTCGGAAAACCAGAAATGAGCTCACTCACACAGACGGTGTCTCTCGGTGGCCTCCGTTATGATCTCGAGACAGAAGCGCTCGTACAGACAACGGCCGCTTGGCTTGATCTCTCGACGTTACGAGACCTGGTCGCCAGCGAATCTATCCTCGGAGTGACTCCAGCCACCGATCGTGTGCGAGGCCTACTGGCCTCCACGCTGAATCGAGCGCTCAGTCCATCCGTCTCGATGCACGGAACCGTGGAGTCGGTCCAAGGCATCGGAGTGTTTGCCGATGTCACTGCATTGCATATCCGCACGATGAGTGATGGAACGCTGGCTCTGACCATCGCCGAGAAACCATAAATCCATCTCGGTCGAGCCCGCGCGCCTCATTGGAACGACTGGATGGCGGGCGGCAGGCAGCCTATCGCAGAAACAGCACCCAGAGGTACATTGCACTGAGAGCAACCGACCCCAGCATGACCGGGAAACCATACTTAAAAAACTGCCAAAAGGTAATCCGATATCCAGCCTTCCGAGCAAGGTCCACGATCACGACGTTGGCACTCGCTCCAATGATGGTGCCGTTACCTCCTAAGCACGCTCCCAATGCCAACGCCCACCAGAGCGGGATGATATCTGCTTGATGGACCAGTGTGGCATAGTCGGTAATCTCCGGATGCAGCGATCGGGCGAGATCGACAATCAACGGATTCATCGCAGCGACATAGGGAATGTTGTCGACTACGGCAGACAGGACGGCTGAACCCCAGAGTACCGTCATGGTGGTTCCCGCAAGATTTCCTCTCGTTACCGACACCAACTGATCAGCGAGATACCGAATCACTCCGACTTTGACCAGTCCCCCTACCAGGATGAAGAGACCGATAAAAAAGAAGATGGTTTTCCACTCCACTTCTGCCAAATACGTCAGCTCCTCCGCATCCTCATGGTTGCGTCTCGCATGCCCGATCACCATGAACAGGCTCGCTCCTAATAGCGCAATCGTGGCCGGTTCAAGATGGACCAGAGAGTGGAAACAGAAGGCCACATTGACGATCACCAGCAAGATGAGACAGCGCCTCAAGAACGCCTCATCCGGCACCGCCTGCCGTGAACTCAGCAAGAGGACGGCTTCTCTTAGATGTGGAGCAACTGTCATGGTTCGTCCAAAGATGACCCACAATACCGTGAGAAACAGCACCATGATGATAAGAACGATCGGTCCCAACATGAGTAAAAAATCAAGATAACTGAGCTCCGCCTTGCTGGCGATCATGATATTGGGAGGATCTCCGACGAGTGTAGCTGTCCCGCCGATGTTGGAGGCCAGGGCCTCAGTCATCAAAAATGGGATCGGGTTCAACTCCAATCGTTTCGTGATCGCGAGTGTGACTGGCGCCATCAAGAGGACAGTGGTCACATTATCCAGCATGGCGGATAAGGCAGCGGTCAACACCGCCAATAAGACCAGAAGGCGGAACGGTTTCGCGTCTGCCCGCTGAGCCGCCCAAATGGCCAACACCTCGAAGAGTCCCGTCTCTCGGACGATGTTCACGATGACCATCATGCCGATCAACAGAAAGACGACGTTGTAATCGACCCCAAACTCGTGGGAGTAGAACGCCTCTTCTTGTGACACCACCCCCAAACTAATCATCACCGCAGCGCCAAACAGCGCCACAATCGTCTTGTGGAGGCGCTCGGTCATGATGAGCAGATAGCACAGACCAAAAATAAGCAGCGCCAACGTCAAGAATGACATGCGATTCCCCGCGACGACTTGTGATCGACCGCCTAGCAGGCTGCGGAAGAGCTCGTGTGGCTGGTGGCCACCACGGTCCAACGCATTATCCGGGGACGATGGTCTCAATGCAATCAGAGTCGTCTTTCAGACTCTTGTTGTGGTGCCTCAGATCATCACATTTTCTCCTTCCTAATCGGAGTCGCCCTCAGTAGGATAGGCGTATGTCATACGAGCCCACCGTTCACCAGGATGATGTCGATCGCCTCAGAGCTGGGACCCATTGGAATCCGCACTCGGTTCTCGGACCACACCTGATCTCGATCAATGACCGCCCCCATCTTGTCGTCCGAACCTGGCAGCCCGGGGTGAAGGAGGTTGTGCTCCTCTCCAACTCAGGTCTGTGGCACATGACGCGCGTGTACGAAGAGGGGCTGTACGAGATGGCGCTTCCGGACACGACATCTCTCCCCTCATATCGACTTCGCATCACACACCTTGACGGCGCTGTCACGGAGACCGACGATCCCTATGCCGTTTCCCCGCTGTTAACGGATTTCGATCTGCACCTGTTCGCCGAGGGAACGTTACTCAAAGCCTACGAACACTTCGGCGCCCATCTCCGCACCATTGCAGGCATCCGTGGCGTGCACTTTGTGGTATGGGCCCCGAATGCCGCCCGTGTCAGTGTCGTGGGAGATTTCAATGGCTGGAACGGTCTCCTCCATCCCATGGCAAGCCGTGGAGCGACCGGAGCCTGGGAACTCTTTATTCCCAATCTCCCAGAAGGGACCCTGTACAAGTACGAGATTCTTTCACGAGAGCACAACGCGCTCTTGCTCAAGGCCGATCCCTATGCCTTCGCCAGCGAGCTTCGCCCCCGGACGGCCTCGGTCGTACGCGAGCTGTCCGCCTACCGGTGGCAAGATGAGACTTGGATGGCGGCACGATCGAAACAAGATCCACTCACAAGCCCGCTCTCGATCTATGAAGTGCATTTGGGATCCTGGATGCGCGTACCGGGGGAGAATAATCGGTGGCTGACGTACCAAGAACTCGCTGAGAAACTCATCCCCTATGCCAAGGATCTCGGCTATACCCACCTTGAGCTGCTCCCGATCACGGAGCATCCCTTCGACGGATCATGGGGCTATCAAGCGACCGGATATTTTGCCGCCACCAGTCGGTACGGTGAACCACAGGGATTCATGGCATTCGTGGACAGGGCACACCAAGCCGGACTCGGGGTCATCATTGACTGGGCGCCGGCGCACTTTCCGGATGATCCACATGGATTAGCCCTGTTTGATGGGACACATCTCTATGACCACGCCGACCCTCGTCTGGGCTACCACCCCGATTGGCACAGCCGGATCTTCAACTACGATCGTGTGGAGGTGCGAACGTTTCTCCTGAATAGCGCCCTCTTCTGGTTGGACAAGTACCACATCGACGGACTACGCGTCGATGCTGTGGCTTCCATGCTGTACCTCGACTATGGGAGAAAGGATGGTGAATGGATTCCCAATGAATTTGGAGGAAAGGAAAACCTTGGTGCAGTCTCGCTGCTGAAGGAACTCAACATTCTCGTCCACCGAGAATTTCCCGGGGCCATCACCATTGCAGAAGAATCGACGTCATGGCCTGGCGTCTCACGCCCGACCTATACGGGAGGACTGGGCTTTACCTTCAAGTGGAATATGGGATGGATGCACGACATATTAGCATTCTTCCAGTATGACCCCATCTATCGCCGGTTCCATCAGAGCCAAATCACGTTTGGCTTGCTCTACGCATTCAATGAGAACTTCATCCTTGCCCTGTCGCATGACGAGGTGGTCTACGGCAAACGAACACTGCTCGACAAGATGCCCGGTGATGTGTGGCAACGCTTTGCCAATCTCCGGCTGCTGTATGGATATATGTACAGCCACCCCGGGAAAAAGATGCTGTTCATGGGCGGCGAGTTCGGGCAGTGGCAGGAATGGAACCATGACACCAGCCTCGACTGGCATCTCTGCGAACAGGAGCCGCATCGCGGATTGCAACGTCTCACCCGCGACCTGAACCACCTCTATCGACAGGAACCGGCGTTACACGAGATCGACTTTGATTGGGACGGATTTCAGTGGATCGACTTCAGCGACTCCAACAACTCTGTCATCGCCTACCTTCGCAAGGGAAGGACAACGGGTGAGGCGATCGTTTGTGTGTACAACTTCACCCCCGTTCCCAGACATGGCTACCGCCTCGGAGTCCCCGAAGCAGGGTGGTATCGCGAGCTGATCAATACCGATGGCATCGCCTACGGCGGGAGTAATCTCGGAAACGGAGGCGGGCTACATGCTGACCAAACTCCAAGCCATGGCTTCCCCTATTCCCTGACACTCACCCTCCCGCCTCTCTCTGTGCTGTGGCTGAAGCGATAGGGTAGAGGAGACCAACTCAGTTCTTTGCT
>JAOUGT010000245.1 GCA_029865485.1 Nitrospira sp.
GCGTTGTCGGCGTTCTGCTTCACCGTGCTCGTCATCTCTTCCATCGAGGCGCTGGTCTCCTCCAACGCACTCGCCTGCTCGCTCGTCCGTTGCGAGAGGTCTTCATTGCCCTTGGTGATCTGTTCCGCCCCCGACGACACCGCGTCCACCGCCTCGCGCACCGTCGAGATCGTCTTCGCCAGATTCGTCAGCGCGCTGTTCAAGCTGACCTTCATCTGCTCGAATTCGCCCTGATAGGTGCCCGCCATCGTCTTGGTGAGGTCGTTCTTCGCCAGCGCGGTGAGCACCGTCTGGGCTTCGGTCAAGGGAATGGCGACGGCATCGAGGAGCTGGTTGAAGCTCTGGGTCAGCGCCTTGGCCGTGCCCTCGAACCGTTCGGTCTGAATCCGGTCCGCCAGCTGGCCGGCGGCCGCCGCCACAATCAGCTTTTCCACTTCGACCTGCGCCTGTTTCTGTCCCGTAATATCGGCGGCCAATTTCAGCACTTTGAACGGCCGCCCCATCTCGTCCTTAATCGGGTTGTAACTGGCCTGGATCCAGACCTCCTTGCCACTCTTGGTGACGCGTTTGTACTGACCGGCATCCCGCTCCCCGCGCCCGAGCCTCTCCCAGAAGGCGCGATAGTCTGGCGAGCTGCTATAGGACGAATCGACGAACTGACTGTGGTGCTTGCCCTTGATTTCGTCGAGGCTGTAGCCCATGGTCTGCAAAAACACGTTGTTCGCCGTGAGGACATTGCCTTTCAGATCGAACTCGACCGTGGCGTAGGATCCATCGATCGCATCGACGATGCCTTTCATATTCTGCCGCGCCAACTCGTACTGAGTGATGTCGTAGCGCACCCCCAGGTACTTTTTAGGTTTGCCGTTCGGCCCCATGATCGGCTTGATCACCGCATCGACGTAATAGGGCGTGCCGTCTTTTGCGCGATTCTTGATCACACCGCGGAAGATCTGTCCTCGCCCGATCGTCGCCCACATCTGCTTAAAGACCTCCTTGGGCATATCCGGATGCCGCGTGATACTGTGCGGATTGCCGACCAATTCTTTTTCTGAGTATTTGGAGATTTCCTGATATTTGGCGTTGGCGGTGAGGATGTCGCCCTTGAGGTCCGCTTCCGACACAATGCTCGTCGTGTTCATGATCTCGATCCGGGCGTTCGCTTCCTCCAGCGCCTCCTGTTGCTTCGCCGTCGCCTGGGCCAACGCCTCCGCCATCTGATTGAAGGCGGTGGCCAACTGCCCAGACTCCTCGGTCGTCGTCACCTGACTCCGTGCCGTCAGGTCTCCCCCCGCCAACTTCTGCGCTGCCCCCAGGACATCCGCCAGATTCTTCTTGATACGCGTCGCAACCATCCACGACACAACCAGGCCGATCAGCGACATCAGGACAACCGTGGCGATCTGAAGCCACGTCAGCCGGACGGCCAGCGCCTGGCTCCCCTGATAACTCTCTTGAGCTTGCTGTTCGTTTTCCTTGATCAGCGATTGGAGCTCACCAAGCATGGCTTCTCGAATCGGCGCCAGTTCTTTCATGCCCACCTCAGTCGCCCCGTCCTTGCTGTAGAGTCGGCTGAGCTTCAGGACTTTCTCCCGGACCTCTTTGAATTTCGCCCAGTCGCTGGTATACCGCTCAAACGCCTTCCGCTCCGAGTCGTTGACGATAATCGGGACATACTGGGCCAAGAGTTCGTCGACCTCTTTGTCGATGGCCTCGATGTCTTTCTCTGCTTTTGTCACCCCGGCGCTGTCATACGCCTGAATATGGAAGCCGATCTGGGCGACCATTTTATAATTCAGCGCTTTCAACTCACCGAGCGCTTTGACCGGCAGCAGATTGACCCGATAGAGCGCTTCTGTGCGCCCGCTCAGGTCAGACAGCCCCAATGTCGAGGCGATCATCCCAACGACCTGACCAGCCAAGAAGATGGCGGCAATGACGATCAGCTTGTGAACGATCTTGATGTTCTGAAACCTCTTCATGAGCTCTCCCCTCCATCCCCATAGCCTACAATCGGATCAGCACAGGATGTATTCGATGCCGGCGTGCTCATTAGGAAGGTCCGTGACGCGTCAGCCGGGCTTGTCGATCTCCCGTCTCGTCAGAAGACACAAAAGCGCGACCGATCACCCCCAGAATGAGGATCCGTTGCGCCTTTAACTGACAGGTCTCCCTCCTGTCCGCTCAGGCCGATCGAGCCGAAAGCCCGATCACCGTCATCTATAGATGACCGCCACGTATGCTATCGGAGCATTCAGGCGGATCTTGAGCGACGGTGATCGTCCGATTCTCGATGTACGGACAGAATGGCGCGGGAGAAGCCAGGTATGATGTCGGAATGCTCCCCCAAATCGGCCGAGGTCGGCGGGCAGGTCTCATTGTCCCCAAGAACACTTCATGCTTTTTCGTCCAGAGTTGCTCGATTTTGCCCCGCCGGTCGTCGGCCGCGACAGGCCACGGGGACAACGGACCCGCCCTCCCCGCTCTTTAGAATTCCTCGAAACTCCCGTTCGGCCCACTGCGTCCGTCCTTTCCGACAACGGCCAGGTGTCGTGTTGGTGCCTTCGTTCTGGAGGCTGGCGGCCGTGGCCGATCCGGTTGGCGCTCTGGACCGTAGGCTCTCTCAATGGATCGAGCCGCATGTTCTCGTACACTGGCGATGGCGGGGGTGGCGGCTTTCTCCGATTCGGACAGCTCCATCTTAAACATGGCCATCCGGGGCAAGAGATTATCCGCTTGACTTTTCATGGATTGACTCGCGCTTTCGTCCCATCCGTCAACGACCTCACGAGCCGACAGGCAAGAGTCTTTGAGACCAAGAATACTTCCTGTCTTTGGCGCAAGACCATATCGATCCAGCCTTGAGAACCCCCTGGCGGCAAGTTCTCTATCGACGTTCCAGAGTAGTCCGATCAGCAACAGATGCTGCTTCCTCGCCAGTCCCATGGCGCCGGCTTCCAGGCGATTTGCGCCTCATAGCTCGGCACGTCGTTGGCGTAGGACCGATGCGCGAACCGTTCACGATGGAGACCGCGTCGCCTACCGCCTCGGTGAAGTCGGCCGTAGCGTTCAAGCCCATGTGGACGCATCGACGATGTCCTTGTCTTCTGCCATGGTGGCCGGCTACGCCAGCTCATACGACGGGATTCCGTCGCACACCCTAGGCTCAGGACTCAGTAAGTTTGAGGGTTTCCATAGCAAATAATCTGTGCTTCACTATGGCTGGAGGTAGCCATGAGTGACATGTTTCTGTTGACCCAGCAGCAGTTGAACCGGATCAAGCCCTATTTTCCGGTGTCGCACGGTGTCCCGCGAGCGGATGACCGACGGGTGATCAGCGGGATCATCGATGTGATCTGGTACGGCCTTCAATGGAAGGATGCGCCGAAGGCCTATGGTCCACACAAGACACGCTACAACCGGTTTGTACGCTGGAGCCGAGCGGGGATCTTTCACAAGATCTTCCGGGAATTGTCTCGACACTCTAGGGCAAGCGACGGCCTGATGATCGACGCGACCCATCTGAAGGCTCACCGAACGGCGGCAAGTCTGCCTAAAAATGGGCAGTCCCCCGCTGTATTGGCCGCACGAACGGCGGCTTGCATTCGAAGCTCCATGCGGTGTACGACGACGCGGGCAAGCCGGTGCACCTGTTGCTGACCGCGGGACCCCTCAGTGATGACACTGGTGCGAGATGCTTGCTGCCCAGTCTTTCCCACGCCACACACCTGATCGCCGACCGCGGCTATGATGCGGAGTGGTTCATCACCGCCCTCAAGACGCAGGGTGTCACACCATGCATTCCGCCCCGCAAGAACCGAACGACACGGCTCCGCTACAGCAAAACCCTTTACAAACAACGCCACACAATCGAGATCATGTTTGGCCGGATCACGGATTGGCGTCGGATTGCCATGCGCTATGATCGCTGTGCCCACACCTTCTTCTCGGCGAGCTGTCTGGCTGCAACCGTCATCTTCTATTGAAAGAATGAGTCCTGAGCCTAAGACTTCCGGGGTGTGCCGCCTCTAGAACTCTTCAAAGTCGCCTCCCTTGGCCGAACGATCATGGCTGTTCCTGGCCCCGACTCCGGCCGGAACCTTCCCCACCGGTTGCTTCGGTGTCGGCGTGCCGCCGGCCTGATGGGACATCGACCGGCCTGCTGATCGCTCCAGGCGCACCGTCCTGCCCTGTCCCGTCCCCTCGACCTTGAATACTTCGACTTGCCGCAGGAGATCCTGGGCCTGTGCCTTCATAGATTGGCAGGCGCTGGTGGTCTCTTCCACCAAGGCCGCATTCTGTTGCGTCGTCTCGTCCATGGACATGATCGCCTTGTTCACCTGGTCGATCCCGCTCGCCTGCTCCTG
>JAOUGT010000246.1 GCA_029865485.1 Nitrospira sp.
CTTTGCCATACCCATGTCGGCCCAGGATTCGAGCCTAGCATCGCTACAGGATGACTTCGCAGGGTTGCAGAAAGACTTTGAACGGGATTTCAAGGCCACGGTACCCGTGCACATATTTGGTATGGATTCCTTTCACGGCGTTCAGCACCTGCGTCATGTGAATGTGATCATCTTCGAGCGCGACCATGAACAACGTATTGCGATCGATCGAGCCACCGGTTCCGGAGACCGTTCCGGTTGTACCACTGCCTCCCACACCCTTGATCATCGTATAGCCCTTGATCCCCAGGTTCTGAAACAGGGCGAGGACCTCCTCTTCAAGTTTCTCCCCACAAGCAATCTGCAGCATCTTCATGATCGTGCTCCTGGACCGTTGTGCCGTTGACCGGCCGGTCCTTGATCGGGTGGTCTTCCTGCCAGGCTATGGTGTTCGGCCACTTTCTGGCCCTGTCTGCCATGCTCAAACGACGAAGTGGAAATCCTGGTCAGCGTCAGATGTCCGGGGGTGAAGTCAGTCTCCGATGTGCGCACCATCCTCTTTCTCTGAAGCCCGTCAGTTACCGAAGATAGCCCAAGACATCCTCTTCACGAACGAGCACCAATCCTTCATCGTCGCCCTCCACGTCTCTGGCGGCGTGTTTATCATACAGGATACGCTCTCCCGGTTTGAGGGTGGTCTTCACAAAGGTCTTCTTCTTGACCTTGTCCTTCGAATCCTTGTCCTCGACAAAGCGACCAGCCCCCACGGCGAGGACCTCTCCTTCCTCCGCTTTCTCTTGCGCGCTGTCCGGAATGATAATGCCACCGGCGCTCTTCTCCCTCGGTTCGCCGGTCCGGATCAAGACCCAATCGTGCAATGGTTGTAAGTTCATCGACGTCTGTCCTTTCATTCACGCGTGGAGTGGATCAGCTGGGTCTACAAGACACATCAGAACGCTAGGCCGACACGCGGCATCAGCTTAGTACGTCTGCCCTAGAAGGAACAAAACCATGGTCTTGAGCGTGTCTTAGACCGGATTCGTGTTCACGCAAGGCTCCCGCATACGCATGGAGTCGGCTCTCCTCACCTGCTGCCCCGCCGCTCTTACCTCATGCCCCTGGTCAATGGCGTCATCGACTATCAGCTCTTCAGGGCCCAGATCGCTCGTGGTCCCTTACGCCTCCTGTTCTCGCACAAACTGCCGCGCGCGACGCAGGTCGTCGTGCCTGCACAGTTTCAGCTCCAGCAGCAGATGCTCCAACGCCGCAACCCGCGCCGTCACCTCCGGCAGCACAATATCGATCCGCTCCGTCAACTCGTCTACCCGTAGGCTGAGTCCGGATTCCGTAGCGTTCTTCGCCGCAGCCTTCGTCAGCCGCCCGCGGGGTCGGCGTCGTCTCATCGGACTCCGAGTCTTCTTCTTAACAGGCATCGCATTCCTCCTGGTTACCGGCACCTCTACGCGTCCGCGGCCAATCGGCCAAGCACCATTTTCGATGGAGAAGGGGGAGTCGCTGCGCCCGCCCTCCGCGACCGGTTGAAGGATGGAGATCTCAGCCTCCGTCCACCCGGGCCAGATGCGTCCTTCTCCAAACAGAGATTTCTTTCCGACTCCTACTCGTTTCAAAAAGCCACGATGGTTCTCGAACGTCGCGAGCCCTTCACGCCAACCGTCTCGTTTCCTTGAGGGCGTAAAGGACGCTGTTTCTGACCGAACAAAGCGGTCGGATTCCTTCATGTACCACAATAAGAACTCGTTACTGCATGCTCAGTACCACGCGACAACGGGCCTTTCCGCTTAACATACGATCGTAGGCGGCCGCTGCCTGTTCCAACGGAAAGGTCTCCACGATCGGACGGATACCGGTCAAGGCACAAAAATTGAGGGCATCCTCTCCATCACGGCCGAGACAACAGGGTCCGCCCCTTACTTTCGTTGCTTATGCGGGAGCCAGCCTTAATCGTCAATCAATTGGTACGCCGAAGTCCAAAAGTCGAGAACGAATGCGGGAATGCTTAGTGCGTCGGGCCTTCGCTGGGTCATGAACACTCCCACCATCTGCTCTTTCGGGTCGACGTGCCAGGACGTGCCGAAGGCGCCGTCCCAACCGAAGCGTCCAGGTACGCCTGCTAGATCGTTGCGCGCTGTGACCACCCCCATGCCGAAGCCCCAGCCATGCTCATTCCAGAAATTCTCGAAGAATGGCGACGCGGCCTTCTGCTCAGGCGTGAGGTGGTCCATGGTCATCAGCTCGATCGATGGTCGTGAGAGAATGTGCTCATGGTCACAGACGCCGTTGTTCAGCATCATCCGACCAAATGCGAGCATGTCGTCGACCGTTGAGACGAGCCCACCGCCTCCGGATTCGAAGACGGGAGGCCTGACGAAGTGGCCTTGGTGCGCCTCGTGAAGAACAACGACTTGACCAGTGACCAAGTCCCTTCCATAACATGTCGGGAGGCGGTCGAGCTTCGACTCCGACACGAAGAAGCCCGTGTCTTTCATTCCGAGGGGCTCGAAGATGCGCTCACGAAGAAACGTTCCCAGCGACTTGCCTGAGACGCGGGCGATCACCACGCCCACGATCTCGCAACCCATATGATAGAGCCAGCGCTCTCCCGGCTGATGTGCGAGAGGGAGATGGCCCAGGCGCTTCATGAACTCGTCGGATGTGCCGGTGAACGGCCACTCGGCCAAGGTGAGACGTGCCTCCGACATCGCCTTCTGGAATAGAGAGGTCGGCGCAAGGAAGCCCGCTTCACCGTAACCTGAACGGAAGGTGAGAAGATCGCGTAGCGTGATCTGGCGTTTCGCCGGAACTGTGTCGTCGAGCGGACTCTCGATCGTCCGCAATACTCTGCGGTCCTTCAGTTCCGGCAACCATTCATCGACCGGATCGTCGAGCCTGACTTTGCATTCTTCCACGAGGATCATGGCGCCGACCGCTGTAACCGGTTTTGTCATTGAGGCGAGCCGAAAAATCGTATCGCGCCTCATCGGCTCGTTGCTCCCGAAGGCTTGAGCGCCGATCGTCTCGACGTGCTCGCGACCACGGTGGCTCACTAGTGCGACGAGTCCCGGTAGCAAGCCGCTATCAACGTGCCTGCTCAGGGTGGCGTGCATCCGAGCCAGACGTACTCGTGAGAAATTATTCCTGTTGTTCGTGGGGGATCGTTGGAGAAGTTGTTCTTGGTTCTTAGACTGATTGTGATGTCCTTGCATAGCGGTGGTCCTCCTCGCCGTTCGGTCGGCCAGGTTCCATCGAGGTGGCACCAGTGGAAACAAAGATTTCTTTTGGGACCGGCTCTAGGACAGGTCACAATCCCCCAGAAATCGACCAGCTTTGCTTGCCATTTCGGGTGAGGTTTTTGAACCGGGAAGCTAAGGGTCGGACTCCTTAAAGGTACTCGCAGTCTTCCGCAGACGTCTCTGGGCACCATCGAGAATTTCGATGGGCAAGCATCCTCCTTCAGGATCCATTTTGTTTTTTATGGATCTTTTCAAGCGGCTTTTCTTCACGGCCCACCACCCGGAAGGACGTGATTCGGTCGTTCTTATCGAAGGTAGCCTGGGCGGTGATCTTGTCACCTCTCAGCAGATACTCTGACGGGGTCGCGACGATCTCCCACAAGGCCAACGTAAAAATATCCGCGCCCAGGTGAAAGACGCCACGAAGGATTTTCCATCCGGTAGCGGACCCTTCATAGAACTCATACACGTCCTCTCGGGTGCCGTCGGCATTCCGTGTGCTGGATCGCGGAGCCCCGAGCTTTTCAATAATAACATCCCGTGACCACGCTCCCCCGGCTTCAAAGGAGGTGGTGTCGACAGGAGGTGGTTGCGTGAAGGCCATGTAGACTCCACAACCTGAAGTGAACAAAGACGCCACTCCCATCACCAATGCCAGCGCTATGCTTTTCATCTACACGTCCCTTCTCCGGCCTCAAATTGTTCTCAAACCCGGCCCCCTCTGCTTGCTCAATGTGACGAGACGCCTACCCGGTACAACAGCGATGCAAGCAAATGGAGTGCCGCCTATCAGTAGTAGTGCAAATACAACGGGGATGGGGTATGAGGGGCACTATTCTTCTGGTCACATTGTCAGAAGGCTCAGAACGTGGGGTGTTTTGCCGCGGTCGGATGGGGGTGCCTGGTGCAAAAGTCATCAATGGGAATAACAATGTAGACATTTCTCTTGAGACCAGCCCTCGGATTTGTCACGACCCCGGAGAATTCGATCGCGTATCCTTGGCATTGCCAGTTATGATTTTCGTACGGGCGAATCAGGTGTTTTCGTAGCGGGACACTTCAAAATGGAGGCATCGGTCGTATAGCAGAGCGACTCTCAGGTCTATCCCCTGGTTTGGCGCCATACCCCCCC
>JAOUGT010000247.1 GCA_029865485.1 Nitrospira sp.
GGGGCGCGTTCGCTGGAGGGGTGATGATGCACATCCGACGAGTGATACGTGCCACAACGATCGTATGTCTTTTCGCAGGAGGAATCAGTGTAGTCGGATGTCAGACGAATCCCTATACAGGTCGGTCGCAGTTGCTCATGACGTCGGTCGGCCAAGAGATGCAAATGGGAGCTCAAGCCTACGATCAGGTTAAGAGCGATCCTAAACTGCGACCGTCGCAAGATCCTCGTGAGATCGAGCCGGTCAAACGGGTCGCGGCTCGAATTGTTGAAGCTGCAAAACGGTCGAAGTATGCTGAGATGGCTCAGCAGTTTCAATGGGAAGTCACCGTGATTAAGGATGACAAGACAGCCAACGCGTTTGCGCTCCCAGGTGGGAAAATGGCGGTGTATACGGGCATCTTCCCCGTGGCAAAGACCGAGGCTGGGCTCGCGGCGGTGATGGGGCATGAAGTGGTCCATGCCCTGGCACGGCATGGGGCCGAGCGCATGAGTCAGGGGCAGCTAGCGAATACCGTACTTCAAGTTGCCGGTGCTGCGATTGGGCTAAGCGGGGGGAATCCCATGCTTGGCCAGGCCACGATGGCCGCGCTCGGCCTAGGTACGCAAGTCGGCGTGCTGCTTCCCTTCAGTCGAAAGCATGAATCGGAAGCCGATTACATTGGCATTCTTCTAGCTGCAGATGCGGGCTACGATCCGCGAGAATCGGTCCACCTGTGGGAACGGATGGACCAACTGTCTGCTGGCGGTGGGCCGGCGGAGTTCTTATCGACGCACCCAGGCCATGAAACGCGAATTGAACAGTTAAAGAAATGGATGCCGGAGGCTCTGGCCATCTACCAGAAGAGGACTCCTGTGCCCGCGGCCTTGTTGCCGGAGGTTGCGGGGAGGTAGCGGGTTCGTACCGCCCTGGACTGTTGTGTGATTAGGACCGGTCAGCCTTGTTGTTACCTTCCACTGCTTTCTTTATACTGATGATGCGTGGGTGGAAGACTGGATGGTTGCTCGAGGCTTCGGCCTCGAGAGGAAAGTCCGGACTCCATGGGCAGGGCGCTGGGTAACTCCCAGGCGGAGCAATTCGACACCAGCACCACAGAAATCAAACCGCCGATGGCCAAGGCGATGGGATCCCATCTGATCGCTGCGGCTCAGGTAAGGGTGAAACGGTGGGGTAAGAGCCCACCGCGGGGATGGTGACATCACCGGCAGGGTAAGCGTCGCCCGGTGCAAGGCCAAATAGGAAGACAGGTGCTGTGCTCCTGACGGACTGCAGTACGCCGACTGGCCCGGTCGAGGTCTTCGGGTAGGTCGCACGAGGTTCGGGGTAACTCGAATCCCAGAGAAATGATCATCCAGGCAAAGGGGGAAACTTCTTTGCGGGACAGAATCCGGCTTATAGGTCTTCCACCCACGCACTTTATGTCATGCAGTACGAATTCCGAGGTGTCGAGGCGGTGTTCTGCTCCGTTCCTGGGTGCCCACGGGGCTATATTGACGCTCCTTTGTGAGGATGCTAGGATCAAGAATCTTTCCCCTTGATTTCAAACACATTCGTGCAGGATGATGCGTGCTTCCGCGAGGGGTGCTGTTGTAAGGTCTCACGATCGATCGTAGGCCTTATGCACGTGCGGTCAGAGGGAGGAGTGTCATGAAACTCACCGGTTCTGAAATCTTCATCGAATGCCTGAAGCGGGAAGGGGTGAAAACCATCTTTGCGCTTCCGGGAGGAGTCGTCTTGAAGATTTTCGATACGCTCCATCAGCAGAAAGATGTTGAAGTGATCCTGACGCGCCATGAACAAGGCGCGGGTCATATGGCAGAGGGCTATGCCAAGGCGACAGGAAAGGCCGGCGTCTGTCTGGTCACCTCAGGACCAGGGATGACCAATGTCATCACGGCGTTGGCAGATGCCTATATGGACTCAGTCCCGGTCGTCTGCTTTAGCGGGCAAGTACCGACGAGCTTGATCGGGAATGATGCGTTCCAGGAAGCAGACAATATAGGGTTGAGCCGACCCTGCACGAAATACAATTTCCTCGTGAAAGATGTGAACGATTTGGCGTCCACCATCAAAGAGGCGTTTTACATCGCAACGACTGGCCGGCCAGGCCCGGTCCTGGTCGATATCCCCAAAGATGTCTCGATGGCCAAAGCGGACTTTACCTATCCGAATTCTGTTTCGATCCGTGGGTACAACCCGACCTACGACGGGAATAAGTGGCAGATCAAACAAGCGGCCGAAGCCATCATGAAGGCCAAGAAGCCGATTCTCTATGTCGGGGGTGGGGTCGTGTTCTCGGGTGCATCGCAAGAGCTCATCGAGCTAGCTGAGATGACGCAGATCCCCGTCGACATGACCTTGATGGGGCTTGGTGCATTCCCCGGTGAACATCCCCTCTCCATGGGGATGCTGGGGATGCATGGGACTTATCAGGCCAACATGGCCATGCATTACTCAGATTTGGTGATCGCCATTGGGGCACGATTCGATGACCGGGTGACGGGGAAGGTGTCGGAGTTCTGCCCTCACGCGAAGGTGATTCACGTCGATATTGACCCGACGTCGATTCGCAAGAACATCCACGTCGATATCCCGATCGTCGGCGATTGTCGAACCGTGCTTCGCGAGCTGAATCAGATTCTGCGGGCGACGGTCAACGGCGAACAGAAAGACCTTCGGAAGCCCTGGTGGGATCAGATCCGCGAGTGGCAACAGGCTCATCCGTTGACATATCACCAAGAACAAGATGGGCCGATCAAGCCCCAGCAGGTAGTCAAGCGGTTGTACGAGTTGACAAAAGACCGAGATCCGATTGTCGCAACCGATGTCGGACAGCATCAAATGTGGGCGGCGCAGTACTTTAAGTTGGCAAAACCAAACCGCTGGTTGACCTCAGGCGGGCTTGGGACGATGGGCTTTGGGTTTCCCGCCGCCATGGGGGCACAGGCGGCCTTCCGAGATCGCCTCGTGCTCTGCATTGCCGGTGACGGCAGCATTCAGATGAATATGCAGGAAATGGCGACGGCGGTCGTGAGCAAACTGCCGGTGAAGATTATCATCCTGAACAATGGTTTTCACGGCATGGTTCGGCAATGGCAGGATCTGTTCTATGAAGGGCGCTATGCCTCGAGTTATCTCGATACGACTCCGGATTTCGTCAAACTGGCGGATGCCTATGGGGCGGTGGGGTTGCGGGTCAAAAAAGTCGGTGATCTGGATGCCGTCTTGAAGGAAGCGTTGGCAACGGATAAGCCCGTCATTGTGGACGTGCCGACCTATCCCTATGAGAACTGTTATCCGATGATTCCTGCCGGCGGGTGCAACCATGAGATGATCTTGGAAGATCCGCCTACGTTGAAGGAGAAACAATCCGGCGGCGCCAAGGTGACGCCGGAAGATAAAGATACGGTGCTAACCGCATAGGAGTGGAGAGCATATGGCGTATCGCTAATGGCAGAAACGGGAGACTGTAGTCGGTTCCGAGCCATAAGCCATCGGCTATAAGCTTTTTGAGTTGAGAATGGAACATATTATTTCAGTAACCGTTGAAAACAAGTTTGGCGTCTTGTCTCGAGTCGCAGGGTTGTTCAGCGGGAGGGGTTTCAATATCGAGAGCTTGTCGGTGGCTCCGACGCTGGATCCTTCCATGTCCCAAATGACGATTGTGACGTCAGGAGACGAACGGATCATCGAGCAGATCGTGAAGCAGCTGAACAAGCTGATCGATGTGATCAAGGTGGTCGACTTAAACGAGACAGAGTTCGTCTCCCGAGAGACCGCGATCATCAAGGTGCATACGAAAGATGTCGATCGAGCCGAAGCGCTGAGGATCGTCGATATCTTTCGCGCGAACGTGATTGATTCGACGCCGACGACCTATACGATCGAAGTCTCGGGAGATCCGAAGAAGATCGAAGCCATCATCAATTTGCTTCAGCCACTTGGGATCAAAGACTTGGTCCGCACTGGCCGAGTCGCCGTTGCGCGGGAGCCTGTTCGTCCGGCTGTCGCACAGGCAAAAAAAGTTGTCCGCGAATGACGGTCTGCGGGATGAGCGAATATCGCCGCAGACTGACCAATGGAAAGGGTGTTTCATGAATATCTACTACGATAAGGATGCTGATATTCAGCAGATTCGGAACAAGAAAGTCGCCGTGGTGGGCTATGGTAGTCAGGGTCATGCGCATGCCCTGAATATGAAGGAAAGCGGGGTCAATGTCGTGATTGGGTTGCGCGAGGGGGCGTCGTGGAAAAAGGCTGAGCAGAGCGGATTGAAAGTCATGCCTGTGGCCGACGCCGTGAAGGCTTCCGATATCATCATGATTCTGGCGCCTGATGAGGCGCAGGC
>JAOUGT010000248.1 GCA_029865485.1 Nitrospira sp.
GCCGCCCCGCTTCTTGCGTGTCGCCTCGGCGCTCTCCAGTACGGCGGCCATCTCGGCAAACGTCCGCTTCCTGACCCCGGTCAACCGCCGGAACGTCTCCTCCGGCATACCTTCACAGCCCTGAATCACCATGGCGCTCCTCCCTGTCAGAGAAGGCATGGAAGCACATCCATGGCGGAAAGGGAATCCTCAAACGGAGGTTATGCAAGAAGTCTAATGTTGTTAAAAGAGGGTCTGACCAATGCTGCTTTTGAGTAAACCGCCTTTTCAAACACAGGAACGTCGACCTGCTTCCGCTCAAGACTCTGCCTCCATCCAAGTTTCCTTGAATCGCCGAACCATGGTTCGAGCACTGGCCGGGATAACCCTCCTCCTCCTGGTTGCTAGTGTAGCCGGACAACTCGTCAAGTATGTACTGGGCAACGATGTCGCGCTCGGATTTGTCCGTCTCTTCTATTTGGATGCCGAAGCCAATATCCCCACGCTCTTCTCAACAATTCTCTTACTCTTTGCTTCTCTATTGCTTGGACTGATCGCCGTCTTCAAGAAGACCTGTCAGGATACCTATCGCCGCCACTGGGTTATTCTTTCATTCATTCTCCTCTACATGGCAATTGACGAAGCCAGCGAGGTCCACGAAATGCTGAACCGGCTTGGCTGGTGGGTAACAGGGCAGAAACGTGCAGGAGGCATCTTTCATTATGGATGGGTCATGTTCGGAATGGCGATGGCCGCGGTAGTCGCACTTTCATATCTTACATTCTTTCTGCATCTTCCTACTCAGACCAAAATACAATTCATCACAGCTGCAGGAACTTTCCTGAGTGGGGCACTTGGGGTGGAGATTCTCGAAGGTCTCTATTCCGCATCGCACAGCGGAGAGAGCAGTTTTCAGTATTCCATGTTGGTGACAGTCGAGGAAGGCCTCGAAATGGCCGGTGTCATCATGCTCATCAACGCACTGCTCGCCTACATTCATACATGCCAAATAGAAGTACGGGTGAGATTTGCGGAGCCCGAAGAAAATCAGCAGCACCCATAGTTTCTGATGACTCACCTAGGACCACGCCCGTGATACCGCTCCCTCGTCAGCCTGATTGACCTCTCCCCTCTACACAGCCTATCCTGCAGCACAACATTTGAGGTCATTCATGCGATTTGATCCAGCTCTTGCTGCACAAGAAGCCTTTCACCAAGCAGAAGCCGAACTCGGCCCAGACTGGGATACCGCTGTTGAGCTAGAAGGCACGTTTTCATCCAATGCAGGACGTACGGCACGCGAAGCCTATGAAGGCCTGCTTGCCCTGGCTCAGCGCTACCCCAATGCCCATTCGTTCCAGGCCTTCTGCATCTACATCACCTGGCAACAGGTGACGGAGGAGACCATCGCACAGCACTTTGAGACGGGTGTGAAGCTCTGTGAAGCGTATCTCGTGAAGCGTGAAGCGCGCACGGAGCGAGATGTTGAACAGGTTGAAGAGCTGTACGGCTCGTTTCGAGCTGGGCTGGGCCTGGAAGAACAGGACGAGCTGCAGCTTGAATACAAGCGAGACACGCCAAAAGGCGGCGATTAGCAAAACACGTATCTCGCAACGACATTATCCGATCTTGCGCTTCACGAACAACTCTTCGCAACCTCATGAGTGAGGGTCATACACATCGAGCCCGAATCTTTCTCCATCGCGGCGATTTGGTTCAGGCTCGCGCTTCGTGGGAGGCAGCCGTCGCTGACGACCGAATGAGAGGTGATCAGCAAGCGCTGTCGGATTCTCTCGGTAACCTCGGCAACACCTGCGCCCTGATGAACGATCTGTCCCAAGCCGAACAGTGCTATCGTGAAGTTCTCCAGATCCAACGGACCGAGGGGAACCTGGCCGCCATCGCCCACACCTTGGTCAACCTCGGCAATCTTCAGATCGCATCCGACCTTCCAGAGCACGCTCGCCCCTACTACCTCGAAGCCTTGGATCTCATGCACACATTACAAGACAGCCGCGGTCTTGGGATCCTCTATACGAATCTTGCTCTTCAAGAAGCCCGTGGGCACCATTGGACTCAAGCCGTCTCGTCATTCAAACAGGCCCTCGATCACCATCGAATAGTCGGCAACGAGGAAGGGCTGGCCGTGACATATAGCCAACTCGGCAAGTGTTATCTCGACCAAGGTGATCTCCTGGGAGCTGAGCGCTGCCTCAGCAACGCCTCGGAACACTACATCAAGCTCGGCAACGAACCAGCCGAGGCTGCTGTACTTCGCTATCTGGCACAGGTGTATGAAGCACGGCACGACTGGACGTCCGCCTTGCGGTGCCTCGATCGAGTCATTGCTTTGGATCAACGCTATGCGTTGCCTGAGTTACAGACCGACTTGAATCACCTCCTCAAACTGAAGCAAGCCGAATAGCATAATCTTCATTACCTCGCGCATTCGTCCACTTCTAGCAGGTTGCGGAAAAACTCCTTTCGACCTCTGTAACCGTCACAGATATCGAAGTGTGGGACGAGACTAAACAGCCACGCAGGATGCGCAAAAAGGCCGTCCAGCAAGGCCGCAGCGAGCAAAGAGGCTCACCGTACTCTCTTCTGTACGGTGAGCCTCTGAGCGACGCGAGAACGCCGCTGGCGGTCTTTTTCCGCATCCTGCTAGAGCTCCTGCGCCCCTGCGGTCTGCTGGACAGAACTCGGTCCTCTGCTACCTTCAGAACAGGTCACATCTGGCCTCTATCGATCAAGTTTTTCCTCACAGAAGCCGACAGGATAGTGACGAGGAGAAAACATGACTTGGATTGCCCACATCGTCACGACAACCATGGTTTGTCTGATCATGACAGTTCCCATCGCCCAAGCCGATGACGGCTCGCCCACCATCACGGTCGGCACTCAAGAAGTCGGGTTGACCGCCGGCTACATGTTCTCTCATCGACTCACAGACTTACACACGACGAAGCAGCACGGACCGGCCGTGATGCCGTCATGGATGATTACCTTGACCGACCCCATCGGGGATAGCTGGTACCGGGGACAGATCTCGCTCGGTGCAGAGATGGTCTACCTGGAGTTTCGAGAACCACTCGTGACGCACGGCATTGGGTTCACGCCAAGGATCAAATACACCTTTGTGGCCTTGGGCCGTGTTCGTCCTTACGCGGAATTTGCCGGTGGACCATTCTGGACAGATCTCGGTGGTCGGATTCGTGAAGAGGCCAATGAATTCAATTTCGTGCTCACGGGAGGGGTGGGCGTTTCGTGGTTCATCACGCCACAACTCGCCTTCAACGCCGGCTACCGCTTTCATCACATTTCCAATGCCGGCACGGCATATCCGAATCTTGGGCTGAACGCGAGCCTGCCTTTCGGTGGCTTTTCCTTTTACTTCTGAGGAGGCGGTTGTCATGGCAACACATGCTCTTCGCTGGTCGATCGTAGGTTGCATTGGAGTTATGTTGTGCGTGGGAACCGGATGTACTCGCTCGATCGAATTGAAGCCATCCTCTGCAGAATTGCAGCCGGTCGAGTCCCACTCACTTGCCAACAATGAGCGGGTCCCCTTGGTCATGGACTCGTTTCACCTCTTACGAAACGGCGCCCCACAAAATCCCTCGGCCGAAGTTGAACGGCGGATCCTCAATAAGGTTCAGGAAACTCGTCTCTTCTCGACCCTCATTCCGCTCGGAGCCAAGCCGGATTCCCTTGGCGAGAAAATCGTGTCCGCGCGCGTCACTCTGGACGAAACCATTGAGCCTCACTCATGGCTGTCGGCATTCAAGGGCATCGTGCTTGGAGGGTCCATGTTTCTGCTTTCGCCCTTTGTCGACTTTGAGTACGACTATGCGGCTAAGGTTGGACTTGAACTTGAACGCTGGGATGGACAGGTCAAACGGTACGAAGGCATCTCTTCCGGTACGGTTCAATACAAACTATTCGGTGCCACACCGGTCATGATCGATGAGCTGAAGGGACACGTCACAGAAGCCTGTCTCACAGAACTGACGGCTCAGCTGGTCCGCGATACGACACTCTATATGGCCAGCAGCGCTCCGGTCTCGAACCCCGGTATTCGCTCGGTGACCGTGAGGGCCCAACGGCCGTCGACAACGCTCCCCACGCGCTTGACTGTTCCTGCAACGACACCCCCACTCCCCTAGAAGAGCACCTGACCCATTTCTACCGGGCATGTTTCTCATGTGTAGATAGCAAGTGAAGTTGTCCGGTGTATGTAACCCATGATCTGTCCGGTGTTCCCTCTCGACTCGTTTCAGCGTTGCGCCGAAATATTTGCGCGCACAAATGGCCTAGGATCAACGATTGAGCAGTCCCCCGACCTCTGGGTCGGGGTGCGGCGGGCTG
>JAOUGT010000249.1 GCA_029865485.1 Nitrospira sp.
TGCGCCCGTAGCTCAGTTGGATAGAGCGCCGGGCTTCGAACCCGTAGGTCGCAGGTTCAATTCCTGCCGGGCGCACCACTGCCTCGATGAGTTGCCAGAGTCTTTCCCTCCAACAGGTTGTACTGATCTCACTCTTTCCGAGCATTGCGTGAATGACTCATCAATCCATTCGATTGGCTATCACTTGCCTCATTTACTCCAGCGAAAGTTTTGACTGGACTACCCAGATCTGACTATAGCTGAAATCCAGGTGTGTCTTGATGAGGCGCTGGAGAGAGGATTTCACCAAGAAGCAGCACGACGATCAGAGAGCTCAATCCGGAATTTTCCAATGGATTGCGAGACTTCCGCATAGGGAGCGTCTCCTCATACCTGCTGTGCCTAAGAGGTGGCCTGCCGCTAGCAATCACATAGGTTTGGGTTCCACAGACGGAGCCACAGTAGTCCAACGGCAGCCCGGAATTCCGCTCAGGCGTGATTGAAGGGCTTCCTGTCCATCCCCCCCTCTTTCGATGTAACTCCTTCAGATCTAGTTGGAATTTTCCTCCCTGGTACAGTTCTCTTAGCCCGGATGTAATGATCAAATAGGAGGGAGCGACGATGAACTGCACACGTTGCCAGGGGTTGATGCTGGAAGAGCACATGATCGATATGGAAGGGGGGTATGGCGAGATGTGGAGTGTCAGTACCCGTTGTGTCAATTGCGGTCATCGGGATGATGCCGTTATCCAACATCACCGCCAGTTGTATGCCAAGCCGGTGATGGAGACGAGTACCGTCCATGAAGTGGTGGATCTGAACTGGGAGTCGGCGGAAGTAGAGTCATTGGCCGCCTAAGAAAGCCGGCGTCTGAGGTCTGGAAGATGAAAGGCATACGGTGATGAGCCCCCCCACCATTCTAGTGATTGAAGACGATGCGTGCGTGCGAACCCTGCTGGCGCAGATCCTTGAGGATGCCGGGTATCAAACCTATGAGGCCACCAATGGGCGAGAAGGGCTTGAGCGGTTCCGTGTGCAGCCCATGGATTTAGTTATTACAGATTTGGAGATGCCTGAAATGAATGGGCTGGACCTCATCTTGGAGCTGACCCGCGCGTTTCTGAATGTGAAGGTCATTGCGATGAGTGGACACTCTCATGATGAATTGCAGACGGCCAGGCTCCTCGGGGCACGGCAGACCTTTGCAAAGCCACTGGATCTTCCTATGCTGCTTCGTGCTGTGCAGTATGAATTGCTGCATTAGTGGACGGATGGGGAAGAGCCGGAACCATGGTAGCCTACACAGCGCTCCTCAACAAGATATCCTGCTGGATCCTGTCTTGGCCATGTGCGTACCGGTCTCTCCATTCGTGTGTATCTGCTGTGCGTGTACAGCAGAGTTGCGGAAATCTTGTCTTGATTTTCTCTCAGCTGCCTGTGTAACGTCCGATTGGGTGCGTTTTTCAGCGGATTGATGCTGTCGGCTGTGTCGTTCAATGAGTCGGTAACAGGGTGAATTCCTGTTGGTGCCTAGCGCGGTTCATCTATTTTCAAGTATTTACAGTGGGTTGTGGGTATGTTGAGGGAGGCCACAAGGGGAGGCAGCATGGACCACTCGCGGAGCATGATCTACACTTATCAGAAAACAAGGTTATCTCGTGGGTCGGTTTTGCCGATATAGCAGTCAGGTAATGGGTGCAGCTGCAGTGGGCACTCAGCAGGTGAGGGGAGTGTGGACTCGACAATGTCCCTGTTGCGGGAGACCTCTTCAGAAAGCCGATCCGATGAGTCCATGGGTCTGTGCCTGTGGATGGCGCAGTTGATACATCGAGCAAGAGGAGGGACGTAGTATGATCCCTGTTTTGCACGACATGAGAGCGGCATTCTTCCTGGTGGTTGCTCTCGCCATGCTGTTGTTTATCTGTGCGATTGCCGGTATGGGGGCCGTGTTACGGCCTGTCCGTTGGGCCGATCGCAATGGCCAGCGTTAAGCAGGTCGGTGATCTGTCAGTGTCGCTGATCGGCGGTGACTGGTCTGTCTGTGCCGCACGAATCCGCTGGACGCTTCCCTCCGGTCCACTCAATCTCTCCGCACGCTAGAGCGATCATCCCCTACCTATCCGGTCATCCGGCTAGATATGAAAAACTGTTAGGCATCCTGTCAGTAATCGGCTAAGCTCTGGCTGCTGCGCTACTTTATCGATGTTGATCGGTTGCCATTTCAAGGTGAAGTGGGGGCACATCGTGAAGCCATTCCTGCATCAACCGGCTGCGAAGCGACGAGAGGACTGAGTTGTGAGCACTGGAGGCCATAAGAGGAGAACGCCTATGACTAGAGTGGTGACGAGGTTAGGAGTGGTAGTGGTCCTGGGATTTCTGTTCTTGTCTGACCAGGGGTGTAGCAAGAAATGGGTTCAGTCCGAGAGTGAAGGGGGATCTGGAAGTACCAGTTCAAAAGCTCCTGCCATCTCAGGCGGAAGCTCAAGCGGGGAGCTTAAAGGGTTTTCTCGCAACCCCAACGAGGAACGTCTTGCGCCAAGTCCCAGTGGACAAGCTGGACATCCAACGAGTCTGAACCCGTCAAGTGTCATTGTGCGGCAGCAAGCAGAGTTAACGAAAGACGAACAGGCTGCCGTTGAAGCTGGGTTGCAGGATGTGTTCTTCGGGTATGACCAATGGACCTTATCTGAAACAGGGATGGAGGCGCTCAATCAGAATGCCGCCTATCTCAAGGATCATCCTGGGGCAGTGCTCAAGATCGAAGGCCATTGTGATGAGCGGGGCACCAGCGACTACAACATGGTACTCGGCGATAAACGAGCCAAAGCGGCTCGCAACTACCTGAAAGAAGCAGGGATTAACCCCAATCAACTCGCGATCGTGTCCTATGGAAAGGAGCGGCCGTTCTGCAGCGAGCGAAACGAATCCTGCTACCAACAAAACCGACGGGGACACATGTTGCTCTCAACGAAGTAGGCAACGGTCCTGGGAGTGACGGTCGAAATACACCGTCCTCTCGCCGGTCATGCGGCTCGATGAGGAGTCGTCAGTTGTGAAAAAGCTTCGTTCATTCTTTCAATCGGACAAAGTGGAATCTCCTCACGCACGGCCGACGCAGGACGAGCGTAGAGTTCAACCGCGGTTCACTGCTCAATTTCGCAGCACGTTTTCCGGGAGCAAGCAGGAAGGACAGGGACGCACGGTCGATATTTCTGCCGGAGGCTGTAAGCTCGAAAGTGATATGAAGGTGGAACAAGGAGCGACATTCGAGTGTCGCCTCCACATCCCGGGTCTTGATTGGCCGGTACGGATCGACGAAGCGACCGTGCGGTGGGTTGGTGCGAATAGCTTTGGATTTGCGTTCTCCCGTATTGCTCCGGGCGAGTTGGTCAAACTCACATCGGTTCTCGCCGATCTCGAAGAGGGCGAGTAACGTCGCTTTTTTCGTCGTTTTTTACATCCCCTCCAAGTCCATTCACACGCCAGGTTTGTCACCTTTCCGTTCCGAAACGGTTGACATGGCCACCATAACTGTCAGAAAGTACGACGTTATGCGGTGCCTCGCTCATGGGGTATCGGGCAGGTTGTTGAGAAAGGAGTCGGGAGTGGAACAGAGGTATGCAATCACCGTGAAGTTTTTAGTCGATGCTGATTCAGCAGAAGATGCAGAAGAAATGGTCGAGACTGCCTGTGAGAAGGCGTCGGCTTCATTTCCCGAGATGAGTTACGAGGGGATTGAGGATATCGAAGAGGAAGAAGAGGATTAACCAGTCTCCGCCTGCTGAAAGAATCCCGCACGTTACTCGACCAACTCACATCATGGGCAACGAATCACGCACGATCTTACCCGGGCAGGATGTCGCCATCCTTGCCGGTGGCTGCTTTTGGTGTCTTGAAGCGGTGTTCGACCAGGTGCGAGGGGTGGAGGCGGTTGAGTCAGGCTACATCGGTGGGGGCCCGGACAATCCGACGTATGAAGAGGTGTGTGGGGGACAGACTGGTCATGCCGAGGCCATACGGATCACGTTCAACCCCTCTGTGATCTCGTATCAAGAACTTCTCGAAATATTTTTTTCGCTCCACGATCCAACCACGCTCAATCGACAAGGTAACGATATCGGGACGCAATACCGGTCGGCGATCTTTTATAGGAGTGCAGCTCAACAACAGACGGCTGAGCAGGTTATGAAAACCATCACAGACGCAAATCTGTATGGAGCTCCCATCGTGACGCAAGTGGTTCCGGCGACGCGATGGTATGAAGCAGAAGCCTACCATCAGGAGTATTTTGCTCGAAACCCGTTTCAGGGGTACTGCCAATTCGTGGTGGGACCAAAAGTAGCGAAGTTTCGCAAACAGTTTGCCGC
>JAOUGT010000250.1 GCA_029865485.1 Nitrospira sp.
ACCCGCTATCAGATCGGGACGGTCTCCTATCAGATTCGAGCCCTTCGCGATCGGCAACAATTCTCCGACCCTGACGGTTGCGCCGAACGGATTGGAATCTCCTCCGCCTCCTGGCCTCTCTTTGGCGTGGTGTGGCCGGCGGGGCTCGCGCTCGCCGAGGAGATGAGTCGCTTTCCCATCGCCGGCAAACAGATTCTCGAGGTCGGTTGTGGGATTGGCCTCCCCAGCCTCGTCTTGCAACAGCGCGGGGCCAACATCACCGCCTGCGACTACCATCCCCTGGCAGAGGAATTTCTCCGCCAAAACACAGATCTCAATGGACTCGCACCCATTCCCTTCTTCAACGCCCCATGGCTGGAACCTGCCTTGGAATTGGGCCGCTTCGATCTCATCATCGGCAGCGACCTCTTGTACGAGCGGAATCATCCTTCCCTGCTTGCAGGTTTTCTGGCCGAACATGCCAGACCCACCTGCCAAATACTTCTCACCGATCCTGGCCGGAACCGATGCGGCAAGATGAGTGCCATACTCACCTCTCAAGGCTATGGCTCGACCGCGATGCATCTTGAATTGAGCGACGCTCACCAGCCATCCCACCGCGGGCGCCTGTTGAATTTCGTCCGGTACCATGGGAAATCCTAAGCTGGTTCGCAGCCTTCGCCTAGTCGCAATCAAGAGGCTCGAGCACCAAGGGCTTCGCCTTGTGGGCTCTACTCATCGAGGCTCGGACGGACAAGAAAAGGGCCATACACCAGGGCAAAGAGCAGATAGGCCCCGCTCCAGCTCATCGCTGACAGCCCAAGCATCGTATAGGTGAGAGCAGTGGGAATATCCGCATCGGGCGCAAGGATTCGTAGGAACGCCCCAATGTTAATCAATAGATAGATTGCAACGGTGATTCGGTCCGCATGTCGTGGTCGTCCCGTGTGACCAAGACTCGCCCGGGTCATGACCGCTAACGTCATGGTACCCATCGCCCCAGCGGTAAGCAGATGAACGGCATTTTCTGGAGAAAACCCAACACCAAGAATCGACGCGCCGAGGGCAACTAAAAACAGGCCCACCCAACCATACCCCACGTGGAGAATCAGCACGAGCGGCTCGCTCCACGTCAGCCATCCTCTCCAGCGAATCAGACGCACCACACTCGCTACCCCGGCCACGAGCACCATCACCCCAGCCCCTCGACTCTCTGGTTCCACGATCCAGCTCATGACTCCCACAAGGACCAGCACGATCGCCACACCGTCAATTCTGGAAAACACTTCGGGCAATCCGGTCATGTTTCGTTCGGCCATGAATTCGCGAGTAAAGGTGGGGGCAAGGCGGCCTCCAATGATCGTCAGCAACATCGTCATGACGGAGAGTGCCAGACGTTCCGGGAAGTCAGTTGGCCTGCCCTGTAATGCAGACAAGTGAAAGAGAATGTTCGCACCGGCGAAAAAACTGACCAGCACACCAATCGGCGCACGATCCCAGCTACGAGCGGCAATGATTTCCCGCCAGACATAGGACGCCAGCACGACTAAAAACGCCCCGTCAATAACGGCAGCAGCAGACGGACCAAACCATGGTGATGCGACAAGCAGCCGTCCTGACAGCCAGAGGAGGAACAAGGCCAATAACGGAGCTCCTCTCAAGGGCATCCGATCCGTCCAATTCGGCATGGCCGTCAGCAAAAATCCGGCGATCAACGCAGGCAAATACCCAAACAGCATTTCATGCACGTGCCACTCGCGCGGGGAATACAGCAAAGTGGCTTGGGCCTTGCCGGCGAACAAGGCAACCCAGATGAGGATGGACAGCGCCCCAAACAACGCAGCCCCCAGAAAGAATGGCCGAAACCCATAGGATAAGAACGCCGGTCCTTCGTAGCGGGGAAATGTCGGCTCGTCATCTGCTGGCTGCGCAGCTGAAATTGGCTGGTGAACGACTGGGATCTCCTTCGATGACATAGGAGCAGATTCTCATGTGTGGATCCGCAGTCTGTCAACCAAGTGCCATCTCACGCGCACGAGGAGGTTGAACGAGGCGGCCGCCCTCACGTCGGTGAAGGGTCAGCCTCGTGACTCGCTCCCCGTTTACATAAACCAAGCACCATGGGCTGCAGAGAGAAATTCGCCGGTTCTTAACCTAGGCGGTTGAGAAATCGTTTTGAGGCAGGATAGGTGCTCCAGAGCAGTTCGAGTGTGATGGTTGTGAACAGAGCCGTGAGTTCTGTGGCTTTCCCCTCTGTCTTGGCTCCAGGATCTTGTGCCCGTAACCGTTTCCACTCTTCGTGCAATGCAGTCTGTTGCTTCGAGACCAACGTATTTACCTTCGCGATCCAGAATCTAGGATCTTCTGGATCCGCCACGTACTGTCCTTGCCCCCGGCCGAAATGAGCAATAGCGAGGTATCGGATAATGACGTCTTGAACCAGCACATCCAGATACTCATCCGACCACGTGACCGGCATCGGTGTCCGTCCTACCTGCCGTTCCGCCCAGGCTTCTCCTCCGAAAAATCCGAGCACGCCTCCCACCACCGCCCCAGCAACCGTGAACAGCCCCATACTGACGCCACCCGTTGCCGCATCAAGATGGAGCCCGGCATAGGCCCCGCTGGTCAACGCACCGCCGATCCCTCCGATCGCGGTCCCGCTGAGCGTCGCATCGCCCAGGCCCTGTGAACCCCGCCGGACTTCGACATGTTCCATTCTGGCCTGGATGACGCCAATCGCATCCCCTTCCAGGCCATGCAGGGCAATGACGGCTTTCGTCGTTGCCCCCACCTCGTTCACTAAACTCTTCAAAAGACCATCGACGGCCTGCTGTTTTTGTACGTCCATCGGTGAGCCGTCACCCCTGGTCATCACCCGCGACCTCGCGGCGCGTGACACCAGCAGAGCCCACTGTTCCATCGCCGCATGAAAGACGGAGAGATTCTTGTCCCGCCAGACATTAAACAATCGACCCATGAGTTGACGGTCCTGAGAAGGCAGCAGTGATTGAATGGTCTCGAACAGAATCCCTTCTTGGACCCAACAGCGGCTGAATGCATCCAGGCTATGGACACCCCGGACGAAGCCATACCGAGCGAAGTAGTCCTTCCAGGGTTGTTCGAGCCGTTGTTGTTCGTCGCGGTCCCTCGGAGGGCCGGTTTGGTTGAGGAGAACAATGACAGGCTTCCCGATCCATTCGAGCAGTTGCAGTTCTGACGCGATATATCCGGCCATGCTCGGTTCTTCGGTCGCATTCACCAGATAGAGAACAACGTCCGCTTCTTGCTGCACGTTCAACACGGCTTGCTGCGCACACCACGAAGGTCGATCACGGAATCGATCCCAGGCCTCCGTGACAATTCGTAAGATTGGATTCCGATCCCCCCTCAATCGCGAGAGAATTTTTTGACAGTTGGGAAAACCTGGCGTATCCCACAGTTGCAAAGACTCCCCTGCGTCCGTTTCCAGCACGGTGTATTTTTGATTCTCGAGCGTCACATGCGCGCGATCCGCGACGAGGCCGATATCCTTCCGGAGCAACGTTCTGGCCAGCGTGGTCTTGCCGATATTCGTATGGGAAATTAAGGAGAGGGCAATCTGCGATTTCTGAGTACTCATCGTGCCCCCCGAACATCACCGGGCCACAAGCACTCGAGCAAGGTCTGCAACTCCCTCTCCGGCGATCCAGAAGGGTCTCGGTATGGCACGGCCTGCAGCCCGCACTCGTTCACCAGTGTCACCCAGGCCTGGCACCGTTCTTTGAGACGTTTCCCCTGATCGATCCGCGAGTACGCTTCGCAATCCAGTACGACCAGCAACATAGTCGTTCTGCCTCTGCGTTGGACCGTAGCCTTCAACTCTTCCAAAAACTCGCTGTGGGTCTCCTCAGGTGCCTGAGCCACGTTGAACAAGACCACCACACAGAGCCCTCGATCAGGGTCGACCGGAAACGGAGGATGGCGCTCGCCATACTGAACCAACGTGCCTAGGTGAATGTCCGCTTGTAGACCGAATGCATCGCTCAGAAGTGTCAGGAGCCGATCATCGCCCTCCTTCACCCGATAGCTATATCCCAACACCTCCACAAGCAGTCCCTTGCCTCGATACGGATTCAGCAGGCGCCGGAAATAGGGATCATTGCTTGGAAGACACATGTCGTTGGCCAGGCGAGTCTTGCGCATCCAAGCCGCCGTGGCCAGTACGGCTCGTGGCACGATAATGAAGCACACTGTCGTCATCGCCCAGAAATGAATCCAGATCGCTGCGTTTGCCCTAGCCTGGCCTCGCAGGCC
>JAOUGT010000052.1 GCA_029865485.1 Nitrospira sp.
ATGAGCTCTACCTTGAGTCCACCTGCGAATCAAGACATAGAAGAGGGGAACAAAAAAGATGGCCAGGAACGTCGCTCCCAACATCCCACCCAACACTCCGGTGCCGATGGACTGACGGCTTGCCGCCCCTGCGCCACTGGCGATGACCAGTGGGAACATCCCAAAAATGAAGGCCATCGAGGTCATGATAATCGGTCGGAACCGCAATCGTGCCGCCTCGATCGCTGCTTCAATCAAGGGCCGCCCTGCCTCGTATCGGGTGTTCGCGAATTCGACGATCAAAATCGCATTCTTCGCCGATAACCCGATCAACGTCACCAACCCAATCTGGAAGTAGAGATCATTCTCGAATCCACGAAGCCACACGGCCACCAATGCACCGAAGATCCCAAATGGAACGGCCAAAATCACCGCAAACGGCACAACCCAACTCTCGAACTGGGCCGCCAAGACCAGGAAGACCATCAACAATCCGATGACAAAGACCTGATTGGATTGCCCGCCGACCCGTTGCTCTTGAAAAGAAATGTTGCTCCAATCGATGGCGTACCCCTGAGGGACCAACACTTCCTTCGCCACTCGTTCTAAAGCCTCCAACGCTTGTCCTGAGCTGAACCCCGGCGCAGCCGCGCCCAAGAGCAACGCCGTGTTGTACCCATTGAAGTGGTTCACCGGATCCGGCCCACTCTGGTACTCGGTCGTCACGACCGTGTCGAGCGGAATCATATTGATCCCCTGTGCGCTCACGGCTCTCACATAGATATTCGACAGGTTCTGCGGTGTCGCTCGAAACTCGGCATCGGCTTCGGTCTGCACATGATAGACGCGACCGAACTTGACAAAGTCATTGATGTAAAAATTGCCGAAGTACGCCTGCAGTGTATCAAAAATATCCGAAATCGGCACTCCCAGCGCTTTCGCTCGTTCCCGATTCACATCGGCATAGAGTCGTGGCGAGGAAACGCGGAAATTGGTTCCGACCCGTCCGATCGCCGGCTCTTTCTGTGCGCGTTCGACAAATTGCTGGGCCACCATGGCGAACTTTTTAAAGTCGCCGCTGCTGGGATCTTGAATTTGAGCGGAGAAGCCGCCGACGGCCCCGACTCCACGGATCGACGGCGCATTGAACGCCAAGAGTAGAGCTTCTGGAATTTTGGCAAACTCTCCATAGGCCGCGCCAACCAGCGCCTTGGCATGGTACTGCGGCTCAGGCCGGTCATCCCAGAGATGTAACGGGACGAACATCGTCGCAGAGTTTGGCCCTCTCGTGCCGAACACAAAATTCTGCCCGGTCAGCGCATCGGTGGAATGAACCGCCGGGATGGCCTGGAAAAATCGCTCGACCCGTTCGAGCACCGCGACCGTCCGCTGTTTCGAGGCCCCATCAGGGAGTTGCGCGATCACGATGAAGTATCCTTGGTCTTCTTCGGGCAGAAAACTTTTCGGCAACTTCTCAAACAGTCCGATCGAGGCAATCAGCAACAGGACAAAGACCGCCAGGACACGAATCGGCCGCACGAGCAACGCACTCGTGGCACGCGTGTAGCCCTGCTGGGTCCGGCTGAACAGACGATCGAACCAATCCCAAAACCCGCTCCGTTTCCCCTGGTGAGGTGTCAACACCACGCCGCAGAGCGCAGGACTCAACGTCAAGGCGACGAATCCTGAGACCGTCACCGAAATGGCGATGGTCGCGGCAAACTGTTTATAGAGGGCCCCGGTAATCCCGCCGATGAATCCGACCGGAGCAAAGACGGACACGAGCACCAACACGATGGCGATGATCGGCTCAGTCACTTCGCTCATCGCCCGCTTGGCCGCCTCTTTCGCCGTCAACCGGCCTTCTCGCATATGTCGTTCGACGTTCTCCACCACAACAATCGCGTCGTCCACCACGATTCCGATGGCCAAAACCATCCCAAAAAGCGTGATGGTATTGATGGAGAATCCGAGGACATAGAGGCCGACGAACGTTCCGATCAGCGAGACCGGAACCGCAACGGTGGGAATAATCGTGGCGCGCCAAGTCTGGAGAAATAGGTACACGACGAACACAACCAGGACCATCGCTTCCAACAACGTCTTGACCACTTCTTTGATTGAAATTTCAATAAACCGGGTGGTGTCATAGGGTGTGTCGTACGACACGCTGGGAGGAAAGTTTTTAGCGAGTTCATCCATCTGCGCGCGCGTACGGCGTACGGTATCAAGCGCGTTCGCTCCTGGAGACAAAAATGTTAGAATGAAGGTCGTCGGTTTGCTGTTCCATCGCCCTTCGAGCCCATACGCTTGGGCTCCCAATTCAATACGCGCGACATCTTTGAGGCGCACCGTTGAGCCGTCAGGCAGGGCACGCACGATCAGCTCTTCAAACTCCTTGACCTCGGTCAGACGTCCCTTGGTAATAATCGGGATCGTCAGCTCGGTTCCCTTTGGAGCCGGTTCACGCCCGATCGTCCCCGCCGGGTAATCGCGATTCTGTTCGCGGATGATGGTCGTGATGTCACTTGGGGTGAGATCCAACTTGGCCATCAACAACGGGTTGAGAATGATCCGCATGCTGTAATTTTGCTGACCGAACACCAGCGCATCCCCGACACCCTTGACGCGCTTCAGATCATCGACGATCCGAAGGGTGGCATAGTTGGACAGAAAGACCGCGTCGTGCCGAGGATCGGTCGACTTGAGCGCCACCACCAACACCAGATCGGGCGACATCTTCTTGACGGAGATACCCTGCCGAACGACTTCCGGCGGCAACTGCGGCTCGGCGAGTTTTTCCCGATTCTGGGTTTGGACCTGAGCGATATCAGGATTGGTCCCGATTTCGAACGTCAGCTTGATCGACACGTGTCCATCGTTGCTGCTGGTCGATTCGTAGTACAGCAGATTGTCGATACCCGGTAATGTCACCTCGATCGGACGGGCAACGGCTTCCGCGGCAACTTCGGCGCTGGCGCCTGGATAATCGGCGTCGATTTGGACGACGGGGGGAGTAATTTCCGGAAACTGCGCGATCGGCAGGAACTGCATGGCCAGCAGCCCCATGACCACCACGACAATCGACACCACCGAGGCAAAAATTGGCCGATCAATAAAAGTATGCGAAATCACAGTTGATCCTTACTGAGGACTGGTAGGAGCAGGCTCCGCATTCGCGGCAACCCAAGGAACGGCATTCACCGGTGCGCCAGGACCGATCTGCATGATCCCATTAACGACCACTCGATCGCCGGCATTCAGGCCGTGATCGATGAGCCACTGATTCCCCTTCCAATCCGATGCTACGACATCTCGAATCTCGACCTTCTCCTCGCGGTTGACTACGAAAACAAATGGGCCCTGCGGCCCCTGTAACACGGCTCGCTGCGGGATGAGGACCGCGTTCGTTTTCGTGTCGCCGGTGAATCGGACCTTCACAAACTGCCCTGGGAGAATGATCCGATGGGGATTTGGGAACGTAATTCGCGTTTGACGTGTACTGGTTTCCGTTCGCAAGCCTGGCGCTAAGAGATCGAGGACGCCCTCCTCGGGATAGACCGTCCCATCCATGAGTGTCAGCCGTCCTCGTAATTGATAGACTCCCGGATGGGTAATCCTTTTTGCTTCGATGTCCCGTCGCCGTTTGAGAATGAATGTCTCCGGCACATTCACCACCACATACATGGGATCGACCCGATGGATCGTGGTCAAGAGATCGGTTTGAGCTGAGACCAACCGTCCTTCATAGTACCGGCTGCGTTCAATGATGCCGCTCATCGGCGCCGTGATGAGCGTGTTGTCCAGGTCGAATTGAGCCTTGATGAGATCAGCCTGCGCCCCCTGCAGGGCCGCATTGGCGGATAACTCCTGAGCAATAGCATCGTCGACATCCTTTTGGCTCACCGCCTGCTCCGCAAGCAACGGCTTCACCCGGACCAAATCCTGTCTGGCCTGGACGACACGCGCCTCCGCCTGCGCGATCTTGGCCTTCGCACTCGCAACCGCAGCCTTGAAAGGCACCGGATCGATTTGATACAGCCGCTCGCCCTTTTTCACGTCACGGCCCTCGGGATAGAGCACCGCCTTCAAAATTCCCGTGACTTGCGAACGGATCTCAACCGGACGGGAGGCCTCCGCTCGACCGATAAATTCCGGCTCATCAGGAACAACTTGGGTTTGAACCGTGACGACTTCCACCTGAGGCACCGGCAGCGCCGGCATTGAACCAGCTTCCTGCTTACAGCCGATCGACAGGGCTAGGGTCGCAAAGACGAAACAGAATGAGACGTGCGGCACTGATCGACGTACTATCGGCATGTTTCCTACCTTATGCTGCAATCCTCAAGAATTCCTCAGGAAGACAAACGTGACATTGTACCGAGCGCCCTACAGTGGCGGCAAGCCCAAGCCAGATCGGCCTCCGCGCTGAAAGGCATCACTGCGACAAGCCAGATCGGCGGGAACAGGTCGTGCCATCACCATGCCGCCCCTCCGGAATGGTACGACTCCCCTTCGTAATGTCCTCGACCAAACACCTGGTCAAACAACCGGAGGCCAGTAGTTCCATTCCTTGCTGCCAGAGCTGAGTTAACAGTAGCTTCCCATCCATATCGATGAACGTGACACCGCTCAAGTCGATTCGTGTGCACGGCAATTGATCGTCACAGGTGCGTCGGCAATAGGTCCGGAGTTCTTCGACCCAGGGACCCGCCAGCCGCCCTTCAATAAGAAGCGACCTGTCTTGCCGCACCGGATCGTGATGGCTTGTGATCTTGAGCACTGCCTACCAACTCCTGTTCCCTCAACCGTTCACACAAGTCCGATAGCGCAAGTCATGTTCCAGCCACAGGTGCTCCGATGGATCCACTGAAGCCATTGAAAACTGTGAAGATCCCCTCTCTGAACGCGCCTGGAGGGCAGAAAGCCACCAAGAGTCCTGCCGAGCGCCCGGCACGCTGCCGACGTATCGGCACTCTCCAGCTCCCCGGCTACACCGATACCAGGACGCACAATTCGCTTACTGAATCGCGTCGTCTTTCGAATCCACGCTGCAGATTAGTCCAGCGTCTGTCGATACCGCTTCACCCCAATCACCAACACCACCGCGGCAAACAACGCGATCTGCCAGAGTTGAAGAACGACCTCCTCCACTCCGTTCCCCTTCAACATGATCCCTCGGACAATCCGTAAAAAATGTGTGAGGGGCAGCACCTCGCCGATCGCTTGCGCCCATTGCGGCATGCCACGAAACGGGAACATGAACCCCGACAACAACAGCGACGGCAAAAAGAAGAAGAACGAGAGCTGCATGGCTTGCAGTTGGTTCTGTGCCAACGTGGAGAACGTGATCCCCATCGCCAGATTCGCCACAATAAAGACCAACGCCGACACAAAGAGCATCGGAATATTGCCGTACACCGGCACGCCAAAGAGGAAATGAGCCGCCAGGAGAATGAGGATGACCTGGATATACCCGACCAGAATGTAGGGCAACACCTTGCCGACCATCACTTCAAATGGCCTTGTCGGCATCGACAAGAGATTTTCCATCGTCCCCCGTTCCCGTTCACGGGTGATGGCCAAACCGGTGATCATCACCATCGTCATGGTCAACACCACCCCCATGAGCCCAGGCACGATGTTGTATTGTGTGATGGCCTCTGGGTTATATCGGGCATGCACACGCAACTCGATCGGATCATCGCCGCGCACCACATAGGACAGGGATCCCTTGAGATCCTGTTGGAGGGCCGTCGTCACGAGCACGCGTAACGAGCCGATTGCGTTACCCGTCGCGGCGGGGTCGGTGGCATCGGCTTCGACAAGGATAGCCGGGCGCTCGCCACGCAGCATATCGCGCGAGAAGTTCGGAGGGATGTTGATCACGAACTGGGCTTCGCCTCGCGACAATACGTCCTCAGCTTCCTGCTCGGTCGAGACCTCGCGGATGAATTCGAAATAGTTGCTGTTGCGAATGGCCTGCAGAAGCGTCCTCCCATGGGCACCATAGTCGGCCTGCAGCACCACGGTCGGCAGATGTTTCGGGTCGGCGTTGATCGCAAAGCCGAAGAGTACGAGCTGGATCAACGGGACACCAATCATCATCCCAAAGGTCACCCGATCGCGACGCATCTGAATGAATTCCTTCACGACGATCGCCCAGAAACGGAACACTGAAAATGGCGAATGAATCCTCATGACGCAACGTTGTCCGACGAGTGCTGCATCAGGTGGATGAACACATCCTCAAGCCCTGTGTCGACACGATGCCATTCATAGGGACCAGTGCGAAATGCGGCCACCGCGGCCTCAAGCCTACCCGGATCGTCGCCACTGACGTGGAGCCGATCTCCGAACGCGACCGCCTGTTGAATCCCAGGTTGTCGACGAAGTTCCACGGCCAGTTGATGCAGGTTGGGACCGCTGACCGACCAGGTCGTAAGCCGCGCCTGTTGAATCACGTCGGAGACCGTTCCATCGGCGAGCAGCTTTCCGCATGAAATATAGGCCAGTCGGTGGCACCGCTCGGCTTCATCCATGTAGTGAGTCGTGATCAGAAACGTGAGCCCATCGGCGGCCAGCTCGTGAATCTGTTCCCAGAATTCTCGCCTGGCTTTCGGATCCACCCCAGCTGTTGGCTCATCGAGTAGCAACAATTGCGGCTGATGTATCAGGCAACCAGCCAAGGCGAGTCGTTGTTTCCAGCCCCCGGAGAGTTGCCCCGCGAGCTGTGCCCGCCGGTCAGCGAGCCCTAACCGTTCGAGGCTCTGCTCCACCGCGGCACGTCGATCCGATATTCCGAACATGCGTGCCACGAAGTCCAGATTCTCCGCGATGCTCAGGTCCTCATAGAAACTAAATCGCTGCGTCATATAACCAACCGTAGCCTTGATGGCTTCACTTTGACGAACGACGTCATAGCCCAAACAGGTTCCGCTGCCTTCGTCCGCTCGGAGCAGTCCGCACAACATACGAATGAAGGTGGTCTTGCCGCTGCCGTTCGGACCGAGAAAGCCATAAATCTCTCCTCGACGCACCTGGAGCCCAATATGGTCGACCACGGTTCGAGCCCCGAACCGCTTGGTCATCCCGCTCACATCAATGGCGAGCTCCTGCCGGTCGACCATCGCAGTCATGGAACACCATTGAATCGGATGTCCACCGGCTGACCAGGATGCAGGTTCACCGCAACGGCCTGTTCGAACAACACTTCGACCAGGAATACCAGCTTGTCACGACTGCCCTGGCTGTAGAGCATCGGCGGCGTATATTCTGCTTTCGGTGAAATGTAACTGACTGTTCCTAGAATCGAGCCCTGCCCCCCATCGACCGTTACTTGAGCGAGGTCACCGAGCTTGATCCCCCCAAGCCTCGCTTGAGACACAAAGGCTCGCACCTTGATGTGGTCAGGCGGCAAGAGCACCACGACAGGGCGTCCTGCCGGGACCCATTCACCTTCCCGATACAGCGTGTCAAAGACAAACCCGGCCTTCGGCGCAACCTGACGCTTCTGTGCAAGATCCCACTCCGCTTTGGCCAGCGCCGCTTCCTTGGCTCGTACTTCGGCTTCAGCCGCCGCAACCAGATCGGTACGGGAACCCAAGAGGGCTGTCTTCAAATCCGCTTCGAGCTGGGAGACTCGCTGCTGGTTCTGATCCCGTGCTGATCTGGCCCGATCCACCTCGAGCTGCACCGCTGCGCCAGGAACTTCCCCAAGCCCCTCCTGACGCGCTACTTCTCGTAATGAGAGTTGCAGCGCCGTCTGTGCCTGCCTAAGCTGTGCTCTTAAGGATTCAATCTCGGAGGGGCGTTTCCCTTTCTTGGTATCTTCGAGAGTCGCCTTGGCTTTGCTCAACTTTCGTTCCGCTTCATCCCTTGTCGCCTTCTCTGATGCTTGCTCCAGGACAAACAGTGAATCCCCGGCATTGACCTGTGCACCACGCCGCACTGATAGGGTAGCTAAGGCTCCGCCGTACGGAGAGGCCACATAGACATACTCTCCTTCGACATAGCCCTGGACCAGATCAGAGGCAGCCTGGTTACAACCAGCCAGAGCACCCCCCACCATCACCACGAGTCCGATCGAGACAAGTTGATGTGAAATCCAGCGACCATCGTCCATCATGGCAGCGCCTTCTCTGTGGGAACCAAGGCTCCCTCTAAAATGAGACGAATGATGAACGAATAGCCCTGTTCCACAGTGAGCCCCAGCTCCACCAGCTTGGGTGGATTCATGATGGCCTGGACCGCACCCAGCAAGATCTCGATGATGAGATGAGTCGGGATGTCATGCCGAATCACCCCGGTTTTCTTCCCGTCTTCGAATAGCCCACCAAAGTAGCGTCGGATCACGTCACGGCGCCGTTGCTCGATCAACTGAAACAGTTCCGGAGTCTCACGCCCAATGTCCCTGATAAAGGCCGGCTGAATTTCCGCCGTGTGCCGTTGTAAACAATTGAGGAACCGATGAAGCGCCGCTTCGACATCGGCAGCTTGATCCTTCGCCAACTGCCCGAGATCCGCCTCCACCTCTCGAAATTTCTCCTTCAACACAGCTTCCAGAAGCGCGGCCTTGCTTGGGAAAGACACATAGAGGGTCTTCTTACTCATGCCCAGTTCAGCGGCCAGATCATCCATGCTCACGGAGCGAAATCCATGGGCGAGAAATTGCCGGCGAGCGGCAGCAACCACCCTTTGAACAGCAGCTTGATCGACTGAGGGCTCCTGTTGTTTAGGCTTTCGAGTTGGCATAAGACAGGATGGATACCATGGAAACTGTTAAGGTACTACAAGTTTCCATACTAGCATGTCAAATCATTCGTCCATGATGATCATGGCCGCTACGCCCTGTTGACGTGAAACAGACTTATGAAACGACCAAGGGGCAGTGTTTAAAAGGCTTCCAGTATTGTTTCATAACGTACCCTTTGCGAAACACGGGGGGGGCGTTCGGTAACATGCTGTTTGTGATTAGAGGTTATTGGTGCGTTTCGGTTGCTGCTCTCGCGTTCCACCGGGGCGAGAGCTTTTATCGGTCGCGGTCGTGCGCCGTTCGTTCCTGCGCCAGACGCTCAAACATCGCGGCGCTGATGTCAGGGCTGCTTGGCCAGTGGCCGCGCGTTTTGCCCTCGTGCGTTTGATACGTCTGCAGCTGGTCAGGATCAGGCTGCACAACATTCCCGTCCTGCACAAACAGCAGGCCAATCTTCTCCGTTGGCATCCGCGTCACAAACGCTTCAGCTTCATTGAGGACTTCCCGCAGGCGGATCATGGTTGCCGCAGGGTCAATGCGCGGGTTGCTGTCGAGGCGGCGGAAATCAGCCTCGGTGTACCGGGCAAGACGGCGAATCTCGCTGATGATGCCTTCCGGGGTGAATCCTATGGCTTTCCCGACAGCCGCCCAGATGACCGCGCCAAGCGGAAGAATCTGGTCATGCACGGTTAACAAATCCACCACGTCACGCGGTTCCCGACGTCCGTAGGCGGCGGCGACTTTATTGGTGGCAAGGTCAACCGGGTGCAAGACATACCCGAAGGTATCATCGCGCATGGAGGGGAAAAACCGGAACTCACTATCAACGACCCATTCAAGTTTTGTGGTTGCTTGCTCCCGCGCTGCAAGCACAGCGTACATGGTTGGATCACGCCTGATCCATTGCAAAGCATACCCATGCTGTTCCAGCACGGCAGCATCGGTTTGCGCCGCCCGCGCCACCCGGTCTTCACGGTCATGAAAGACATCAATATCCCCGGAATAACGCGGGGCGTTCACATTGAGGGGCGTACTGCCGGCGATGTAACTTTCGGGGTCGCGGTGCGCGGCGATCAGGCGCAGAATGTCGGACTGGATTTTAGTGAGGGGCACGGCGGCAGGCCTTTTCAATCTGTTCCGCTAAGCGCCGCGCCGCAAGGTTGCCTTCGACCCGCAAGCTCCGCGTAATCGCCAGTGCGTCTTCTGGGGTTGGTTCCGGGACGGCCTTGCAGCTCCATAAGGCGCGCGCGCCGAATTGCTCAAAGGCGCGGCGGTACAGCGTCACATAGTCCTCAAGCACGTCGGTCGTTTCGTTGGTCATAGCATCATTTCCTAGCATGTGCCCAACTAGCCTTCAATCGTAGCACGGAATCTCGCAACTTACCCTTTGTGAAACACTCACGGGTGCAGCGTCGCATGGGAACGCCGCACACCCTTAATGGTTTTCTCGCGACGGCGCGTCTCGGCAATGTCATAGTTTGATTGCATCTTCATCAGCGTATCCATCTTCACGCCGAAGGCCTTTTCGATCCGCAAGGCCATATCGCCGGTCAAGTCGGCCTTGCCGTTCAACAAATTCGAGAGGGCAGGACGTGATACGTCCAGCACATCGGCGGCGGCGGTGACGGACAAGCCAGCCGGTTCAATAATCTCGGTACGGATAAAATCGCCGGGATGAGGCGGGTTCTTCATAGGCATGGCCGGTTGCTCCTGTGTTAGTGGCAATCTTCTAAATTTACGTCATAGGTTTCTTGTTCGGCTGCACCCACGCGGAACGTCAAGCGGCGGTTGCGCGTCACGCTCAAACTGACCATGCCTTTTTGGTCGCCAGTCAACGTGTGTGCTTTCCAGGAGGTGAGGGCTCTGACTTCATCGGCGTGGCTCATCACCTCCAGAAAAGCAAACATCTTCCGCAGCTTATCCACCGTATCTGATGGCACACCCTTGGCATTGCCGTCCAAATACAGCCGTTGCAGGCCTTGATGCAGAAAGTTCCGTATCTTCACCGGAAGACTGTATCGTGTAACGTAACACTCGTCAAACGAACCGAGTCGCTTTACGCGTATCTAGGGTCGGGTCTTGAATCGTGCATGCCGCAGAAATACGGACTCCGAACTGTCAGTCAACATTCTTGCTGGTTCGACCACACCAAGAATCCCATTGAAGGCTAGACACTACTCAGGGCGGGTGATGCCGAATTTCTGCATCTTGGATTGGAGTGTGGTGCGCTTGACGCCTAACCGAGCGGCGGCGCCCGCGGCCCCTCCAACGACCCACTTGGTTTCTTGTAGGGCACGCAGGATATGCTCGCGTTCGGCTTCCTCCAAGGCCGTCATGGAAGAGCCCGTCGAGTCACTCGTCGCCTGCAGCTCGCTGATGGGTACTTGCAAGTCCGTTCCTTGTGTCAGGATGACTGACCGTTCCACAAGATTTTCCAGCTCTCGAATGTTGCCGGGCCAGACATAGCGGGACAGTACCTCCAGCGTCTTCGCCGGCACGGTCTGGATATTCTTCTTCATGCGTAGGGCATAGTGCTGTGTGAAATAGCGAACGAGCGTGGGGATGTCTTCCCGTCGATCGCGCAAGGGAGGAACCGTGACCGGAAACACATTCAGCCGATAGTACAAATCGCCCCGAAACTGTTTGGCCTCTACCATGGTCTTGAGATCCCGATTGGTCGCGGCAATCAGACGGACATTCACCCGGATGGTTTTGGTGCTACCCAGCCGTTCGAACTCCTGTTCCTGCAGCACACGAAGCAGCTTGGACTGCAGCTCCAATGGGATTTCACCAACCTCATCGAGAAAGATCGTGCCCTTATCGGCCAACTCAAATCGGCCGGCTTTCTGCGAAATCGCTCCGGTAAAGGCTCCCCGTTCATGCCCAAAGAGCTCGCTCTCCAAGAGTCCCGTGGGAATCGCCGCACAATTCAGCTTCACAAATGTACGTTCATGGCGACCACTGAGCCGATGGATGGCCCGCGCGATGAGCTCCTTGCCGGTGCCCGTTTCGCCCTGGATCAAGACGGTCGAGTCGGTCGGCGCCACGACCTCCACCTGCTTAAGCACCTGTTTGAGAGGATCGCTGTCGCCGATGATGTCCTCAAACCCATGCTCGAGCCGGAGCTCTTCTTCCAGGTAGAGCTTCTCCTTGGCCAGCTTATCCTTGAGCTGGGCGATTTCTTGAAAGGCCAGTGCATTCTCCACCGCCACAGCGACCGGATTCGCTACCTGTTGCAGGAATTCCAAATCGGTTTCGCTATAGGCCTCTTTCTCCAAACTCACAAATCCCATGGCCCCTAGCCGACGTGCTGCCGTGGTCAACGGCACGAAGCAGAACGAGCGGGCGTTGTCTTCCTGCATGCAGCGTATGACCGATGGCCATCGCATTTCCTCATCGACATTCGACACCAACTCAGGCCGTTGAGTTTGCCAGACCAGCCCTGCCGGGGTTTCCTCAATGGACTCCTCATGACCTCCGACCAGATCAGCGGGCACATTGGCCTGAATCGTGTGCAGCCGCATCATGTTCTTGATGGGGTCATATAAGGAGAGCCCGACGAAATTCACTCGCACCACGCGCGGGAGGCGTTGCGCAATCTCTCGAAAAAGCTCGTCGAGGTCTCGATGGGCGGAGATGGCCTGCGCCACTTCCAGCAAGGCTTGATAACGTTCAACTAGGGTTTCACAGGGAGAGATGGGCGATGGGTCCATACAAGCAATCAGTATGGACCATCACCCTATGGCGGCTCAAGAGGTTGCTACGCGAGGGCGCGGCGTACTACTGTGGACAGCGATTTCATTAGACCGTTTGGTGTGTCCCGTCGCAATACGGTGGCGTCTTCGTGTGCTTACATTGACACAAGGCCACTTCTTTCGTTTCATCGATCGTAAACTCCAGCGGCTCGAAGCCGGTTCCTTCATGTGCCCCGTCACAGAACGGCTGGTCCCTTGATCGTCCACAGGTACACCAGTAATACGTGCCTGCCTCTAAGGTCAGGACTGATGGCTCTTTGGCTGCAATGCGTGGTTGCCCCATAGTCATTCCTCCCGTTGAACGGTTGAGACTAGTTTGCGCGGCTGAGTATAGCGCTTCATCACAAACTTCGCACCTGCTCTCGGACCATTCATTCCCTTGGGCCTTGCCTCTCTCTGGACCATACCCTCTGGGTGAAAACCGTTCCCCGACAGGACGATTATTTCATCCGGGCGACGCCATGCGTCACTCTCTTTACGATATGTACGTGACTCCGCACCAGCCGCGACGTAGCCCGTATCGGGAGCGCGTGTTCCTTAAGAAGGATCACCGTGCAACCAAATCCTGTCTTCTTTGAGGACCTTGCCATCGTATTCCTGGCCGCCGTCGCGGGAGGTACCCTCGCAAGGATTGCCAGGCAACCGCTCATTCTCAGCTACGTCCTGGTGGGGTCGCCATTGGCCCCTTTACCCCGAGACCAAGCATCTCGGGGGTTCACGCCTTTGAGTTGTTTGCGGACATCGGCGTCATTCTCTTGATGTTCTCGATCAGGCTTGAATTCTCCTTCCAGGAGCTCGTGCGCGTCAAATGGGTGGCCCTTGCAGGCAGTTTCCCTGGCATTCGGTTGTCAATCGGCTCAGCCCTCGTGATAGGGAGTCTAATCGGATGGTCGACCACTCAACGCATCATCATCGGAGCCCTCACGTCCGTCGCAAGTACCATGGTCCTGGTCCGTCTCCTGGTGGATCGGGGAGAGCTTCGCTCCATGCATAGACGGGTGATGATCGGCATTGTCCGGTCGAAGATGTCGCCGTCGTGGCAATGACGGTGCTGATACCGGCCCTCGGAGAGTTCGACGCAGAGCGATTGCTCCTGATCGGTCAGGCCTTGATCAAGGCACTCTTGATACTGGCACCGTTGGGATACCTATATTCAATCCGCTGCCCTTGCGGTGGCCCACATACACGACCTCAATCCCAAGGTTCCAATCCTGGCCCGCGCACATGAATCGGCAGAAGCGGAACGGCTCGCCACTCTGGGAGTGACCGAGGTCATCCAGCCTGAAGTTGAGACCTCGGCGACCCTCATCCGAGATGCCTTGGCTTGGTTCGGAGTACCGAAAAACCGCGTTCTGGACTATGTGGAGCACGATCGACTGTTCATAAAAGCCAAGCGAGAACGGGAGAGCTGAACTATCTGTTGGGGAGAACGATATGAAGGACGCTATAACCGCAACGGCTTGATCGACGAGATGACCGCCGCCGGATTGTCCTTCCATAGCGACTCGTCCGCGTCAACATAGAGTTCAACTTCGTTCCCATCGGGATCTTTGAGATAGAGACTCTGGCTCACCGTATGGTCACTCATTCCATCAATCGAAACCCCTGCCTGCTCCAACTCGCGCTTGGCCTGGCGCAACTCATCCAGACTGTCTCCGACTTTGATCCCGATATGATACAGCCCTCGGCGGCGGCCAGGCGGTGGGCCCGGTGCATCCCCGACTTGGATCAACAGCAATTCATGATGCGTACGCCCGCACGTCAGCGCAGAGGCAGCCCCGTTAAAGATCCGCCCCACTTCCTTGAATCCTAACAGGTCTCGATAGAAGCCAAGCGACCGTTCCAGATCTTTCACATAGAACACGACATGGCCAAGATAATGCGATTTCATCTGGCTCACCTCTTTGTCGGAAGAAACTGCATGAGTACGGTTCTGAGGCTCGCATGCGCCAGTACAACATCGGGACTTCGCTGCAGCGCATCGTAATAGTTTCGACCGAATCCCTCTCCGTCTTCCATCGGGGTCAGAAGCGCTTGCACGGAGGCCAGCAGCGCCGGGATGTCCTCGTGGGCTGAGGGCTCATCCGACTCACTCAGTTCATCCAGCTTGGCAATGGATTGGGAGAGCGGACGCAACCAGGCGAACCAGGCATCGTTCAACACCAGCTGCAAGAACGCCCCATTGGAGGGAATCCGTCCATGAACACGCTCATAGGCCACTCGCTCGTCATCGAGCAACGCTTTATGGAGACGAAGCAGTCCGGTAAAAACATTATCCGGAGAGGCCTCCCTCTTTCTTCGTTCCTGCATCATATGCCTCACAGCCCACTGACGCCTCTCCACCATGCTGTTCGCTGGTTCAACATTCGCCGCTTGGTCTGTCTCAGGCCCTCTGAACTATTCCTGTGATCCCGATATCATACAGTGGACAACGGTGCCGGAGCATCAGAAACCTGGACCAACCCTAATTCCTGCTGTGCCCACAACAGCGGCCCCGTTATAGGTCCATCCACTTCGTTGCCCCCCACGGATCTTAGTAGAAAACGGAGCGATCGCTGAAGGTCCTTCCCACGGAAGGCTACAGGCCGAGATCGTGCGCGGTCATCGCCACTCCTCCGATTATCCGAGTGGAATAAGCGCCCCATTTGTCTGACTTGCTTCATCCGACACAAGAAAGGACAACAGGTCTGCGATGGAACTCGGATTGACCCACTTCGAAGGGTCGGCATCAGGCATGCTCTTGCGATTCGCCGGTGTATCAATCGTTGTCGGTAGGAGGCCGTTGACCGTGACTCCGGACCCAGCCAATTCCAGGGCAAGCGCACGGATCAACGCAGCGAGGCCTGCTTTCGAGACGACGTACGCAGCGGCCCCGGGGAAGGGCTCCACCGCTGCTCGAGCGGCCACATGAACGATCCGGCCTGTCCCTTGCCGCAACATATGCGGGAGCACCGCCTTTGAAAGCAGAAAGGCTGCCGTCAGGTTCATCGTCAACATCCGCTGCCACAGCGAGAGATCTGTTTCGACGAGACGCCCCATGGCGAACCCTCCGACCAGATTGATCAGCGCGTCGATCCGTCCGACCTTCTCCATGATGGCCTCGACAAGGCATCGAATGTCCGCTTCATTTGTGATATCGGCGGTCATGACTCGCACCCCCTGGGCCTCTGTCGCGGGAGAGTGCCGGTCCACGACGATCACCCGCGCGCCGGCATCAACAACTGCCGGGACGACAACCTGCCCCAATGCTCCTGATCCACCAGTGATAAGGATGATCTTATTCTGAAGTCGCATTGGAGAGCCTCACAGTCGGAGGTTGCATCTTCTCAAAAGGAAGATCCGTCCTTCATCTCATGCGAAACGTTCCACTGGGTGATGACGCGTGTTTCACGTTCGTACCCAAGCACGCTGATCGACGCAGTACGGAGGACAAACAACCGGCCCGCCGGCGGCGGAAGTCCAAGCCAGCAGGCGGTGAGGATGCGCAGGATATGAGCATGGGCGAACAGGAGAACATCTCCCTTAGCCAACAGGGCTTGCGCAATGACCCCGTGGGCGCGCTGAGCGACCTGTTCAAGAGACTCCCCCTTTGGAACAGACGTGCTCCAAATGGACCATCCAGGTTCTTCTTGTCTCATATCTTCCGTCGTTCTTCCTTCATAGATGCCATAGTCCCACTCCAGCAGACCATCAGCCACGGTTGCGACAGCGCCATACCCGGCCAGTTCGCAAGTCTGACGGGCGCGGCGCAGAGGGCTACAGAGCACCGATGTAAATTCTCGATCGGCCAGCACTCGGCCCAAAGCAGTGGCTTGACGCTCACCCCTCGGAGTCAGCGGGACGTCGGTCCGTCCCGTGTGCCGCTTGGCCGCACTCCATTCCGTCTCACCCTGACGGATCAACCACAGCTCCTGACGCGACTCACTCATGACGTGGTCCTACTCGCTCACCCCCCTACTTCTTTCCCGTATCGTAATAGAACCGTTCGTGGACGATCTTGCCGTTGCTCCACTTCTCCACCGAAACTTGTTCCAGATGAACCGGCTGGCCATTCGTAGCAATGAAATCCATGGTGGATTCATAAAAGGTCACGTTGTCGCCGACACCCGAGGCCGTGACATTGAATCCTTTCCACTCTTTCACGCCACTCATAAACTGTTTTTCCCGTTCAATGTTGGCCGCTAAGCCATTCATCGACGGATTCGCGTTATCTTGCATGACCGTGTCCCTGTCATAGAACTCGCTCATCGCCTCGACAATCTTTCCTTGGCGAATATAGCCGAACAACTCGTTCAACCGCTGCTGCAAGTTCGTCGTGCTCATGACCGTTTCTCCTTGTGTGGTTTGTCGTCGAATGTGATCCCGACTTTCTGCACTTCTTGATAGGGCAGAAGCCACACCAAGGATTCATCGCTGAGATCTCCGACTTGGATACGATTCCCCCAGGGGTCTCGGAAATCGCAGCGGAAATCCGGATGGAGCTTCAATTTGTACTTCTTGGTCAGTTTCTGTCGAACCTCTTTGATCTGTTGGGCATCGCGCACCATCAGCCCGAAGTGTTTGGTCCGATCCGGCTGCACGGTCTCGACTTCAAAGATGGCCATAAACTGGTGCTCGCCCAGCTTGCACCACACAGCCC
>JAOUGT010000251.1 GCA_029865485.1 Nitrospira sp.
TCCTTCAGCAGTTGTGCTTCTCTGCTATCGGAATAAAAGTAGACGACTTCATCAAGGGTAGTGAACACCCAGATATATGCCTTATTCCCCTTGATGCTCACCGAAGTTTCATCAACATGGACGAGATCGCCATTTTTTATTCTCCTGATCAACAACCGATAGGTGCTCGCGTACTTGTTTGCCATTGCTCTCTTTATATGGGCCAGGCTACCCATACTGACCGAATAGCCAAATAGTCCATCCAAAACCTCAGCGACCTTCTTAAGACTCTGTCGCATTGCCACATGTTGATAAATCACCCAAGAGGAAAAGTCATGGCCATACCTCGACCTGATTTGCAGGAATCTACCCGAGAGGAATGCTTTTTTACAGGAACGACATCTCATTCGTGAGGCGACATATCGGACGACGTGCCTCCGAACTCCAAATGTAGAGAATTTCAGATCGAATACGGTCTTTTTGTATCTGCCATGTTTATAAAGACTGTCACTCCCGCAAGAAATACATCTCGTCGCCGGCCTGAGAACCACAGTCTTATTAACCCGATACGTTCGCCTTTGTCGTTGAGACCGCACCGCCTTTAATCTGCGGTTTCTTGACTCTCTTGAAAGAGAAATTTTATTCCGTTGATAGTCGAAGTATGCACACTTATTGATATAATCAAACTCCGGTACGCAATAGTCTGTTGTTCCGAATTTGTAGGTACTCGTTATCTTGATTTCCTCGACGGATGCGATCTGGCTCAGCCTGCTTTCCTCGTGATTTTCGATCCCGCCCAGCACCGAGACAACGTTCTCCAAGGCCGTGCAGTCATCGCGGTTGTATTGAAGCAGGACTTCCTTATCTCCATCCTTGCGTGTTAATTCCCACCGTTTCCGCCAGATAGTACTTTGTAGTCCAGACGCTTTGGCCTCAGTCCATTTGAATCCTGTAAACGCAGCAATCTCTTTCAACGTGTTGCTGTAAGTAGGAAAGTAAATTTTGCCATAGATAAGTGAAAGGACGTTCACGGTGGATTTCTGGAGTTGTTCCGAAGTCGTACTCTTACACCCGTACCGTCTCTCCATCTCACTCAGGTACTGGGAATCGTATTTTCCATAATGAAACAGAACGTACTCGTCCAAGCCTTGAATAATGTCGAGAAAGGCGATCCAAACTCGCTCTTGATCGTCCAAGGTGTCAGCCCAGAATTGATGACATTGTCTCTTCCCGTTTGCGACAACGATGAGCCCGACCAAATAATAGAAGTCGAGATCAGGTATTCCTTCGACGTCCAGATAAACATATGCCTTAGCGGTCGGAAGCTTCCCGCATTGCGCTACGTAGACTTTTCCATCAAGAATCGCCTTTGCTCTTAGCGCGTGGTTGTGTTTTATAGTGGTTTTATTGCTGGCAGTTCGTCTTGGGCGAAAAGTATGGGCAAGCTGGGTGACGGTAAAGATACCTTTGGCATTGAGATCTTTGATTTCTTTTTCTCCTATGCCGCCAATCAGACTCAGATGATTGATCCTCCCCGCCTTCTCTTTACAGAACACTGAGTACTGGCATTCAGAACAATGCCGATTTAACCGAAAGTATGATTCGCAATCAACACTACGACCAATCGCTCGAATATCTTGGATGGCATCAGAGACCTCCTTTATCTCCTTCTTGAGATGTGCCTTCGTAAACTTGAAGGCATCTCCGTGGACAATTCTTCCAATCGTGGGCAGGCTCCCAAGAAGTTTTTCTATAAGGATGGCGCTGAATGCTAATCTGCGCCTTTCATGCTTTGATGGAGTTGCAAGAAACTTCGCAAACAAGATGGGCGCGTACGTGTTACGTGACCGAGGTGTTTTCTTTAACACCTCTAGTCCGTCCAGATGGCATTGCAGGTCATCGACGGTCAAGACAATCCGTCCCACAACTGACTTCTGTTTCTGATGGGGAGCAATCGCAAGTTCGCGATGATCCGCCTTTTTGAAGGCAGGGTATTTCTCAAGAACCATCGCAATTGCCCTGCCTCGATATTCGACTTCATAGTCTAGATTTTCGGCAGGCACTGCCTTCTGACCTGAAACTAACCCCTGGTTAATCGCCACCTTGTATCGGCATGCAAAGTAATCGCTCAATATAGACTCGTCGATTATCATTGGAACTTAACCAGAGGAAAAAACAGGACAAGATACAAGGCTACTTTTCTGGAGTCTTGCAAGGGGAGCCGCGTGGGCGAACCGTTGTGTCCACCCCCGTCCTATCGTCGAACTATCCTTGCCATTCCGTGAAGCCTTGTCAAGATGACTACCGCTATTAGCTCAGGGTTTCTTATTCCGGTGTGAGATGGCACCATAACCCTGATGCAACGTGCGCGGGTGATGAATGTCGTCCAGAGAGGGGGGGTCGGTTCTTGACTTTGCACTCCCGATGGTCTGAAAGGCTATAGCATAGCGAAGGTAAGGTTGGATCTTGAATCGCGCTTGTACAGGAGAGCCGATCTGGCCTCCAGCTGCTCTTCTCTTCATTGCGCTACATACTCGTCTAAACAAGTCGTAGCCAACCCATGACGACCCCTCGCATTGAGATGAATCCCAAAGTAATGATGGGCAAACCCGTCATCCGTGGCACGCGCATTCCCGTTGAGTTGATTCTCCGAAAGCTCGGTGAAGGTGCGACAGAAGCTGATCTACTGGATGCCTATCCCCGCCTAACCAAAGTCGATATTCAAGCCGTTATGCCGCTACATTCGGATCGACTTTGATTTTCCTCGGGTGCTTCCGCATTTCCGTAGCATCGTGCCAGGTCTGCATCCGTAGCAGCACGTCCACGTTTCGATGAAAGTCCTTCTCCATGCACAACGCCATTTCAAGCGTGAGTGAGGAGCTTTCGTTCAGCAAGTCCGACTGCACGGCTCGCCGATAGTTCTCCAATCTGGGCAGTGTCGATACCTCTCTCTAAGTCATTGATGTATATTTGAAACAAATACAATTGCCTACTTTACCTAAACTAGATAGAAGGGACATGAGAGGTGACGACCATGCGATACGTCTCAGCAAGCGATACGAAGCAGAAACTGGCGGCGATCCTGGATGCGGCGCAACGTGAGCCCGTAATGATCTGCCGCCAGAAACGGGATGTGGCTGTGCTGCTCTCGGCTCAAGAGTATGAGCGGGTGTGCGCTATGAACCGAGAGGAGCTTCTACGGTTTTCAGATCGGGTGAGTAAGAAGGTCACGGCACAGGGGCTGACGGAAGCAAAGCTCCACAAGATTCTGGATGATAAAAGCTAGAGGACGAGAAGGTGTAAGTTGGATATTGCCTTCTGCTTGGAACATCAACCGGTGACAGACCTAGGTTTGGATGCATGATTTATGGTACACGACCAAGCTTCGGCCATTTAGACATCATCCCAAACTACCCTTCTCTGATCTTGCCTCATTTCACCCCGGCCCTTTAGGATATCGCTGGCAACAACCTAACCCCACCCACTAAGGAATTGGCATGGAACCAAGTTTTTGGCACAACCGCTGGCAGACGAACCAGACCGGATGGCACGAATCCACGGTCAACTCGCTGTTGATCGCCCACTTCCCCTCGGTACACGTGCCTCTTGGAGGGCGAGTGTTCGTGCCGCTCTGCGGCAAGTCGCTCGACCTCGGATGGTTCCTGTCTTGTGGCTATGCCGTCGCCGGAGCGGAACTCAGCGAACTGGCTGTGACGCAGCTCTTTGCCGACCTAGGGATGGAAGCCCGTATTTCAGCGGTCGGGAAGCACAAACTCTTTCATGGGGAGAAGCTCGATATCTTCGTGGGTGATCTCTTTGACCTATCTCGCGAAGTCATTGGTCCTGTCGACGCGGTCTATGACCGAGCCGCCTTGGTTGCACTCCCGGAAGCTATGCGCACGCGATACACATCGCATCTCAAGACGATCACCGCCTTGGCACCCCAATTGGTCATTGGCTATGAGTATGACCAAACCCTGGTGCCAGGGCCTCCGTTTTCCGTCACCTCTGATGAGCTCCATCGCCATTACGGTGACAGCTATACCCTCACGCCCTTGGCTCGTATGGACGTCCCTGGCGGCCTCAAGGGAAAGTGTCCTGCGACGGAACATGTCTGGAAGCTAGAAAAACGGCAGGGCTAGTTCTTCCGACAAGAGGTGTTATGGCTAAGCCCACAATCAGTGATAGCCTCTCACGATGTCGTCGAGGGTGGCTTGGTCGTGATACTCGCGGCGCTTCTTGAGGGCAGCGAAATCATGCTCGATGGGGTTGAGGTCGGGAGAATAG
>JAOUGT010000053.1 GCA_029865485.1 Nitrospira sp.
GCCGTATACGACACCCCATCCACTTTTAACCCTTTGCGATTGAGCAGCGTGATCATGCCTCCCTTATTCCCGAGTTGCACATCGTGTGACAGCTTGACTGTGATCGCGGCGCCGGAGGGGACAGTGCCGGATAGCGCCATTTTGTTCTTCAACCGGTCCGCAATCTTCCAGCCTGAGAGATCAATGGCAGTCGGTGACGCATTGAGCAGCGTCACGGTTTCCTGTTCCGGTGCTCGACCGATCGGATTCACCAGCGCACCGACGATTCGGATGACATGATCCAACTCGGTCGGCACCTCAACAATGGCATGGCCGGTACGATCATCGGTATGCCAGGCTTGGGACTGGAAGGCCAGAAACACCGCGACCCATTGTTGAGAAGAAGGGAAGTGAAACATCAGGGCTCCGTCTTGCCACACGCCATCGTCACCGGCAAAACGTGGGACGTTCCCCTGGTTCATATGAATGTCATGAATGCCGTTCCCTGGTCGAAAGCCAAAAATCTTGTCCGCCTTCCCACCCTCCGGTCCCCAACGCTCCCCAAACGCATAGACCCGGGCATCCCCTTCCTCTATCGCGCGTTTCACATAATGTTCGATTCGATCGCTGAGATCGTTGTCCGGCCCGGGAAGATTCAGCGGAAGCAATCGCATGTCCGACCGATCAAAGAGGTTGCCGCGAATGAAATCCACCGCCTGTCCGCCAGGCTTGCTCGACAATAGAGTAAATTCATCCGCCAAGTCCGGTAACTTGGCGGTCATGGGATGATGGAAGTCGTCATCGACCAGAAACAGCAACTCGGACGGGCTCAGCTGAGACTTCACATTCACCGCAATGCGGTACGGTGTTGAGCCGGCTTGCATATGAACCTGATAGTGAGGAGAAGATTGATCTTCTTCCCGCTTGGCACCCATCGCTCTCCCTTTCAATACTCCGTATCGTTTCAGCGGCATGTGTCACCTCCGTAATTGGCTTCTTGTACGTCCGACCAGATGGCAGCTTGTCATTGACGTTTCTGCCTTCAAGTACCATCCTGATCTCACTCGATCACTCTCGCCATCCACACCATTGAAGGGACCAACAGGCCCGGTCTGGCACCACACGCCCGGCCCCCTGAACCAACTCATCCTCATGAGAACCGGGTGGAGCAAGTTGCAAGCCACATCGCTCGACATCGGCGGAGGTCAAGAATAACGACTGGTTCGCCCAGGTGATCAGTCGGATAGAGGATCGAGTTGTATCGGTTTGGATAGCGTGCCGTATCGAAACGGATACGCTAATCCCTCCCGATGTGGACGCAGCACGCTCTTCCAGGAGAGACCATTCCTGTCCATTTTCTTGATATCATAACGTCCATTTCCGCTCCGAGGTATGGCAACAACTCGTAGGCTCGCTGGAATGCTTGTTCCGGATGTGAAGAGAGGGAGGGTCGCGATGCGGGACTTGTGTCGATGGTCGAAGCTGCTTGGGCTGGTACTCGTCGTCCTGTTGGTCCCAGGTTGTGAGCCATCGCAGCCGCACCAGTCCAACGACACGACAACCTCGCTGAAGGAGCAGAGCCCGCCAGTCGAGTACCTCAATAAGCGACTCATTGAGGTGTTTGGACCACTGCCGGCCATCGCATCTACGCCGTTTCTGGGTCTCGCGGTCTTGACCGGAACAGCGTTGTTGGTGGAAGAGCCGGTGTTTGCCAACTCGGAACTGCGACTGGTCCAGCAGATCCGGCGGAATTCGTTGATTCTCCAGGCTAAGCCGTACGCCAGTTGGTGGCTGTTCGGTACATTCACCAGCCTGGCCGGACTCACCTGGCTTGCCAACTCCGGAAAACTTCGAGGAACCTTCGGTAAGTTCGTTCGCATTGCCGAGGATATCGCCGTTGGTCTTCTCTATCTGATGGTGGGTGCGGATACGCTGATGCCGAACACAGGGAACGTGGGCCTACCTGAGCTTCATCCGGCAATCGTGCTGGCGGGCATAGTGCCGGCATTGGAATCCAGCACGGCGATCCTGATTCTGGCTGCTCTCATCTCGCTGGTCACGATGATGCTCACCAGGTTGGCTTTGGATGTGCTCATCTGGCTCAGTCCTGTACCATTCATCGACATGATCTTTGAGACATGCAAGGTCCTATTCTCTCTGGCCTTCCTGGCGATCTACTTTTTCCTGAGTCCCCTCGTGGCGGCAATGTTGAGCCTCCTGCTCCTAGTGCCTTGCTTCCTGCTTCTACCCTGGGCCATCCGCCTCTTGCACTTCGGGTATCGAATCGTGCTGTGTCCGATTCTCGCCCAATGGTCACCTGCATTCGTTCCGCAGCTGATCGAACCGGCATTGGCGCAGAAGGCCGGTGGTGATGGGGTGACACTGGCATGCCCTGCCTGGGTGTTGAAGGCGCGTGGATTCAAGAAACGGGAAACGGTCGCCCTCTATCGGACATCCAGTCAACGGACGGTTCGCCCGCAGCATGCGAAACGGCGAGCCAGAACCTTGTGCCATGCGGAGGAAGAAGTGCTGTTGGGACGTGCCCTCGCGTGGATCGAGCTACGCGTTATCAACAGGGAAGGACAACTGTTAGACCACTATGCGCTTCCACTGTCGATGATGGGAAACTTCGAGAGGTTGCTTGCCCTGCTCGGCGCGAAGGACGGGGGTGCGTTCGGGGTGATGAAGATTCTCCACACGATGGGCACAGGGGCAGAGCGCGCCTCATCGCTCTGACTTCAGACCGAGCACAATGACTTCAACATCCTGTTAGATCTCCACCACCACGCCGATTTCAACGACCTGTTCGGCGGGAATGTGAAAGAACGAACTGGCGCGTTGGGAGTTGCGGCTGAGGAAGACGAAGAGTCGCTCCCGCCACAGCGCCATACCCGGCTTCGGTGTCGCGATCGAGTTCACACGGCTCAAAAAGAACGTGGCGCCAGCAAGATCCACCTCCAGTCCTTGTGCCCGGCAAGCCGCAAGTAAACGGGTAATGTCGGGGGTCTCCATGAACCCGTATTGCACCACAACTCGGCGCACACCCGGCGCCAGGGGGTCGATGCGCACATGGTGACTGCCGGTGACGATCGGAACGCGGGCGGTCGTGGTCGTCAGAAAGACCAGTTGTTCATGCAGCACCTTGTTGTGCCGCACATTCTGCACGAACGACGGCGGCGTGAGGTCGGGAAACTGTGTCAGATAGACCGCGGTCCCGGAAATGCGTGGCAGCGGCTGCGCCAGCACCTCCTTGAGGTAGGTAGTCAGCTGCGGCATTTTGCTCCAGAGATGTTTGGCGACAAGTCGACGGCCGCCGTTCCACGTCGCCATCAAGAGAAAAAGCCCCGCACCCAGGACCAGCGGCAACCACCCGCCATGCGGGATCTTCAGCGCATTGGCGCCGAAGAAGGAGAGATCGAGAGTTAAAAAGAGGCCGGTCACAAGCCCGGCGAGCGGCCAACTCCATTTCCATTGGCGTCGTGCCACGACGAACACCAGTAACGTGGAAATGACCATGGTGCCGGCCACGGCGATGCCGTAGGCGGCCGCGAGATGACTGGAGGTCTGAAAAAAGAGCACAAGGCCGATGGTGCCGATCAACATCATCACATTCATGGCCGGCACATAGATTTGTCCGATCTGGGAGGCCGACGTATACCGAATAGCCATGCGTGGCAGATAGCCTAACTGGATCGCCTGCTGCGTGAGGGAAAACGCCCCGCTCAACATCGCTTGCGAGGCAATGACGGTCGCCAACGTGGCGAGCACGACCAGGGGCAGGAGGAACCATCCGGGTGCCAACAGGTAGAAGGGATTGGTCACGGCGTCCGGCTGCCGGACCAGCAAGGCCCCCTGTCCCAGGTATTGCAGGACCAGCGACGGCAGCACCACGCTATACCACCCAAGGCGAATGGGGCCCTTTCCGAAATGCCCCATATCGGCATACAAGGCTTCCGCGCCGGTCAGGACGAGGAACACGCTCCCCAATACGGCAAAGCCTTGTGTGGGATGCGCCAGCAGAAACTGTGCGGCATGGTGGGGACTGAAAGCGGTAAACACCTCGGGCGTCTGCACGGCACTCCTGATCCCCAAGACCGCGAGCGTGATGAACCAGAGCAGCATGATCGGACCGAACCATCCCCCCAGTCGTCCGGTCCCATGGGACTGGATGGCAAAGAATGTGAGCAGCACGGTGATGGCGATCGGCAGCGTATAGGATTGATAGGCCGTCGTCTCGACGGCAATGCCTTCCACCGCGCTGAGGACCGAGATGGCCGGCGTAATGATGCCGTCGCCGTAGACCAGCGACGCGCCGAACAACCCAAGGGCGATCACCGGGCCGATGTGAAGGGGAAACGCTGATTCTTCGCGATGGCGCTGGCCTAGGGCCATGAGCGCCAAGATGCCCCCTTCCCCCTGATTATCGGCTCGCAAAACGAATAAGAGATACTTCACCGTGACGACCAGCAGCAGGGCCCAGATGATGAGCGAGAGCAGACCGGTAATAACTGGCAGGGTGACCGGCAAATCGTGTGAGGCATGAAAACATTCCCGCAGGGCGTACAGAGGACTGGTCCCGATGTCGCCGTACACAACACCGAGCGCCGCCAGCGCCAGTCCGGCTGTTGTGGATCGTTCAGGCTGGTTACTCATAGTGGAGAGAGTGGCCCCGTGAGTGAAGAGGTTCGACAAAATTCATGGATGCTCTGCATACCGCAGCAATCCTCGTGGTTCATTCGATGGGGACAAGCTCTCTTGACTGTTCACTTCCAACTCGCGGCGTCGACGCAGACGGTCAGCGGACGATGCGTCCGACGCGATCGGTCTCTGGGCTGCTGCGTGTGGGAGCGTCCACCATTGCTCCGACACAGGGGCATCAGGCCCCGAGTAATAAGCGTTGCTCGATCAGCTCCGCGGCACGCGGCGCCCCGCCGCTAGTGTGGATCGCGTCACGAACCCGTTCGGCCGCCATACGATAGGACGGGTCCGACCGCACACGGACGATTGCGGCGCGCAGCGCCTGAAACGTCACGTCCTTGATTGAAATGGCCTCACCAGCCCCGATCCAAGCCACCCGCGCGGCAACCCCAGGCTGGTCATTCGTTACGGGGATCGCCACCATCGGAAGCCCGGTACTGAGCGATTCGAGGACGGTGTTGAGCCCCGCATGGGTCACCGCAAGGGTAGCCCGCCGGAGTAGGTCCAACTGCGGTGCATAGGACACGACGACCGGGCGACCAGGGAGCTGGCCAAGCTCTTGGGGAGTCACCCCGTGCCCCGTCGAGATGACCAATTGGGCGTCCAGCCCATCGCAGGCCTCTGCAATCACCCGAAACGTCCCTGCAATCCTGTTCTGCAAGGTCCCCAGCGACGCATAAATCAACGGTCGCCCGTCAAGGAGTTCCCAGGGAAATGAGACCGGTGGATATCCGCCTGGGAGCCGGAGCGGACCGACGAACTCGACCTGTTTCGGCAACTCACGCCGAGAGAATTCGAACAGTTCAGGTTGTTGGCTGATTTGTAGTGTGTCAGACCAAACCTGTGAGAGGTCTGCCGGGACCGAGAGGCCAAGCCTGCGGCGATGATTCTGAATACGTGTCAGGATTGGGGCATAGAGCCGGTTGAGTCCCACCCATGCCATCCGGTTGCGAATCCGTGCCCACCACGCATCTCGAGGTTGCCAGTGCGTAAAGTAGGGCGGAACAGCAGGGTCAGGATTCAGGAGCAGAGCATTACAGACCGTCGCGAATGGAAGCCCTACCTGATCAGCCACCGTCCCACCTGGAAACGAGGCTTGATCGACCACCAGCGCTGTCACACCACTCGCACGGACGACGGTCGGGCCGACTTCAAGCACCGCCTCAGCGGCGCGAGCACTGATCGCCAGGGTGTGCTTGAGCGCCGCACGGTCCTGTAGCACGGCAAGCTTCTGAAACTCGGCTTGGTACTGATCAGCCGGGAAGATGTCTCCCCCGAGCGCCACGATCTCGAACCCGGCCGCCGTAATGGATGCAGGAGACGCCCCCAACAAAAAAAACGTGACCCGATGCCCACGGGTCCGAATGGCGTCCGCCAGTGCCACCATGGGATTGAGATGGCCCGGTGCATTGGGACAGATGATACCGACGTGCTCTCCCACGTGCTTCTTCTCCGACCTATTCGAAGTAGACCAGACTGAACGTGATGTTCTGCAGATCTAAATCCGCCGAGATTTCTCCATCGCAGTACAAAAGACCAACCATACGCTATGAACACGGCTGATTCAATGCGGTCCATCCGGTGACTGCAGGTGATGTCATGAATGGCACCGAGATGCGGGCTTCTGGAGATCACGTACTCCGGCACGCCGCACCACCAGCGTCCGTCGGATGTGATGGAACTCGGTGTGGGAGGAATGCGGAGACCGTTTTGTTGCATGAGGGAGGGCCATACCCTTTCTCCACAAGGAATAGCACGACCTCATCTGCTCATGAACGTACACGTTCCGGCCGAGGATCGATTTGCAATCTGCGATCGCCTAGTTATGATAAAAAAGTGCTATGGAGAATTCATGCTACTCTCTGTTCCACACGGTCGTGGCCACTTTGCTCCTATCAGGCTGCGGTGCCGCCCAGTTGGGGATGTGCGCGCCGCATGCGAAGGAAGAAGGCACCCCGACCCAGAACTGGGCCGAATGTTTTTCCCAACCGGTTGCCCACGAAGGCATCACGCACTCCGTGCTTTGTCTGAATGGTGACGCATCCAAACCGCCGGTGATCTTGCTCCATGAGTTGACCGGGCTGTCTCCCGGGACGTTGGCCTACGCCGAGGAGCTCTCAAAAGATTTCACGGTCTATGTGCCGGTGCTCTTCGGCGAGAAAGGGAAATTCTCGCTTGTGAGTGGATTGAGTGCCTACTGGTTTGGAGGCGTCATGGAGTTTTTCCCAGGAGGAGAATGGGGACTCCCGTCCAAGGGAAGCGCGCCGATCGTCCACTGGCTGCGCGGCGTCGTGCAGAAGATCGGAGAGCGGCATACGGGCCAGCGTATCGGTATCATCGGCAATTGTCTGACCGGGCCATTCCCGCTCGCCCTCTTGGATCATCCTCGGGTCACAGCAGCAGTGGTCGCGCAACCTGCGCTTCCCTTACGCTTCTGGTGGTACACAGAGGATGACAAGGCATCCCTCGGTCTCTCGGAAGACGATCTCAGAATCGCCAAAGCGAGCACCGCCACGATTTACGGATTGCGCTTTGAAACAGACTGTATCGCGCCTCCGGAGAAGCACCAGACCCTGAGTAATACCTTCGGCCGTCGCTTCATCAACGGAGCCATCCCGGCCCTGGCCTATCAGACTGATGGCAAACCGACGCACGCACACAGCACGCTGATTGGCTCGTGGAAGGAGCAGGCCCTGGCGGGACAGGCCTCACGTAACGCGCGAGGACGAGTACGGACTTTTCTTCTGAAGGAACTCCACGAAACCAGCCCGGACGGGTGATGCATGACCATACCCGGCTGCAGGAAAATCCCGCGACGCGGCTACTCTCACGCCCACAACTGATCGGATTCCTTTGGATAGCGTTTGCGCTTTTCCTTGAAAGTGGCGGGAACTGTCCGCTACAGTTTGCTCTACCGTAGACTTACCTTAGGAGAACACCATGTATAAAACTTTTACGCTATCCTTGTTGAAGGGGATACTGGCCCTCACCCTCTTGCTCGGTATCACCCCTCAGCCCTCTGATGCCCATCCCCCCGATGATCATCCCTCCGATGCCTATTCCTCTGATGCAGCCGATTGGCACTGGGATCATGAAGGCATGGCTGAGAAAGGGCGAATCACCGGAGGCTTCCGTGTCGGACCGAGCTTTACGACACAGGACGCCGGCTTGTCCACCGTCGGCCCCTTGGTCAACTTCCAAGGCCTATATGGACTCAACAAGTGGTTTCGCATCGGCATGATGCTGGAATGGGAACATCACGGGCTCGATCGGCCCGGAGCCGGTTCGATGAGTACCATCACGGTGCTTCCCGTGAATCTTGAGTATCGACCAGGGCACTTCGGGAACGTGATCCCCTATGTCACAACAGGAATCGGCGTGAACATCAACACGAAGGATGTGTCTGACAGCTTTGCCTGGCGCATCGGCGGAGGCCTGGACTATGCCCTGACCAACTGGTTCTCGGAAGCGCCACAGGGGATGATGTTAAATGTGGAAACGGCCTGGAAACGCAATCATGCCAATGGGGACATGTCCAGCATCGGCTTGTTGTTCGGAGTACGCCATACTTTCTAAACAGTCCTTGTTCCCGCATGGGCAATGCTCATGCGGGAACTGACCTCACCCGGCTCATTCTTGGTTCAGACTACGCTGCTGACGAACCTCAACGTAACCCTCGCCTGCGTCTCCGTACTACGGTGTAGAGGCACGAGCATTCTTCCGCCATTCCCAGGGCGGGACGGGATCCTGGTCAGCCCACAATCCCCGTTGGGAGTCTCGTGCCTCCTTCTCCAGTGCTTCGAGCTGGACGTCCCCAGGAGCCTGCTTCCGATCCCACCAACACCAACCCTGCTGCACCAACAGATGACTCATGTTCGTGTCGTCGGGGAGGAGCACATCGGCAACAACGCGCCCATGCTTGTCTTTGCCATAGATCTGAAGTGTGACGTCCATACTAAACCCCAGATCGGACGTCGCTTGCTTGGCCTGTTCGCTATAGGGCTGACCGCCCTTCGGACAGGCAACCCCATTCAAGCGAACTCGCTGCGCTTTCCCGTTTCGGACCACTTCAATCGTGCCACCATCAAGGATGGCCACCACCTGGCCACCGAACGAGAAGGCCTCTCCTCCACTGAGGAGAAGACCTGCCACAAGAACTGTGATTCGGAGGCTTGAAAGAAACTGCTGGGCGTTGTTCAAAAGATTCATTCGTTGCACCATGCGCGCACCATCTCACGGCATCGTCATATGTTCCTCTGTGTACTACACTGAGACCAGGGAAAGTAAGCCCCCGCATCTGATGATGCTCCGTCTGAACCTAGAGCGATTGCTGAGTACCCCAGCCTGAACTGCTGAACTTGCGCTGGAAGTTTGGGGGCCGGCTCGATTATGATGTGTCCCTCACTCCTGCCTGGAGGTTTCGATGGGCTCCACAAGCATGTTTCGACTCCTCATCCTAATTATTCCTGTCACCTGGGTCATCCTTCGCCTCTTGCCTGCCGACCACTCCCGATCCAGCCATCTCCGAGGCGTCGTGCAGTCTGCCGAAGAGTACAAGTCCCATGAAGAAGCCGACCTGTTCCTACGCCACGAATCTCTCTTCGAAGCTCATTACCAATCGCACTTTGCCACATCGGGACAGCCGTACCAACATTATCGGCTCGCCTATAAGTATGGTTTCGACCTCGCCCAGGATCGAGACAACCAGAAAATGGACTGGAAGCGCATTGAACCGCTCGCACGACAAAACTGGAATGAAGGCATTATGGGCCCCTGGATTCAGCACGAGCAAGCCATTCTCTACGGATGGGAACAGGGCATCAAGAACCACGGTGGATGAGGGTGGAATCCACCCACGTCCTGCCGTCATTCGCAACAAGACCGAGCCGGCACATCTCATCCCAATCCTGTGTTGTCGGACGACGAGAGCGACCAAGCACAATATCCCCGCCGAGAAGTAAGTTAAAATTGCAGTCTCCATATCGATGATGAAGATAGTGATGGCACCTCAGGAACCGAACATATCGGGTCTTGAGCACCCATCGGAGCACCGGGGACACCCCCGCCAGGACCTCTTCATGGGGCCTATGCAAATAGGGATGCACGAACATGGCCAGGCAGGAATAGACGAAGACGGCAGGGAGCGCTCCAACGAGTCCCCATGGGCCAAGCACCGGACCGATCAGCAAAATCCATGGCAGGATGGGCAGATTGAACCAAACTATCCCGCTCCCCCCTCAGGGTCACGCCGTACTGTTCTCTCCGAATCAATGAAGCCTGAGCCCCTCTGAGTCGCTGATCAAGCCGTTCCTGCTCCTGGCGGCTGGAGAACTGGGTCACAAAATTTTTGCGAAAGGTCCACCGATGATGGACGATTTCGTGGAAGAAATAGGCGCGCCGGAACGGCCCACTGATTCTCGGATAGCGCGCCAAGAAGCGACGGGTTTGCGGTCCCGCATGATAGATCACTCGATGAAGGCTGGACTCAAGTAGCGTGGTCATGACATAGCCGAGCATCAGTCCGGCAAGCATATGCAGAAGAATAGGCACTAGACCTCGTGCAATGAGAAGACCTGTCGAAGAACGATCGGGGAATACCGGAGATCAATGCAACTGGGCCGAGACGATCGATACGCACGATCGCCATGTCGTCGAGAAACAATATCTTAAGAGAGCGGATACCTAGCACCCGCCGCGCTGAACTGGTATTTTCAATCGACGAACAAGTGGCCTCTTTCCATCATGATAACAATCGGGCGCCGAAAGGATCGCCCCCCTGCTGGTCTCTCGCAGGTATCACGTCCCGTCTGCCTTACCGACCAGGGAAGACCACCATTGATTCACTTGGAACCACAAGCGTATCACCGGGCTTCAGTTCAAAATTATCCGCGACTCCGTCTCGAAGTACGATATCGTCATAACTCGCCGTGAATCGTTTCAGACCTGGGGCGGTGTCTGTAAATCGAAAAATGACGATCTGATTTCTGGCTGCTGTCTCCTTAAACCCTCCCGCCACGGTAATACCCTGCAGGAGCGTCGTTTTGCTCTTCAAGGGATACTTGCCGGGGCTCGTCACCTCGCCGAGCAGAAAGATATTGGAGCTATTCACCTCCTTCAAACTCACCGCAACAACCGGATTTTGCACATATTCCTTGAGTCTATTTGCCATTTCTTCAGCCAATCTGTTGGGCGTTTTCCCTACAGCCACCACGTCGCGAATGATCGGCATTGAAAATCGTCCATCTGGGCGGACCTGCACTTGTCGTGACAGATCAGGATTCCTCCAGACGGTAATGTCCAAGACATCTTCGGCGCCAATAACATATTCATTGCTGACCGCATTCGACAGCTTATCCATCATCGCTTTACTGATCACTTTCTCGGCCTGCACTGGTGGCAGTGGTACCAGGGGAGTATCCGTTGGAATTTTTCCGGCATCCGGCTTAACTCCACTCGTATCGCAAAACCCAGATCCAGAGTAGACGGCAACCATGAACACTGCGATCAGAAACCACAGAGACTGTTTCATAACCGGAATCCCTCCTCTCCTCATGCACATCCCTTACCTCTCATGCCTATGGCCGAACGAGTTTGTCCCGGGAACAGAGCCGCCAGTCAAACGGCATCGCGCTTAGCACTGATAACTGTAACATAAGATATGCCCACGACCTATTCCCCCTGCATCTCCCTGCACGCACTGTGAGTCAATCATGCCGAAGATGCCTTGATATCCGGCACGATCGAACGTACCTGGATATGGTGATCTGCTGCCAACTGAAACGCGCCCCCTCTACCGATCCAACATCCTAGCGACTCCCTCCATCTCATCACAGTTAGACCGTGCCAGGACAATGCTCCCCTCATAGCCCGCATTCAACCGGATCACTGTCGCACAGAGAAAAATCGAACAGACGATATGTGATCGACATTTTAGCGGAAGAGGATTGACAATTTTCATCGCCTAGGATACTGCTCCCATCAGAACCATAAGGGAGCAGCACCTTCCGAACAGACTCGAGGAGCTACGCAGGCGCGCTCAGCATGCCCTATGCAGGATGCCGCAAGCTCCACAACGTGCTCGGCTCACGAGAGCAATCCATTTAGATGATCAGGAATCGATCCGACTGTCACGTAATCGGCCGACCCAGAGCCCCCTCTCGTCATTATTCACACATGCCGCAACCCTGACCATGGAAGGGAGACACAACGCCTGTCGTGCAGGAAAGACCGTCGTGAAGAAGCAGAAAACTCCCTGGCTCATGAAAAAGGAGAGCGATCGATGAAGACATTGGTCTTAGCCAATCAGAAGGGTGGCGTCGGGAAAACGGCAATTGCCTGCCAACTGGGGTACTTCCTCGTTGAAATGCTCAAGAAGCGGGTCTTGATCATCGACCTCGACCATCAGGGAAACACGTCGAAAAACATCAGCACCTCAAAACTGGCCACGGTCTCATCCATCACGGCCAACCAACTGTTGACCGAGCCGGTCACGACGATTGAGGGTGGCACCTTTGTGGTGATTCCCTCGCACGCCGATCTTCTCAAACTCGAGCGGCGCGAAGAAGACCACAACCTGTTCGCGAACAATCTCCAGCTCTTTCTCAACGAGATGGACGACCGCTTTGATGTGGCCATCATCGATACCAACCCGAACCCCGATATCCGAGTGCTTGCGTCCCTTGTGGTGGGGGATTTTGTCCTGTCGCCCATTCAATTGAATCAAGAAGCGGTCGACGGCATCGCGGCACTGCGGGCACAGGTCCTCAAGATCCAGAGCACGCTGAACAAAGATCTTCGATTCATCGGCCTGCTTCCGAATCTGGTGGAACCCACGCCCTTTCAACGCGCGAATTTCGATCAACTCTGCACGGCCTTTGCCTCGCTCTTCATCCGCCTGGAAGATGGACGAATGGCGTCCATTCCCTCACGCACGGCCGTGGCGGAGGCCCAGGCCATGGGGGCGCCAATCTGGACCCTGCAGAAAACCAGTTCACGCGAGGCATGGCTGCATCTCAAGCCGATCTTTCAGAAAGTGGCTCATACGATGGGGGTGATGGAATGAAAAAACCACTGATCGCAACTCTGGATCTCACCGCGCTGGATCGGACGACACCTGCACCCACACCCGATCCGATCGCGAAAGAACGGACCGTGACGGCTGAAGTCTTGGGGCGTCCGCTGCATATTCCCGTCAAGGACATCGACGAAGATCCAGGACAACCTCGCCAAGAATTCGATGCAGCCAGCATGGAAGAGCTGGAACAGAGCGTCCGGATCCATGGGGTGAAGACGCCGATCTCGATTCGCCCACATCCCACCGAGCCGAAACGCTGGTTGTTGAATTTTGGGGCGCGCCGCCTCAGAGCCTCAAGAGCCGTAGGGAAAACCACGATCCCCGCGTTCATCGATCGGTCACATACCGATTACCAACAAGTGATCGAGAATTTGCAGCGGGAAGATCTGAAACCGCGCGAGCTCGCCATGTTCATCAAGAAAAAGATGGACGAAGGAGAAAAGCAGGCCCACATCGCCGAGCTCCTCGGCGTGAATCGATCCATGGTCACGAATCACCTCGCGCTCATCGATCCCCCGGCCTGCATCGAAGAGATTTACACATCGGGGAAATGTTCATCCGCCAAGACCCTCTACGATCTAAGAAATCTGCACAAGGAGTTCCCCAAAGACGTCGAACGGTGGTGCGGTTCAGATCAGGAGATTACCCGGGCATCCGTCTCGGCATTATCCGCCAAGCTGAGAGGCGTACAGAAATCACCGACCGCCCCGTCAAGGAACGAACAGGACAGCAAGAAGCGGGTGATCACTGCGGCATCACCAATACCCTCGCTGATTGTCACATTCCAGGATCGATCGGGAACCATCGATCTGCAGCAGGCCCCGCAGCAACCCAATCATCTGATTGTCAATTTTGCAGATGGCAAGCAAGAAGAAGTGCCTGCTCGGCAGTGCCAAATTGAACAGATCCTGTTCCCGTAGCTCTCCGTTACTCGTCCCCCTCTCCGATTCAGGACTGAGAGGGGGACGAGTTAACCCATTCCCAACTTGTCGCCGCCGCATCATCTACAGAGCCAGAGACTTTCTCCGGCACATCCCGCCCCACCAACAAACTCGTTATCGAATCATGTGAGTCAGGCTGCGAAATTGTTGGACATGTCCAATAACAGCCTTCTCGATAGACCATCGCCGACCATTCCTGCCTGACACAGCCTCCATCGCATGAGGAGCCAAGACCTTGTTGGACATGTCCAACAAGCCTGACGGTCATCCAGGGTGAGTCTGCAGAGCAATGGCCCTGTGCTAAAACGCCATGCCCACGCCGGCGGCGAAGAGATGGGTTTGGAATTCCAGCTTCGTGATGGGGTGCGTGGCGGCGTCGCTGTGATAGGTATAGGTCGCGCCGAAGAACTTGTATTCCCCGAACAGATAGACCCGCTCGCTGACGTAGGCGCGGGTCCCGACGAAGACCTGATAGGCAAAGGCTGCGTCCGCCGCATCGCCGGTGACGGTCGTCGCGCCGTTATTGGTCGAGAGCCTGGCACTGCCGAAGCGCGAGACCGAGAAGCCGATGCCGGCTCCCATATAGGGCTGGACTGTCTGGCCCGGATAGCGAGCCAGCAGGTTGAGCATGCCGTTGAAGTTCGTCAGATTCCCGGTGGCCTGGGTGGGACCGGCTGGGGCGCTGACTGTGCCGCGGTGGCCGAAGACCTCGGCTTCGAGCCCGAGGATGCCGCCGCCGACGGCGGGAAACCAATCGGCTTTCATCCCGGCACCGGCGGCCCGCGAGATCGCGGCATCGGTGACTTCCACGCCGTTGACGCGCAGATTGCTGGTGGCCGGCACCATCGCCTCGTTCCGTTATGGTGACAGGCCGGTGAATGAGGACTCCGTCCTATGTGGTCACATCGAAGTAGTCGGTCGCAGGGATAATCTCCAGCGCCTTCTCGGGCAAGGTCACTTGATTCTTGGATGTTTTTTTCTCCAGCATGCGGAGCCCCTCAATGAAGTAGGGGCATCCTCCTTCCTGGTTTCCTGGCAAGAGAACGGGATGGACCGTTCGGAGGAGCGAAGAACCACTCCCGTTGGGGTACGCCCCTCACGATAGTAGTTCCATTCGCCGGTCGACGTATGGCTCTGGATCTTGGAAGGCCGTGCTATTTAAGCCTGAAGAAGGTCAACGACTGCAGCCACCGGAATACTGTATGGTCAAGTCGAATCGCGATCAGGTGACCCGGCTCATCCTCCACCAGCGATTGTCCAACCTGACGCATCAATGCCTGCCCCTCATCAGACAGCGGTGAGAGGGTTAAACCGTCGGACTCATGCGTTGGGGTAACAGGGAGAGGAGGGGCGTTCCGACTCGCCGACTCGCTCAAGCCTGCCCTCAATACGACCGACATACATGGTGGAAAGGACCAACCACGATAATCTTTGAGAAACACACCTCGACAAAGGGGGCCATGGTGACGAACGCACAACTCGATCAGACCTGTGTCAATACAATCCGCACGTTGTCCATGGATGCGGTGCAGCAAGCCAACTCCGGTCACCCAGGCACGCCGATGGCCATGGCCCCGGTCGCCTACTGTCTCTGGCAGCGAGTGATGCGGTTCGATCCGAGCGATCCGATTTGGCCGAACCGGGACCGATTCGTATTGTCGATGGGACACGCCTCGATGCTCCTCTACTCACTGCTGCATTTGACCGGGGTCAAGGCCGTCAATCCCCAGTATGAACGGCTCGGCGAGCTTTCGGTGCAACTGGACGATCTCAAACGCTTCCGCCAGCTCAATAGCAAATGCGCCGGCCATCCGGAATACCGCTGGACCTCCGGCGTTGAGACGACGACCGGTCCGCTGGGGCAAGGCATTGCCACCAGCGTGGGAATGGCGATCGCCGCCCAGTGGCAAGGGCAGTACTTCAATCGCCCGGAGTTCGACATGTTCGACTACGACGTGTACGCGCTCTGCGGGGACGGCTGTATGATGGAAGGCGTCGCCGCCGAAGCCGCGTCCCTGGCGGCGCACTTGAAACTCTCCAACCTCTGCTGGATCTACGACAACAACAAGATCACGATCGAGGGGCACACCGAATGGGCCTTCAGCGAAGACGTGGCCACCAGATTCATCGGCTATGGCTGGAATGTGACGCGAGTCGGCGATGCTAACGACCTCGACATGCTCGAACGCGCCTTTACCACGTTCAACAAAGAAACGGATCGTCCGACCTTGATCATCGTGGACAGCCATATCGCCTACGGCTCTCCCAACAAACAGGATACCCACGCCGCGCACGGCGAGCCGCTGGGCGAAGAAGAAATCAAGCTGACCAAGCGGAACTACGGCTGGCCGGAACAGGAAAAGTTCCTGGTGCCGGATGGCGTCCGCGAACATTTCCAGCAGGGTATGGGACAGCGGGGCCAAGCCGCGCGCGCGGCCTGGATGGCGAAGTTTGAGGAATACAAAAAGCAATTTCCCCAGCTCGCCGATCACCTTTCGAATATGCAACAGCGTCAACTCCCTGAGGGGTGGGACAAGGATCTGCCCGTCTTCCCTGCCGACGCCAAAGGCGTGGCCGGACGCGATGCCTCGGCCAAAGTGCTCAACGCCCTGGCCAAGAACGTCCCCTGGCTCTTAGGAGGATCGGCGGATCTGGCTCCTTCAACCAAGACTCGCCTGACCTTCGAGGGAGCCGGCGATTTCACTGCAAAAGATCGCGGCGGCCGCAATCTACATTTCGGCGTCCGGGAACATGCCATGGGGTCCGTGCTCAATGGGCTCTCCCTCTCCAAAGTCCGCCCCTATGGCTCAGGCTTCCTGATTTTCAGCGATTACAGTCGAGGCGCCATCCGCTTGAGTGCGTTGATGGAAGTCCCCGTCATCCATATTTTCACGCATGATTCGATCGGAGTCGGTGAGGACGGCCCTACCCACCAGCCGATCGAGCAGCTCGCCTCGTTGCGAGCCATTCCGAATCTCATCGTCCTGCGTCCGGCTGATGCAAACGAGGTCGCGGAAGCCTGGCGCGTCATCATGCAATTGAAACATGAACCAGTGGCCTTGATTCTGACCAGGCAAGCCCTCCCGACCATCGACCGATCCCGATATGCCGCCGCATCTGGCCTGGCACAAGGCGCCTACGTGTTGGCCGACGTGCCTGGGGGGAAACCGGACGTGCTGCTCCTCGCCAGCGGCAGCGAAGTCTCGCTCTGTCTCGAGGCAGCCGAGCAGTTGAAGACCGAAGGGATCAAGGCCCGTGTGGTCAGCATGCCGTCCTGGGAGCTCTTCGAACATCAATCGCAGGCCTACCGCGACAGCGTCATTCCGCCGAACGTCACGGCCAGGGTCTGCGTGGAGCAGGCGTCTACGTTTGGGTGGGCCAGTTATGCAGGCCTGACCGGCGAGATCATCGGCATGAAATCATT
>JAOUGT010000054.1 GCA_029865485.1 Nitrospira sp.
TCAGAAGAACGGGAACGACGATGAGGCCGAAGAGCGTCGCGCTGCGTACCGGTGTCATAGGTCTGCCTCTGAGCGAAGGGCACGCCGACCGTCACTGAAGGAGCGACCGGGCTTCTTCATAGATGGGCTGTGTCTCGCTGATCGGTGTCCAGTTCAAGACTGCCAATGAATCCTCAACATACGATGGGGTTCGCATGCCGTTTAGCACGCAGGTAATTCCGGGTGTGCTGCTGAGTATCCAGCACATCTGTTGGGAGAGCGAGGCGTCACGGTGTGCGTCCGGCAACAGAGGACTGATCGTGCCTGCGATTCGTGTAGTCTGGGCTCGACTCCGCACTGTCGCTTCCCTTCTACAGCCGCGCAGAAGAGTCAACAGCTCTGGAATGTACCGTTGCCGCCAATCCTCCCACTGTTCAGCCGTCGTTCCGGAGAGTTGGCGTGACAGCAGCTGGAGGACCTGATTCACTTGCGGAGCAATCATGTGATGCTCGATCTGTTCCCAATGTTCGAGCCCTTGAATCTGTGGAAGGATACGGCGCAGTTCTCCAGCCCAATTGAAGTACTCACTCGGCGCCGTTTCGGTTCCGGTCGATTGGATGCTCGGTGCAAGTGAGGTCCGGTATTCCTGCTCAAGGGTGTCGATCATGCTCAATTGGTGATCCAGGTCGATCGATGGGTCCTCGATGGGGAGGTTCGCGAGCCGGATCATCTTGTTTCGTGCCACCATGGCGTTCAGTGGTCGATTGACCAGCACAGCGATGTTGTGCCGGCTGGCATAATCAAGAACCGTCTGTGTGCATGAGGGGCCGGTATTGGTGATCGTGGCAGGCCCGGACTCGAAGAGATTCATCGGGCATTGCAGAACCTGAAAGTGATGCGTAGAGGCTCCAACGGAGCGTGCCGCTGTTTCAGCTGCTTGCACCATACGCGAGAGGAATGTCCCTTCTGGGTCATCAGCGGGAGATGCTACGGTGTTGGAGGATACACCATAATATTGAAGGCGTCCAGCCGCGACTTGTGTTTCAAAATAGGCAAAGGCTCGCTGCAAGCGATCGTAGAAATCGGTCCGCAGCTTCTCCAGATCTGCGTCCCCACGATGCCGAGCCTCCAAGAGAAAATATTCCGGGTTATGGAGCAGGCAGACGTCGAGGGTTGTGAGAGCCAGACGGTCCAAGGACAACGCCAGTTGGTCCGCCAAGAATTCCGGATGCATGCAGTGCCAGATGCCGTCCCCGTATTTCACCATCTCAGGGTAGGGGTGCCCGGTCTGTTCTTTCGCTTCGGCAATCTTCAGATTCTGCCCTTGGACGTACCCGATTTTTGACACCACAATGATTTCATTGCGCTGAACCTCACCGGACGCCACAAGCTCAGCCAGCACGGATCCCACCAACCGCTCACTGTCCCCATCCGTATAGTTCGTCGAGGTGTCAATGAGATTGCAGGATGTTCTCAGCGCCTGTTTGAGTGCCTCCCGGTGTTCGACGTGCTGTGTGTCAACTCGGTAGGTTCCGAATCCTATCCGAGTGGTGGTCAATCCTGTTGCGCCGAGCGGAGTGAACCCTTGTGCCAGATCGGCCTGTCCGCTTCGGGACAGCATGCGGGAGGCGTAGGTTGCCGTCCCCTGTGCGGTCGCCAGTCCTGAGAGCAGGGTGCCCTTCAGCAGCCTCGGCTCATTCTGTAGAGTCAAGGAGCTGGATTGATCGGTTTGTAAGGCCTCTGCCACGAGATGAGGATCCGTGATCGGCTGTCGGCAGGTGTAATTCCGGCAAATGTAGAGGGTGGGCAAACCGGAAACAGCCGGCCTGTCCTTCAAGAGCGGCAGCGACGACGGTGTCGACGGTGAGCCAGTTGCGATGATGCGGTTGGGCAGATAGCATGGGGCTACAGCTTGCCGGAGCGAATCGAACGCTTTGTGCGTGGCATCGCCGACGAGCGCCAGTTCCACAGGACCCTCAGTCAAAAAGTCCACGACGGTAAGACTCTTGGCAAAGGCGCGGGGATAACGAGTCATCTGCCGACCGTAGGCACGTACAGCGGCGGTCGCGGCACGGCGCCAGTCGTCTCGACCAGAATGAAACGACAGTCGAGCAAGGGCGGAGGCCGCCACCGCATTGGCGCTCGGAGTCGCACCATCTGTGCCCTCGCGGTGGCGTAGAATGAGTGCTTCATGCTGTTTGGCAGTCGTGAAGAATCCGCCCTGTTCTTCGTCCTGAAAGTCTGTCACCAAGTGGTCGGTCAATCGGGCTGCAGCATGGAGATAGGATTCAGCGGCACCGGCTTCATAGAGATCCACAAGACCTTCGGCCAAGTAGGCATAGTCTTCCAGATAGGCGTCGAGATGTGCCCGACCGGCTCGCGAGGTGCGGAATAGGCGTCCATCGGGTTTGGCATGGTATCGCAGCAAGTAATCGGCAGTCCGCGTGGCTTGTTGGAGGTATGGGGCGTTGTCGAAGACTCGTGCGGCTTCGGCCATGGCTGAGAGCATCATGCCGTTCCATGAGGTGATGATCTTGTCATCAAGTCCGGGAGGAACGCGCTGTCGCCTGGCTTCATACAGCAGGGGTTTTGCTCGGGTGGCGCTCTCTAGTATTTCGTCTGGTGTGAGCTGGAGGTCTTTTGCCACATCCTCAATAGGGCGGAGGCGGTTGGGGATGCTCGTGTGTTCCCAATTACCTGATTCCGTGATGTCGTACAGGGCACAGAATCGCCTCGCGTCCTCGTCGTTCTTGAGTACCTCCCGGACTTGGGCTGGAGTCCAGACGAAGAACTTCCCTTCCACGCCTTCTGAGTCGGCATCGGTTGAGGAGTAGAATCCGCCTTCAGGCCCAGTCATCTCGCGGCAGATATAGTCGAGCACATCGGTTGCGACTTGACGATAGAGCGGGGCCTTGGTGACCTGATAGGCCTCAACGTAGACGCGAGCCAGAAGCGCATTGTCATACAGCATTTTTTCAAAATGAGGGATCAGCCATCGGGCGTCCGTCGAGTAGCGTGCGAAACCACCACCGATATGGTCGTAGATCCCACCGGCGGCCATCATATCCAGTGTCTTGGTCACCATGGCGAGGGTCTGTGGCTGCTGAGAGCGTCGATGGCTGCGAAGGAGCAATGACAACCCCATGGCGGGGGGAAACTTGGGTGCTGTTCCGAACCCACCGTAGGTTTCGTCGAAATCATCTCTGAACTGCACGACCGCCTCTTCCAGGACTGATTCACTGATTGAGACGGGCGAGATACGTTGTCGCGAACCTTGCAGCTGGGCGGTCAGTTGTTTGGCCTGCTCCAGGACCTCTAAAGGGCGTGTCTCCCAATAGTCGGCGATTTTCTTCAAGACGGAGCCAAAACCGGGTCGTCCCCAACGGTCTTCAGGGGGAAAGTACGTGCCGGCAAAAAAGGGTTGCTGCTCAGGGGTGAGGAAGACGGTCATGGGCCAACCGCCTTGGCCATGATTCATGGCGACCGTGGCGGCCATATAGATCTCATCCAGATCGGGGCGCTCCTCCCGGTCAACCTTGATGCAGACAAACCACCGATTCATGAGTTCCGCAATCGCCTCATTCTCAAATGATTCCCGCTCCATGACATGGCACCAGTGGCAGGCGGAATATCCGATGGAGAGGAGGATGGGACGCTTCTGTTCTTTCGCGATCTGCAGCGCTTCCGGTCCCCAGGGATACCAGTCGACGGGGTTGTAGGCATGCTGCAGCAGATACGGGCTTGTTTCGTGGATGAGCCGATTCGGTTTGCCGGTTGTGGACGATGATGACATAGGCTCAACCTAGCATCGTGATGAGAAGAGCGTCAACGGAGATGAGACGCAGGCGAAAGGTCTCTCGTCAGGCGTGAAGCGTATTTCGTCACTCAGTTTCAAGTTTCGGGTTTCTGGTTTCAAGTCTGAGCAGTATCTTCCCGTGCAACGTGAAACTTGAAACCAGCCACCTGAAACCGTTGTGTCGGATGACGAGACAGGCTTCACGAACGACGTGTTTGTGATAGGCTTCATTTGAACAAGGAGAAAACCACAGTGTCTATGAGTGAGATTGGCCCCTACTCCAATTATCGATTGACGGTTCGACTGGAATTGGCCAATAAGCCCGGCATCTTTGCGCAGGTGGCGGCGCTGTTGGCAGAGGAACAGGCGAATCTCGGGGCGGTCGACCTGGTCTCGGCGACCAAAACACGTATGGTGCGCGACATCACCTTCGACGTCCAGAATGAGGAACATGGTGAGAAAGTTTTGGCACGGCTGAATGCGTTACCCGATGTCACCGTGCTGTCGGCGTCCGACCGCATTTTTCTCCTTCATCTTGGCGGTAAGATTCGGGTGGAGAGTAAAGTTCCGATCAGTACCAGAAATGTGCTCTCAATGGTCTATACGCCTGGAGTCGGACGGGTATCCCAGGCCATCGCGAAAGACAAGTCCAAGGTCTATACCTTTACGAGCAAGAGCAATAGTGTCGCGGTCGTCTCGGATGGGTCTGCGGTGCTGGGGTTGGGAAATCTTGGTCCGGAGGCAGCGCTTCCGGTCATGGAAGGCAAGGTGATGCTCTTCAAAGAGCTGGCGGGGATTGATGCCTGGCCCATTTGTGTGAGCACGCAAGATCCGGATGACATCGTCCGAATCGTCCAAGGCATCGCCCCAGGGTTTGGGGGGATTAATTTGGAAGACATCAGTGCACCACGTTGCTTCGAGATTGAACAGAAGCTGAAGCAAACCCTCGATATCCCCGTGATGCATGATGATCAGCATGGCACGGCGGTGGTCTTGCTGGCTGCGTTGATGAACGCCCTCCGGGTCACAGGAAAGCAGCTGGACCAGGTTCGGATCGTCGTCAATGGGCTTGGTGCCGCCGGAACGGCCTGTTGCCGCATATTGCTGGCGGCCGGTGCTACGCATGTGCTGGGCTGTGACAAGGAGGGCATCATTCTCTCCGGAGAAGCCGAGCAGCTTCGGGCCTGCCGAACCGACCTCCGCGCTTGTTTAACCAGGGATAATCCCAAAGGTACGTTGCGTGATGCGTTGAAGAACGCCGACGTCTTTATCGGTCTGTCCGTCGGTAATGTGGTGACGGGGGACGATCTCGATCTGATGGCGTCCGATCGGATCGTCTTTGCGTTGGCGAACCCAGATCCGGAAGTTCCTCCGGAAATCGGCAGTGCCCATAGCACGATCTTCGCCACGGGGCGATCGGATTATCCCAATCAGATCAACAATGCCCTGGCATTTCCCGGAATCTTTCGGGGGGCGCTTGACGCCCAGGCCAGTGAGATCAACGAGGCCATGAAGTTGGCGGCGGCGCAGGCCATCGCCCAGGTGATCCCGGAGCAGACATTAAGTGAGGACTACATCATTCCCAGTGTCTTCGATAAGGAAGTCGTCCCTAGGGTGGCGCGGGCCGTGGCGGCCGCCGCTCGCGCGAGCGGCGTAGCCAGAAGGCGGGCGAAGGTGGACGATCCATCCCTGCCTGAGTAATTCTTTTCTCTCGATCCAACTGGTTTTGCACGCTTTTTAGTGCCTTCAGACCGACACAGCCCCTGTGGTAGAATGCGCCCCCTGGACATCAGAGGAGCGTAATGCCGTTTTCAACCGCCAAGTTTTTGAAATTCCGAACGGGCATGCAAAAACGGATCGGTTCGTTGCGTTCGAAAACGGAAGACAGCCTGGAATGTGCCGTCGAGACAATGATGGAAGAACGGGTCGATGGGTTTTTTCAGGTCGAACATGGCCTGGAGGAAATCATCAAGTCGCTGGTCGAAATCGAAGAAGAACTCGAGGTGATTCGGGATTTGAGCGGCGCCATGCGTTTGGAGTCCCGGTTGGAATTCGTCGAAGATCGCTGGGATGAATTCGACAGTGAAATCAGGGAGCGCCCACGCCGGCGTCGCAGACGGGTCAGTCTGGCCGATATGTTGAAAGCGGCCAGCGGAGGGGGATCTCTGTCGGAGAATCCGACTGGGGTGAATAATGCGGTGGATGCCTATGCGATCATGGGAGTCGAATTCGGGAGCTCGCTGGCGGATGTGACAGCATCCTTCAGGACGAAGGCCAAGCAGCTCCATCCGGACGCCAACAACGGGGATCGCAGTTCTGAACCAGAGCTGCGCCGTATGCTGGAAGCCTACCAATTCCTCAAAGAATACCTGAGCCTGAGCAATACGGAACCGCTGCGACCACCGGATCGCCCGTACAGCCCCTCTGAATAATCTATATCGGAGATGATGTTGACTTCACCACAGTACATTACACGTGCCGATGCGCTTGGCGAGTTGTGCCAGCAGCTCCGTGACAGCCCTCGTCTGGCCTTGGATACCGAATTCGTCGGAGAAGATAGTTTCGTTCCGAAGCTTGAGCTCATTCAAGTTGCGACCGAGCATACGGCGGCCATTATCGATTTTCCGGCGGTGTTGTCGGAGGGCGGCCTCGATGCATTCTGGGAAGTCGTCTGCAATGAGCGGATTCAGAAGGTCGTCCATGCCGGGCGGCAAGACCTGGATCTCTTTGCGGTTCATGCCGGGCAAATACCGAAACCGTTCTTCGATACACAGATCGCCGCAGCCATGGTGGGCTTTGGCTCGCAGGTTGCGTATGCCAACCTCGTTCAGCGCGTGCATGGAAGACGATTGGACAAGGCTCATACCTTTACCAATTGGAGCGCTCGTCCGCTGTCCCATGATCAGCTGGCCTATGCCTTGGAGGACGTGACGTTTCTGTTGGCGATCCATGATCATCTGGAGACCAAGTTGTCCAAGCTTGGTCGGTTGCCCTGGGTGCATGAAGAGTTCGCGCGTCTCGAAGGGGCGGTCGGCGAAGCTCGGCGCGAGCCGCAGGAACGCTATCAGCGTATACGAGGATGGGATCAACTGAAGCCGAAATCGGCGGCCGTCCTGCGTGAGCTCGCGGCTTGGCGAGAGGGGGAAGCGAAACGGCGGAATGTGCCTCGCAGCCGAGTCGTCCGCGATGAGGTCCTCCTCCAATTGGCGCGGCATCCGCCGCGGCACCAGGATGAATTACGCAAGGTCAGAGGGCTTCACGGTTCAGAGATTGACCGTAATGGAGAGTCGATTCTGGCGACAATCCAGGCAGCGCTGGCGCTTCCGCCGTCAGCCTGGCCGGTCCTCACCAAAGAGCGCAAACCTGAGCCGGAATTCAACGGCTTGGTGGAGTTGTTGCAGGCGATCGTGAAAGCCCGCGCGTCGCAAGAGGAGATTGCCTCGACTTTATTGGCGACGACGTCCGATCTTCAGGAGCTGGTCGATGCCAAGGTCAACCGATCGACGTTGGATCTCCCGCTCCTCAAGGGATGGCGGCGAATCTTGGTCGGGGATCTCTTACTTGGGGCGCTGGATGGGAAGCTGGCCTTTACCGTCGACCCCGCCACACGCACGATTCGGTGGTCGCCCTCCGAGCCGACCACCGATCGCTGAGTGAGGAAGATTTGTTCGACGTCCTACAAGAGTTTCTCGATGGATTCTGCCGGTCTGGCCAGAATCGCGCGATCCCCTTTTTCGACGATCGGCCGTTGAATCAGATCCGGGTATTGGACCATCAGATCGAGTAATTCATCGTCGGACAGCTGCTTTTTCCCGAGCCCCAGCTCCTGATAGATTTCTTCCTTGGTCCGCAGCACATCCCGAGGGGAGAGTCCGGCTTTCTTGAGCAGTGTCTTGAGTTGAGATTTGGTGAACGACTGTTCGTAGTAATTGATGGCCGTGAAGGGTTTGCCGCTGTCTTTCAGTCGTTGAACGGCCTGTCGGCATGTGGTGCATGTCGGTTTGTGATAGATCGTGATGTCTGCCATAATGACTCCTTGGTAAAAAGTGCCAACCTTGACGATGTTTTTCAGTCCGTGGTAGATCCCAGCTGAGATATATCACATCAAGCAGGTGAATCGATGCCCTGGGTTGGAACCAGTTCCGCCGGTCAATTTTCCTGTGCCAGGCCCTCTCAGCGAACGCTCAAAGACCTTCGTATCAAGCGCAAGGGACAGCCGGTGTTTGTCCAGGGACATGTGCTGAAGCGCAAAGGTCAGGAAGCCATCTTTGAAGCCTTCAACGACCGGCTCGCGGTCGTGAAGTTCAGCGATGAGGCGCTTGTGGGATATGACCCGAGAGAGCTTCTCCTTCCGACCGAAATCGATGACCAGGGCGTTCCGTACTTTGAGATTCGTCCTTGCTCCTGCTGTGACATGCTCTTTCCTCTGACGCGTGAAGAATGCGAGTCCGATCCGGAACCGACGCAGTGCCCCGATTGTGCGGTCTGATCCGGCGTAATATCCAGCGTCCCTTGCGTACGGCGTTGCCCGTCTCCCGTATTTCTCACGCAGTTGCCGCCCATCGAGATGGGCTTCAGGCGTGTGAAAGCGATGCGAGAACGAAGATGGAAGTCTTTTTCAGCATCCTGAGAGATGTTAATCGACAAAGGGAGCTACTTCCAAGGCCCTTTTCAATAGGCAGTCTCCTGCGAATCCCTGTAGCACCATCGGTAACATTGCACTATCGATGGCGCGCACCGTATGGACGCGAAATCCCTCGGAGGTCTTGTCTCCTTCCAGTTTGAGTGCATGACAGAGTTCCAGTTGTTTCCAGGCTAAATTGGACAGGATGTGATCGGAGGCCAGCAGCTTCATGTCGGTGACCGATCCCTCCACAGCCAGTTTGGCTGAAACCCGTGTCCTGTCTTTGGGAACCTCACTGACGACGGCAAAGGCGATGACGTCTTCTGCTGCCAAAGCAGATGATGCGCGCACCTCGCCCGCGATGAGGAGCACAAGCTGACCAATGAGGATGGCGATTCGTGTCATCTCCCTCCGCAGTCCCTTCCCGCAACTCGCCCGCTTCCGACATCGGTCACTGTGGCTCAACGAATGAAGTATGCCAAGCAGAATTGTGCATTGCAAGAATGACGCATGCCTGCGATTGGGGTATGATGATGTTGAAGGGACGATTGATGTTCACGGTTGGGTGTTACGTCTGAGGGAGGCGCTATGCCACATGATTTCATGCCAGGTCTTGCCGGAGTGCCGGCAGCCACCTCATCGATCAGCGATGTGGACGGTCAGCGTGGGATTCTCGAATATCGTGGGATTCGTGTAGAAACACTCTGCGCCGATTCATCGTACCTGGAAACGGCCTATCTCCTGCTTTTCGGTCATCTGCCCTCGAAGAGCGAATTGCAACAGTGGACGACGGATGTTACCCATCATCGGCGCATCAAGTTTCGCATCATCGATCTCTTGAAGTGCCTACCGGAATCGGGGCATCCCATGGACGCGCTGCAGGCAGCGGTGGCGGCACTCGGAATGTTTTATCCGGGCCGCAACGTCAAGGATGTCGAGAATAACTATTGGAGCGCCGTCCGGTTGGTTGCGAAGGTGCCGACGATCGTGGCGGCCTGGGCGCGACTGCGCCATGGGGACGATCCGATTCCGCCCCGCGATGACCTCGGGTTCAGCGAAAACTTTTTGTACATGTTGACTGACTCGGTCACGCCACCCTTGTGGGCGGAAGTCTTCGATGACTGCCTGATCCTCCATGCGGAACACACCATGAATGCCTCCACGTTTACGGGACTGGTCACAGCCTCCACGCTTGCCGATCCCTATACCGTCGTGGCGTCCTCGATCGGCGCGCTGAAAGGCCCTCTGCATGGAGGCGCCAACGAAGAGGTGGTGGTGATGCTGAGGGAGATCGGCTCTGCCGACAAAGCACGGTCCTATGTTGAGCGAGCGTTGCAGAACAAGAAAAAGCTGATGGGATTCGGCCATCGCGTCTATAAGGTCAAAGATCCTCGGGCCACGGTCCTCCAAGAACTCTGTCGACGGTTGTTTCAAGAATGTGGCAGTTCCCCCTTGTACGAAGTGGCGCTTGAGGTGGAGAGAGCGGCAGGGGAATCATTGAACAGTAAGGGCATCTATCCGAACGTCGATTTCTACTCCGGCATCATCTACGACAAGATGGGGATCGATGTCGATCTCTTCACCCCGCTCTTCGCCATGGCGCGGGTGTCTGGCTGGGTGGCCCATTGGTTGGAACAACTGCGTGAAAATAAACTGTTCCGGCCAGACCAAATCTACGCCGGCGAGCATAACCGGCCCTATATCCCGCTGAGCCAGCGGTAATCCATGTATTCTCAAGGCCCTCCAGGCTCTTGACTTCCCGGTGGAGCGATTTATCTATTGAACAAGCAGATGAAGGGGCGCAGCGCCAGCGCAAACAACCAGCAGCTCTACATAAAGGAGGGTGCTATGACGCTCGTACGATGGGATCCGTTTCGAGAATTGGAAGAAGTGTCAGATCGGTTGAATCGCATGTTTGCTCGCCCAGCTTCGCCACGGACTAACGGCAAGGAAACGATGATCGTGGCGGATTGGACACCGTCGGTGGATATTAGTGAGACCGAAGGGGAGTATCAGATTAAGGCTGAGATTCCGGATGTGAAGAAAGAGGACGTGAAGGTGACGCTGGAAGACGGCGTGCTCACGATTCAAGGTGAGCGGAAGCATGAGAAGGAGGAGAAGGGGAAAAAGTATCATCGAATTGAACGCTCGTACGGCAGCTTCGTCCGGACCTTCTCGCTGCCTGATGTGATCGATGAGGAGAAGGTGAAGGCCGAGTTCAAGGATGGGGTGCTGAATCTCCATCTGCCGAAATCGGAAAAGGCGAAACCCAAAGCCATCGAAGTGAAGGTGGCGTAAGTTAGGCTGAGAGTGTAATTCGAACAACGGCCCGCCTTCCCAGGCGGGCCGTTTCTTTTTCTAAAAGTTTATCCGAAAGGTTACCCCTCCGGCGTGGTTGGTTGTGCGGTACGTGCCGTTGACGGTGGGGTTGGGGCTGCCGGTGACTGTGCGGGTATCGAACACGAACGCTTGGTAGAACACATCGAAGCCGATCGAAGATTTGGCCAAGAAGCTCTGTTCATCATCGGCGCACCTAATCACGCCAAGGAATGTTCCTCCGGCGTGGCAAAGTACGCCCATTCCGACCGTTGCAACATGCACGTCGCTGTCGGCGAATGCGGGATCGAAGTTGAGATCGGTGACGGGACTGTGCGAACGAATGTAGCCTGTGCGGAACGCCACATCCCAGGCGTGGTTATCCGTCAGCCCCACCCATTTGTATTCCGTGCCGACATTGACGGTGAATGTATTCTTCCATTGTTGCGGGTTGGGTAATCGGCCGCCGTTCGAGAGTAGCACCGTGGCATCTCGAATTGCTTGCCACCTCACATAGTCTACATCCACTTCGACTTTCCATTCTCGCTCTCGATTACGTATAGGCCAAAAGGCAATTCCCCCTGTCCAGACCTCCGGTAACCGCATGGACGTCGAGGCTTGGGCCACCAATGAACCATTGGCCAAAAGGGCGCCATTCAACGGCAGCACTGCTTGACTCCGCCAGATACCGGCGAAGGAGAAGCGGGGTTTACCCTCGTCGGTTCGCCATGGGCTGTAGAGAAAACTGGCGTTGAGTCCCGCAGTGGTGCCGCTGCCGTTCAGTTCCAGTTCGGTTCCCGGTGGGAACCCCGATCCTGGTGCCGCCTGAAACCGCCGTTCGGCATGACCTTCCCCGAGCAAACCGGTAAAGGTGAAGATGTCAGTTCCGAGTCCAATGGACAACGACTCTGTGACTTTGTAGGCCACCGTTGGCTTGATGGCGATCAAGGGAAGTTGGGCGAACGTCACAGCCGAGGCAAAGGGGCCGTCGAGGGGAAATTTCGCGGCGAAGCCGTAGAGATTGAGCACGCCTAGACCGATGCTCCAATTCCCCAAAGCCGAAAGGCCTAATTTCTTCAGATTTGCCGTGATGAAAAACTGTCCCGGTGGCGGCAAGCCGATAGTCGGGCTACTGTTGGAGACCGATGGTCCGGCTGACCCGGTGAACTTTGTATTGATGCTGACGAATTGCAGACCGCCGGCGTGCTGGATGCCACGTAATTGCGCTGTCGCCGCTGGGTTATAAAAGACCGCCGAGGCGTTATCGGCCTGTGCCACGAAGGCGTTTCCTTGCGCGATCGCGGCGGCATCGTGAAAAGGATTACGGAATCCATCGGCGCAGGTTGGGGTAGAGCGGCTGAAGAAAATAGAAATGCACGCAACAGCAATGAACAGAAGGCGCTGACGGTTCAGCATCGGGGGGGATGTACCAGAGCTGTCTTACGGAAATCAATCCCAAACAGGCTTGTTTTTGTCAAATATCCCGTGTGATATTTCACTGAGGAATTGTAAAAGGAGTCAGATCCTGGAGCGTCGAAGACGACCGCGCAAGTCTGTTGCCCTCGCCAAGTTGACGCCGCCGACATTGCCGGTGGTGCTCAACCGTCCGCGGTTGTTTCAGCTCCTCGATCGTGCGAGGCGACGTCCGGTCACGTGGATTGCGGCGCCTGCCGGTTTGGGAAAGACCACACTGGTCGCCAGCTATCTGAAGACGCGACGCCTACCAGTCTTGTGGTATCGGCTGGATGAATCCGACGCCGACCCGTCCTCGTTCTTCCACTTTCTCAGTCTCAGTGCCAAGTCGCTGGCGCCACGAGGTCGAACCCCACTGCCGGTCCTGACCCCGGAATATGCGCTGGGGTTGCCGAACTTCGCGCGGCGGTTTTTTCAGCAATTCTGCGCGCGCCTGCCACGGCGCTGCGTCCTGGTGTTCGATAATTATCACGAGGTGCCGGCGCAGTCGGTGTTGCATCAATTACTTCCTCACGCATTCCAAGAACTGCCGACTCAGGTGTCCGTGATCGTGATGAGTCGCCAGGACCCGCCGCCGATGATGGCGTCCCTGCAGTCCAATCAGACGATGGTTCAGATCGATGCGGAACCGCTATATCTCCTCAAATCCGAGACCAAGGCATTGGTCCACTTGCATCTACGGGGAAAGGTCGACCGAGAGACGCAGAGGTTTGTCGATGCAGTCTACGATCGAGTGGGAGGCTGGGCTGCCGGTGTGATGCTCACGCTGGAGCATGTGAAGAGCCGGTATGTTACGGCTCTGGACAGCATGGGGCACGTTCCCGAGCACATCTTTCACTACCTGGCGAGTGAGGTCATGGAACGGCTCAGGCCGGATACCCAGGAGTTGCTGCTCAAAACGTCCGTCCTGTCCGACATCGACGTGCCGCTAGCGGAACAGCTCTCGGGTCTTTCTTACGCCGGTACGGTTCTCAGGGAACTGCATGCCGGGCGCTATTTCACCGAGCGTCGCGAGGGGACATGCATTTCGTATCGATACCATCCACTCTTTCGGGAGTTTCTCCTGCATCGAGCACAACAGGTCTTGGGCTCCGGCGAGTTCCGAGCGCTCCAACGAAGAGCCGCGGAATTGCTTGTGAGCGCGGGGCGCATCGAAGACGGGGTGCTGTTGCTCCAAGCAGCGGAAGATTGGAACGGGTTGGTGCCCACCATCCTTGCGCAGGCGAACGGTCTGATCGAGTCAGGGCGTAGTCAAACGTTGGAGGCGTGGATATGCAGCCTGCCTGAATCGGTGCGCAACGAAAATCCCTGGATGAATTTCTGGCTGGCAATGGTCAAGGTGGCATTTACGCCGGACGAAGCCTATGGACTGTATCGGCAGGTCTTTCTCCAGTTTCGATCGCAAGAGGATCAGGTCGGGAGTTTGATGGCGTGGTGTGGAGCCGTGCGAGCCATTCTGCTCCGATGGGCCGACATGAGACGACTGGATGAATGGCTGGAACTCTTTCCCATGCTGCAGCCTGAAGGGGGACCGTTTCCATGCGTGGAAGTCGAAGCGCATGTGGCGGATTGTATGGCGAGTGCCATCATGCATAGACAACCGTACAGGAGCGATGCAAGAGTCTGGTTAGACAAAGCCATTCGCTTAGCTGGGTATTTGCCGCCTGCGATACAAGCCGGATCCCGTGATATGCTGAACATCTACTACCTCTGGAATGGAGAGGTGGTAGCGGCGGAAGCAGGGCTCGCGCAGTTCTCGCGGTTCGCTCGGAAGTTTCACTGGAACCCGATCACGGCCATATTGTTTCATAACCTCAATGCGACCATAGCCTGGTTCCGCTGTGAGTTTGAGCAGTGTCGCCTGCATACCAGGAAATCCAGGGACCTCATTCAAGAGACGGGGCTCCATCTACTTGACGGCATCGTCCTCAGCCAGGGCACGGTCGGTGAATTGCTCGCCGGGAAGCTTGATGAGGCCGAGGTCTTATTGAAGGAAAATGATCGTGCCACGCAGCAGATTGGCGGGATTCATCGAGCACATTTCCTGCACGTGCTGAGCTGGTATGAACTCCTCCGTGGCGATGCCGAAGCCGCGAGGATCCATGTGGAACAGGGGAGGAAGATCTTGGCTGCGGAGGGTGGATTCCTGTTTGGTGAAGGCTTGACCGATGTTGTTGCCGCACATGTGTGGCGCGCACTGGGGCGATCGACTGAGGCAGCCCAATGGGTGGCGCGAGCCCTCCAGACAGCCGACCGGATGCAGAGTGATCACTTACGGTTTGGCGCAAGGATGATTGCGGCACAACTTGCATTCGACCGCGGCGACGACACAGCAGGTCTGGACGAGTTGACGCAGGCGTTGGCCATTGGGGAAGCCAGAGGGCAGATGCAATACCCTGGGATGGAACGTCAGGTCACGGCCCATCTGTGCGCCAAGGCGTTGCATGCCGGGATCCATGTGTCGTTTGTCCAACGTATGATTCGGAGACATCGGTTCGCCGCTCCGCCGGAAGCGCAGGCGATCGAGGCCTGGCCCTGGCGGGTCAAGATACGGACCTTCGGGAAGTTGATGGTGGAGGTGGACGGCAAGCCGCTGGAGAAGCAGCGCAAGGCACCCCATCGCCTCTTGGAACTTTTGGCCGCCATCATCACATTCGGCGGACAGGAGGTGCCGGTCTCGCGGCTGATCGATGCGCTCTGGCCGGAGGCCAATGGGGATACGGCCCAAGAGAACTTCAAGAAATCCATCGCCCGTCTTCGCAAGTTGGTTGGGGTCGACGATGTGATCCAGTGGCAGGAGGGGAAGATCTCATTAAATCGAGACCTCTGCTGGGTCGATGTGTGGGCATTCGACCAGCACGCAAGACAACAAGATATTCGGGCGATGGTACTCTACAGGGGGCCATTTTTAGGGCCTGAGGAGATTCCTGCTTGGGCTGAATCACGGCGAGATCAAGAGCGAACCAGGTTCATTCGTCTGATCAATTGGCACTATGACGAAACTGACGTTGCGGGAAACGTGGAGAAGGGGATTCAGTTACTCGAACAAGCTATCGAGGTTGATCCCGTGGCCGAGCCCTTCTATCAACGACTCATTCCTCTCCTATTAGCGCAGGGCCGCCAGGCCGAAGCCGCCGCCCAATTTGATCGATGCCGGTCCGCCCTTGCCCGCTCGTCCGGTCGTCTTCCTTCACCAGATCTGCTAGCCTTGGTGAACACTATTCGGTCTCAATAGCGCCGCTCCGGTTCTCGTTTTCTCTGGTCCTACCCAAACCCATTATTTCATCATACGTAACCTGCCTTTTTTGAATTTGTCCCCCTCTGTGTCCCCCGCGCCATGATTCACTGCGCACTGACCAATAGAAGCTAACGGGTGCGGATATGCGAACCGGGAGCGCGCGTGGACCTGTGGCAATCGTGAAGAGGCTTTTCCCGGTGGTGATGCTGTCCTGGCTAGGACTGGCCTCGATGAATCCAATCACAGAATCTGTCGTGCTCTCGGACGGATCGTATGTGGATCGAGAACTCGCAGACCTTCTGCACTTCATGCAGGAGGAGACTAGCCTGTCTCGTGAATCGTCGCAGCCTGGGGAGCCGTCATGGTCGGAAGTCGCGAGTATCGGAGCTGATGGCGCGGATGCCTCAGAGCCTGAACGCGGTGATTCCTGGAACATGACCGTCGGCACGACATCAAAGGTGTTTCCCGACGACATGGTTTCAGTACATTGCCCATGGGTTTCAGGCCCATGGGTTCCAGCCTGTGGATCAACGGAGATCCGCTGAGTGTGCGTCGGTTGGCTGATCTCTCTTCCGTGGCAGACAACCGGGGGATGGCAGGCGCAGCGGTCGATGTAGCGGGGTGATTGTGTCCCCTCGTTGTCCCCCAGCCGTCTGGTATACAGCCGAGACGTACTGACCCACGGCGCTGTCCGATCACAGTGCGGTGGTGAGACTTGTCAGAAGCAATTTCGTAGGGGTGAGGGGTGGAATCGACTGCCAGGCCGTCAGGGGTAATGGTAGGAGAGCTGTACAGCGCTGAGACAGCTACCGAATACCGGTGGAGAGTTGGCGAGCAGTACCTGATGGGGGTTCTTGTTGTCGGCCGCAATTCTGCTGGTCGGTGCGGCCACGTTGGACTCGTAGCTTTGGGAACGTAGAGGCTTCTTCAGTAGTCGCCTGACGGCCTAGCAGCAGGGGCGACCAGAGAATAATCCATGGCGGTGCAACCAAACGAGCGACATCCTGTACGCAGTATCTGAAATAGTCTCCACATGGTCGTGAGAGCAATCTGGCGCCACTGTAGTACAGCGGTAGCCTACGCTCTATTTGAGACTCACCACCCGTGGGATGGTGCGGCGGTGAATCGGAATGGATTCACTGAATCTGATTCGATACACCCACTTTTAGATACAGTTGACCGGGCAGGGCCAGACCAGGCGAGACCCTTTCGTACCATTGAATTTGGTTTGATGCGGTGGACGAGGTGATTGAGCTATTCGGCTGACTCAAGCGTGATGTGCAGCACGCGGTAAAGTATTTGCTTAGGTTAAAATACGTTAATCGGCAGGGAACGAAAGGAGGGACAAAGCCGATGCGGGGACGTTGAGCAGGAGTATGCAGTGAACGAATAATAACTTGTGAGGGAGAGTGAGGTCTCCACGGGAGCCTTACCCCTTCATCCGTCTTGGCCGGAACGATCCGGTCAACCAACAAAGGAGACGGTATGAATTGAGTTGCCACAGCGATGTGGACTGGGGACAGTGCTCTTCAGGGTAGATAGGTTGCAGGGCGTATGTTGTGTTGAGGCCCC
>JAOUGT010000252.1 GCA_029865485.1 Nitrospira sp.
GAATAGCCCAGCATGCGGCTCGCCGCCTCGTTGACGCCAAGAATCCTGGCCCGCGGATCGACCCAGTACACGGCATCCGCTGCGCGCTCGATCGAGAATTTCGCAAACTGCAAGGCCTCTTCCGCCTGCTTGCGTTCCGTAATTTCCGCTTGTAGCTGCTCGTTCAACTGCATCAAAGACACCGTCCGCTTCTGTACCAGCCGTTCCAGTGTCTCCTGGGTGTGCCGCAACTGATCCAACGTCATCACCAACGGCGTGATGCGCCGGCCTTCTGGGATGATTTCTGTGACGCGGCCCGTTCGATCGGTAATCGGCGTCAGTGAGAAGTCGATCTCCTCAATCGATCCTTCCTGGGTTCGATGTTGGGCTCGTAATGGCACAAATTTCCCCGTGGCTGCCTCGGCTATGGCCGATTTCAGTCTCTCTTGGAGTGCGGGTGAGATATCCCACCATGGTGTCTCCCAAAAGAGTTTCCCTACCACATCCGACCGCTGCAATCCGCGAAACGCCAGAGCGGTCTGATTCACATCAACCAACGTACCATCAGGTGTGAGCAGTCCGATGAATTCATAGGTTTGGTCGTAAATCGCATGGAAACGTTGTTCACTCTCACGCAACGCATCCTCCGCCTTCTTGCGATCGGTAATATCATTACCGATCGTCATCAGGCAGTGCTTTCCCCCCAGCATGATGACTTCCGATGAGATGAGAAATTGACGCAACCCCCCGTTCTTCATCCGCATCGGTAGCTCCCAATTGCGGACAGTGCCTTCAGCGCTCAGCTGATCGATGAACCGACTCCGCTCTCGAGGATCAGGCCAAATCCCCAACATCAACGTTGTTTGCCCTATGACTTCGTCGCGCTGAAACCCAAAGATCTCCAAGCACGCGTCGTTGACTTCAAGACAGCGCCCGGATTCCAGCTCAGTGATGCCGATCGGATGGGGACTCGAACGGAAGGCTTTGGCAAACAACTCTTCTTCAGCCGACGATGCCACACTACGCAGTGGCGTTGTGCCGGGGCGTCGCACTCGCCCTGGTGGCTTTTTCTTGGTTGAAGATTTCTTCTTGATTGTTCTCGATGGCATGGCAGAGGACGAATTCTAGGCCTCTCGGTAAAGGCCTAGCAAGAGCAAAGGGCAGTTGAACGGTTGGATTAGTGAGGATCCAGTAATACTTGCACGAATGCCTAGGGGAATGCCCAGCCTCGGAGGATCGACGACGTGATTGTCGCCCAATGCACCAGTCTCTTTGGTCGGATTGGGGACTTTGTCCTCATCGCGATGGTGAGCACCCTCCCTTCTTGCAACGGAAAGGTTCTCAACCGCCTTATCTTCTAACAATTCTTGGTCTTCGCCAATTGCGGCACAACCGTTGCTCAGTACTCCTGAAAATGTGAGAGACCAGCTGTCAGGCCTCTCTTGAGTGGGTCAGAAGGACGTGCGACATGGCTAATTCGCCACTCCAACCTAAGAAGAGGCAAGAAAAGAGCCGGCGCCGCTCGAGCAAGAAACAGCCGGTAGCTCCTTCGAGAACGCCACGCTTTTCTCCTGGGCAGGTCTTGCCTCGTGATGATGTGCATATCTTAATCGCCAAGCGGGCCTACGACCTGTACTGCGAGTGAGGTTATCGGCACGGAAATGCGCTTGATGATTGGCTGGACGCGGAGCGGGAGATTCTCAGTCGGATCCCTCCGGTCTGAGGAGAGCTTCTCTCCTCCGTCGACGGTCGGTCGACTCACTCGATCGAGAGGAGATGTATGGCATACGTCGGCGTAAACATCGGCGCCCTCACAGTAAAGGTAGCAGCCCTCCGAGGTCACGCCAGAACTGCCACAGTACTCGCCCATCAAGGCCGCCCGCTTGAAGTCCTCACTGACGTGCTGGCCTGTCCGGAGTTCGCCGATGCGGAGTATTTCGGCGTGTCCGGCCAACTCGGTCATATTTCAGAAGTGGCGGCGGTTCAGCGGGCGCTCCGTGAGCTGGATGGCACGTTTGACGCAGTGGCGTCGCTCGGTGGGGAGTCCTTCCTCGTCTATCTTTTGATGGATGGCAGGATCACCAATGTCGTGTCCCACAACAAATGTGCGGCTGGAAGCGGCGAGTTTTTCGTGCAGCAGATTGGGCGGATGGGATTGGGCCTGGAGGAAGCGATCCAGCGGTCCTTCAGCGGCAAGGTCGTACCCCTGGCCTCGCGCTGCTCAGTCCACTGCAAATCGGACATCACCCACAAACTCAACCGAAACGAGGCCACGCCGGAGGATATCCTCCACACACTGCACGACAGCATGTCCAATAAAGTGATCGCGTTGCTGGAGAAAGGCGCGCACGAGCTGAAACGAGTGCTGTTGATCGGAGGCGTCACACGCAACGATGCCATGCTGGCGGCATTGCGCACCAAGCTGCCCGCCACGGAGTTCGTGGTGCTTCCCGAAAGCCCCTGGCTCGAGGCCTGGGGCACCGCCTTGCTTGTCCGGGACTCGCCGAGCGAGACATCTCTGAAACTTGCCGCGCAGCCGAGTCTGGGCCGCCTCCCGCCGCTCCAACTCTATGGCGACCACGTGCACGTGATCGCCGCTCCGCCACGGCAGGTTCCCTCTGAAGAGCCGCTGATCCTAGGAGTGGACGCGGGATCGACGACCACCAAGGCCGTTTTGATCGACCCCGCGACACAGGCCGTGGTGGCGTCCCATTACGGACGCACCAAAGGAAATCCGGTGGCTGCCACCCGCGAATGTCTCCAGGCCCTCATCGAGCAGGTCGGCAATCGCCGGATCGGCTTGATCGGCACGACCGGATCGGCGCGTGAACTTTCCGGCGCCTACCTTGGCACCGAACATGTCTATAATGAGATCTCGGCCCATGCAGCAGGTGCGACACATTATGATCCGGACGTAGACACGATTTTCGAGATCGGCGGACAGGACTCGAAGTACATCTATCTGCGCAACGGCGTGCCCATCGACTATGCCATGAATAACGCCTGCTCAGCAGGCACCGGCTCTTTCCTGGAGGAGAGCGCTCACGGCGATCTCGGCATCACGGTCTCGGACATCGCCGATCTGGCTCTGGCCGCTCCGTCTCCTGTGCACTTCAAGGCGACCTGCGCGGCCTTCATCAATTCTGATATTCGCCTCGCCCAACAACAGGGCCACCCGCGCGACAACATCATCGCCGGACTGGTGTATGCCATCGCCGGCAACTATTTGAATCGCGTCAAGGGACCACGCTATGTCGGGAAGAAAATTTTCCTGCAAGGCGGTGTCGCCTTGAACCACGCCGTCGGATACGCCTTCGCCCACAGCGTCGGCCGCCAGGTCGTGATCCCGCCCAGCCCCGAATTGCTGGGAGCGTTGGGCGTCGGGCTCCTGGCCATAAAACGGCCCGAGATGAGATTGAGCCACACGGTCGATCTGCTCACTCTCGGTGCGCCGGAGATGAAGCGCGTCGGCCGGTTCACGTGCGGAGCCTGCAAGATGTACTGCACCATCGACCGGTTCGAGGTCGCGGGCCGGCGGTTTCCGTTCGGAGGCCGTTGCAGTCTGTATGAGAATGTCTGGAAGCGCAAGGCCCGGACCGTGGCGGCTCAGGACCTGGTTGAGAAGCGGGCCGAGGTGCTCTTTCACGTCACCGCCGTTCCACCCTCCGCCACTCCGAAACACGAGCGAGTGGAGCGTAGATCCTGGGGTGTGGGGCCGGCTTACGAAAGCGCGAAAGCCTTTGTCCGTGAATCTCTGGGCTATGCCCACGGTACGACGGTACCGAGCGGCACAAAGATCGGCATTCCCAGGGCCCTCACCACCCATTCTCTGTTTCCGCTGTACTCCACCTTTTTTACTCAAATCGGCATGGACGTCGTCCTCTCTGATGTGGATCCACGGGGGGATCTGAGCTCACATTCCGGATTTTGTTTCCCTGCGCAGATCGCGCATGGCGCTGTCTTGGACCTGGTCAAGAAGGATGTGGGACTGATCTTCATTCCGCACGTCGTGCGCATGCCCCATCCAAACCAGTGCAAGGATTCCTATCTCTGCCCGATCACGCAGGCCGGACCTTATTTCCTGGCCAAGGCCTTTCCCGATCGCCGTTTACTCTCGCCTGTACTGGAGTTCATCAACGGCTACAAGTCTTGTGTGGCCCTAGTCGACATGGCCGTGTCGGAGCTTGGAATCGGGAGAGAATTGGCCACCGAAGCCTGGTCAGCCGCTGTGCAGGCCCAGACAGAGGC
>JAOUGT010000055.1 GCA_029865485.1 Nitrospira sp.
TATGAAGGGGAGACGGCCTTTGTACAGCTGGTGTCCGCAGTGGGGGCGAAGCGCAGTCTCGCTGAGGTGCCCAACACGATTTATAAGGATGAGACGGGGGTCCATACGTCGACAACGAGTTATGCGGAAGATTTGGCGACATTGCCGCCGCCGGACTTCGATGGGTTGCCGCTCGAGAAGTATTTCGTGCCGACGAGGATTCTGCCCTATTTGGCGACACGGGGCTGCTATTGGGGCCGCTGCGAGTTTTGTGACCATGGCGAAGGATACACAGCCGGCTATCGGTCCAAGAAGATCCAAGATGCCCTCGCGGACATCAAGTATCTCCGCGATAAATACGGGGCGACGCATTTTCATTTCACCGACGAGTCCTATCCACCGGCCTTATTTCGTAAACTCACTCGTGGGCTCATCGACAGCCAGATGGGCATCGTCTGGACGACCCATATGCGGTTCGAGAAGAGTCTGCTTGACCAACAAGTATGGCAGAAGGCGAAGGAATCCGGGTGCAAATATCTCCACTTCGGTTATGAGTCCGGCGTAGAGCGGGTGCTGCAGCTGATGGACAAGGCGACGACGGCGGAAGTCATGACGAAACATCTCAGGCTGACAGCAGAGGCGGGGATTTGGAATCACTGTATGGGCTTCTTTGGGTTTCCCGGAGAGACGAAGGAAGAGGCCTGGCAGTCGGTGCAATTTCTTGAGCAGAACAAGGACCATGTGCACTCGCTCGGGTTCGGCACGTTCGATCTCGGTCGGCACAATCCGGTGGCCAAGCATCCGGAGAAGTGGGGGGTGACGGCCTACAAGAATCCCGAGTGGGACCTGGCGCTCGATTACTACTACACGGTGAAGAACGGCATGAGTATCGAAGAGGCCGAGCGTGTGTTCGAACAATTCGAACGGAACCATCACTCGGGATGGGATCTGCGGCTCTACACGCGCGAATATATCTTTCTCTATATCTCAAGGTTTGGATTAGATAAGTTGCAAGACCTGCAGTACCAATCGGTAAAAACAGCAGGGGTAACGACGACATTAGCTGGAAAGATGTAGAGTTGGCGGTTGCGGGTTTCGAATTCCGTGTTTCGAGTTTCGGATTGGAATCAGAGCATTTGGTCAGCTCGCAAAACACAAAACTCGCAACTCGAAACGATACAAGCATAACAATGACGACATTAGTTCAGATAGACGGTCTCGCTCCGTTAGCCAAAGCTGATCGTAAGAAGTCCAAGGTCATGCTCCTGTTTCCGCCGGAGTGGGTCCCGACTGCACCCTATCTTGCCTTGCCATCACTCACGGCAGTGCTGCGAGAAGCGGGACATACGGTCATCCAGCGCGACATCAACATTGGGATGTGGGACCACTTCTTCAGCATGGAGTTCCTGATCTGGGTGAAAGCTCGGTTGGGGATGCAGCTCAAGATGCTGCAAGAGAAAGAGAAGGCCGGCGAGCTGACTGAACGGGAGCTGAATCAGCTCCCCGTGGTCGAGCAGGCCCATGAACGTGATGTCTTCGATCTCGCAGATCGAGCTGAGGATGCCAAGCAGATCGTGCGTGGCGAACGGTTCTACAACGCCGAACTGTTGGAAGGGGCGCTCAATACTTTCCGCGAGACTATGGCCTATATCTCTTCGGCCTACTATCCTGCCTCGCTCGTGTTCTATCCGATGGAAAGTAACCTCGGCTATCGCCCCGGTGTCTCGAAGGAAGTGTTTGCCTGTTTGGAGGATGAGCAGGTAAACGTCTATCGGGACCTGTGCAACCAATTGGTCCTCCCAGAAGTGGCCAAAGAACAGCCGGATGTCATCGGCATCTCCATCGGGACACAGATGCAGCTGTTGGCCGGACTCACCTTTTCCAAGCTGATCAAGGAATCGTTCCCGCAGATCCATCTCGTGGTGGGCGGCAATGTGATTACTCGACTGCATGAGGATCTCGTCCATCATGAGCGATTCTTTGCGGAGGTGTTTGACTCGGCCATTCTCTATGAGGGTGAGCATGCCCTACTGTGGCTCATTGAGGCATTGAATGGGCAGCGACCGCTCGCGTCGGTGCCCAACTTGATCTACCGTGATGCGTCAGGTCTTCACCGTAACTCCGAAGTCTATACGGAGAAGACGACCTCCTTACCTCTGCCGGACTTTGACGGGATGCCGCTGGATCGGTACTTCGTTCCTGAACTCATCATTCCGTATCTGGCGACGCGCGGATGCTACTGGGGCCGCTGCACGTTCTGCGATCACGGCCAAGGCTACTTCGATCAGTACCGCGGCATGCCGGCCCAACTTGTGATTGACCAGATCAAGGCGCTACGGGATAAGTACCAGTGCCGGCACTTCTTGTTCAGTGATGAATCGTACCCCCCGGCGTTGTTCAGAAAAGTCTCTCAGCTGTTGGTCGATCAAAATGTGGGGATCAAATGGACGACGCTCATTCGGTTTGAAGAGACGCTGCAAGATCAGGCGACATGGGATCTTGCGGCCAAGGCTGGTTGCTGCACGCTCTATTACGGGATGGAATCGGCCAACGAGCGCGTCTTAAATCTCATGGACAAGCATGCCAAGAAGGACGTGATTCAGCGAAATCTCCAGATGGCGTCGAAGGCAGGAATTTGGAACCATGTGATGGCCTTCTACGGGTTCCCAGGTGAAACGTTCGAGGAGGCGCTGGAAACCCGGCAGTTTGTTGTAGAGAATCAACCGGTCATCCATTCGCTGGAACTCTTCTACTTTGTTGCCTATCGGCATACGCCGATGGTGAGAAAACCGGAGCAATTCGGCATCACGATTCATAAACAGGAAGAATACGATCTGCCGCTCGACTACTACTACACGTTGAATGATCCCAGCACCTTGTCTTGTCTTGATGCGATGCAACTCTGTGAAGAATTCTATAAGCACGATTTTCACCCCTGGGCCGTGCGCGTCAACTCACGTGAGCATGTCTTCCTGTATATTTCAAAATACGGAACGAACCAGTTGCCGCAGATCTATGCGCAGCAGACACAACCGGTGGGATCAGCGGACGGTGTCTCCGGCTTGATTACCTGGCCGGTTGCCCAGTCGTCAGGCGATGAAGGGATGTCAAGGGTCACCAGCCACGAGGCCAGCTAGGTGATCAGGTACGGATATGTGGGGTGGGGTGAGATGAGAGTGGCTCAGCGAGTTCCACGGCCATCTGGGTCCGCGTCGTCCGGGATGAACACAGTGGAAATCAATGCGTAGGCGGCCTCGACAGTCTTGGTCATATCTTCGGCCTTCCGAAACTGTTGCATATATTGAGCGGGATTGTTCGTCAGACCGGCATAGCGCGTGGGGCTCCAGGTGTAGAGCTGCACGCGCTTCGCTCGTTCAAGGTCTTCGATCGTGAAGGGGAGGGTAAGTCCCAACACGTCTAAGGCATGAGCGATGTCTTGCTCGGTAATCGAATCCACGGACGAAGTGTGCCTAAGCAAGCAGATTCTGTCAATGAATGATCATGAGTGAGCTTACTTGGGGAAAACCGACATTTGGGTGTGATCAATGGGAGCGCAGGAGGGATGATGGCGGAACAACGGACGTTGAAGTTCTATCAAGCCGATGTCTTTACGACTCAACCGTTCGGAGGTAACCCAGTGGCGGTCTTTCCGGAGGCGGGTGGACTGACGGACGATGAGCTGCAGCAGATAGCACGGGAGATGAATCTCTCGGAAACCGTGTTTGTCCTTCCCCCGACCGATCCTTCTGCAGCAGTACGGCTGCGGATCTTTACCCCAACACAGGAGATCCCCTTTGCCGGCCATCCCGTCCTAGGCACCTTCTATGTGTTGGCGCATCTTAAGCGGATTGCTCTGCAAGAAGGTGTCACACGTCTCATGCAGGAATGTAACATCGGCGTATTTCCCATCGAAGTGCACAGTGAGCAGGGGCGAGTCGTGCGGGTCGTCATGTCTCAACCAAAACCTGAATTTCTCGATCCCATTAAAGAAGTTGATGAGGTCTATTCGATTGGTCTGGCTCTCGGCTTGCCGAAACCCGGAGTGGTCGAAACCAACTGGGAACTTCAGGTCGTGTCCACAGGCTTGCCGGTGTTGATCGTTCCGGTGCGGACTCTCACGGCTGTGCGATCGATCATCCCCGACGCATCCGCTATCACCGCAGTCTGTGAACGATTCGGCGCCAACGGCATCATGGTGTTCACGACTGTGACGGTTGAATCCTTCACTTCAGTCCATGCGCGGATGTTCGCACCTAAAATTGGGATCTTGGAGGATCCTGCGACAGGGAGTGCTGCCGGTGCCTTGGGCGCCTACCTGGTGTACCATGGAATCGTTGAGGTGGGACCCACGACAGATATTCTCGTCGAGCAAGGCTACGAGATTGACCGGCCTTCACGGATTCTTGTCCAGGTGGAGTCGGATAATGATGCCATTCAAGGGGTCAAGGTCGGGGGGCATTGCGTCATGGTGGTCGAAGGTACGCTCCGATTTTAAACCAGCGCACAGTGCACGCTTCTGCGTCCATGACTTCCGGGTCTCTCGTTTTTTAACAACCTCCTTCTCGAGAAGGCGTGTATCGTGATTCTTGAACTCCACGCTTCCCGCCGCCAGTTTTGAGCTCACCACGTATTCTGTGCTACCCTAACTCAAGGCACCTGAACGTGACCGGCGTTCATTTGTTGCAACCCTATCCACCAATTTAGGAGGAAGCTATGTCCACAGTCGTACAGATCATGACTAAACGGCCCAAATCGATCGGGCCCAAGGTATCCATCGCCAGTGCCGCCAAGACGATGCGCCAGGCACGCGTCGGATCGTTGCTCGTCAAAAAAGGAAAGCAGTTCGTTGGGATCATCACGGACACCGATATCGTTCGAAGGGCTGTCGCATTGGGAAAGCCCTTGGGCAAACTGACTGTCGAGAAAATCATGACGGCGCCGGTGTGCACGATCGAAGGAAGTGAATCCATCGATGACGCGCAGTCTATGATGGCTGATCTCGGGGTACGCCATCTTGGCGTCACCAAGAACGGTGAGATCACCGGCGTGATCTCTGTCCGTGATGTGTTGTCGTTTTACAAACGATACGCGCAGTCGAAGATTTCCACGGACATATCGTATGAGGAACCAAAAATTTCGCAGGATTGAATTTTGCGGCCAGCACTCAACTGTCAGCGTTCAGCTATGTTGCCAGGGTAGGCATAAATTTTCCCATTGGTCGGAAGCGGATTCCTGAACGCTGATGGCAGGTTACTGACTGAGCTGCTGCACCAGATGGCCGAGCTCCGGCAGGATGAGCTTTTCCATCGCCAGCCGGACGGCATTTTCACTGCCGGGGACAGAGAAGAGTACCCGTCCTTTGATGATGCCGGCGGTGGCTCGGCTCATAATGGCGGGTGATCCCATTTCTTGGAAGGTCAAAAGCCGAAAGATTTCGCCAAATCCGGGAAGCCGCTTCTCCAACATCGCATCGACGGCCTCGAATGTGCTGTCTCGCCGTGAAATACCCGTCCCGCCATTGATGATCAGAGCTTGAACTGCCTCGTTCGTCACCGCCCGCGCGATCCATAGCTGAATCTGTGCGGGATCGTCTTTGACGAGATGATATCCGACAATCGTATGCCCCTGGTCTTTCAGTAGACGCTGAATCAACTGGCCACTGCCATCCGTATCGGCGATCCGAGTATCACTGCAGGTAATGATCATGCACCCAACGGAGCGAGGTGCATGAGCCTTATGTTCGTGAACCGTGGGTATAATCATAGAAGGTGAGCCACACTTTCACTTACTCTATAGGCTTCTTGAAACAAGCTTGATGGTATCTATTTCCATACAGCATCGGGGTTCAGTTTAGCAGGGGGCGTCCCCTTCGCCACGTGTTCATCAAGAATCGTTGCCACATCTGCTTCAGTGACCTTGGAGTACCAGGTGTTATCTGGGTACACGACAACTGTTGGCCCCTGTTCGCAAGGCCCCAGACAGCCGGTGGCACTCACCAAGACCTGTCCTGGGGGAACGGCACGCTGCATCAGGCCCATGTTGAAGGCCATGAGCAGTTGTGCGGCCCCGGCTGAGCCGCATGATGGCTTGGGATGGCCAGGAGGGCGAGAATTGGTGCAGACCAGAATATGATATTTTGGTTTTGGCATAATCTCCTCAATGTACGCTGAGCCACCAGCTGCCAACAATCAGCCGTCGACTCCCACGTATGATCTCTCTGTGGTTGATAACGGAACGCGATTCGCTTCAAAGCCCTGTGTCATCTCGGCCTATATGATTCCCATTGCTGGATGACGGTCTCGGGAAAGCTCCATTCCTTCAGCCCTTTGAGCACCCAATCAAGGTAGTGATCCTTGGGTTTGAATTTTCCGATTGGGTTGGCGGCATAGGTGGTGACTAACTCCTTTTCTCCCGTCTCAGTTGTGACTGTGACCTGCAGGTGTCGGTACGCTCCCTGCGGCACATCCTGTTCGAACTGATCCATGCTCTTCACATCTTCATCTGTCAATTCAAACACTCCACCCCAGGCCTGTTCTCCTTGTGACGGCACGACGCTGGCGAGTCCACATCGCCATTGCGCCGACCATCTGCAAAACTTGACCGTGTGATCCGGCAGGGTGGCACGGTACAGAAACCGGTGTTCCGGAGCCCGTCGCTGGAGTTGTGATGGATTGAGGAGATCACCGTACAAAAAAAACTTCATACCCTCTTCTCATGCTGCAGCTCAGCCTGGTGGAAGTGAACTGTACTTGTAACACATTGGCTTTTCATCAGACAAGCAGGCGGGATCTTGTTTCGCTCCCTGGTTGCATTGACAGAGCGTTCCACATCTTCCTAAGATGCACGGGGTGAATGACTTGCATCTTAAAATTTCCCAACATTAGAACCGCACACACATGACTAACGGCGAGACCTCTTTGCGATCGTTCGGTCCCCACGTGATCCAGTACGCCGTTGTTGCGGCCCTGCTGCTCGGCGGACTGTACTATGCGTGGATCTCGTTACCATCATCCGCTCCATCGAGAACCGCGAGAGAAGCTGAAGCGTTGGCTCTCGTACAGAACCATCCAGCCATCGGCTTTTCCTCGATCTTCGAGGCCATGAATGAGCATGTTCGTGCCATGAAGTCACGCGGGCAGGGCGTCAGACTTGGCGAATGGCGTGTCAAACAAGTCGAGGGGCAGATCTACGAGATTCGTGTCCAGCTCCGCGATCAAAGTGTCCGCGGCCAATGGTTCGAGCGGGAATTCATTTGGCATGCCCACCTTGATCTCAAGAAGGTGAATGCTGCCTCCTTGCCGGCTGACGGCGTGACCCCCAAACCACCTGATTCTGATCCACAGCCGGCTCCACCGTTCCCCCCTCCGTCATAGCCCACCCTCGAACCTGTTTTCTGCCCAATGGGCCTCCAGATTTGGACATGCATGAATAAGCATCACTGACCAGGATCGTGGATTCGAACACTCGTTAAGCCATGGAACAGAGGGGGAGGCTGGACGTGAGGGATTCTTCAGCGACAACACTTATCTTGTTTAGCAGAGTCGCTTCGGAGGAGTGTCGACACCGAGATAGTATAGATATCAATCAGCCTTTTCTCGGTTAGACCAGACTCCGCCGGCAATCAGGGCGAGTATCAGTGCCTGTGGCACAAGGCTCTGTACGGTCGGATGAATACCCAAGAACGGCAATGAGAAAAAATGAACATTCGTCACATCGAGCACGCCTGCCGCCTGGAGCGCTGTGATCCCGTTTCCGACGAAGATGACGGCCATCACCGCCAGCAAGCTTGAGGCGACGGTGAAGAATGGTCCGATCGGCAGACGGACGCTGTAGCGAAGAATCATACCGCCGGTCAGCACCAGGAGGGCCGCTGCCGTAGCGATGCCCCACAGAACCGCAGTATGTCCGATCCCCCCGGCCTGTGACCATAGCGTCTCATAAAACAGAATGACCTCAAATAACTCGCGGTACACCACCAGGAAGGAGAGACCGGCCATCGTCCAGAGCGTCCGTGTGGCCAGCGCGCTGTTGAGTTGCTCACGGACATACCGGTTCCAGGCTTGCGCATTCGAGCGACTATGTAACCACCACCCCACATAGAGCAGCATGGCTGCAGCCAGTAGAGCAGTGAGGCCTTCCGTCAACTCACGGTTCGCACCTGAAATGCTGAGCATATAGCGAGCAAGGATCCACGTGACGGCGCCGAGTGCCATCGCACCGATCCAACCAAGATGGATAAAAGGGAGGGCATCACGCCGACCGGTTCTCACGACAAAGGCGACGATGGTGGAAATAATGAGGATCGACTCCAAGCCTTCGCGTAGCAAGATCAACAGTGAACTGACGAATGCGGTATTCGGAGACAAGGTGCTGTTGGAGAGCCTTTCTGCAGCCCGATCTAGTAAGGTCGTGATTTTCGTCGCCTGCACGGTAACGGCCTCCACGCTCGAACCGTTGGCGATGGCCATGCGAAGGGCCATCATCTCACGCTCTATTTCCATACGTAGCGATGCGTCAACGTTGTTGAGCGCGGACTCTATCAGTTCGACCCCCTCCAGATAGGCGGCGATGGCGAAGCGTCGAGCTGCTTCCTGGTCCCCGTTGGCATAGGCCAACGCGGCCTCCTCGATCTTGATGCGCGAAAAGACCAAAGGCTCTTGTGCTGCTGTCTGCAATGCCTGTGGCTGCTGGGTGAGATAGGCACGCACGGCATCGAGTGACGAACCGACGGGAGCTTGCTCACCGGGGGCTGTCGTCACGAATGTGCGCAAGGTTTGAAATTCTGCTTTCCCCTGTCCTTGCCGCCAGAGTTCCTCGCCTTCCGTCACAACACTCGGACTAGTTCGCAAGCCGGCGGCAAAAAAAGCCAACGCCCAACGATCGGCTTCAGACAGATCGTTGAAGGCGCGCATGGAAGTGCCCCGTACACCAAGTGTGATCGTATTGTACAAACCATAGAGGCTGCGTTGGCGCATGCGGGGTTCATCGTGAAAGTTGCGGGGAGCCGGATCCATTCCCTTGGCCAACGGCCCATTACCCTTGCCTTCTTGGCCGTGGCAACCGGCACAGCGCTGCGCAAACAATATCTCTCCATGTCGCACATCCGGAACCTGGCGCGGCGCCACGCTGAGTTTCCAGCTTTGGATCACCTGGACGAGCAACTGATGGGCGAGGGCAGAAATCTCGCTGCCTGCCCCCTTCGCCTCGATGCGGGTCAAGAGCGCACGAGCCTGCTGCAGTAACTGGTCTTTCTCGGAGACCGCAGGTAACTGACCGAGAAGGGTGATGGCCTGGGCGGCGAAGTCCCGTTGTTCGGCGTACTCATCCTGCTTTATGACCTGGCTGTTCTCTACGGACTCGGGGTAGTCGACGCTGACATAGTCCAGCATATGGACGATGGCTTGCGCCTTCTCATCATCGGTCACGTCCGCCCAGACAGCACCTTGAGGGCTCACTGCCAAGAGTAGGACGGTCAGACAGCAGCGAACGGTATTGAAGAAGCAGAATCCCATGGACTACATCTCAGCCGAGTATTCGATGTGCTCGGAGCGCACAGGTTCACGGTCTGTCGTCACTCAGATCTTGCTGAATACTATCGATATTGGCTTGGATCCGCAGTATGAATGCCGCTGCGGTTACGGTCTAGGTCCGTCCATTGTTTGTCGGGCCATAGCCTGCTGAGCAGGAAGCACAAGCAGAATGGCACTCTACAGACTAAAGGAAAGTTGTCCGATTCTGCAAGAGCGTGTGCGCACTCACTCACGATGGCTGATTGTGCTGCTCTGCGACCCGGTTTGCTCCACATTCTCACCTCGGCTGGCACAGCAATGACGCGTGAGCCTGTTTCGGCTAGCGAATCGACAGGAATTGAAGGGGAGGGGTAGGGAGTAACAGCTCTCAGGACAGGTATTGGGGCATCCCTCAACGGATTTAACTTGATGAGGGAAACTGCAACTCTACTGGGAGCCTGATCTCGATCCGACCGTCCATGACGCGCACATCACAACGAGTCACCTGAAAGTTTGGGTTACCGACGCGTTCTCCAGACATTACGTTGAATTTCCACCCATGCCAGGGACATTCCACGTCAGTCCCGCACAATTTACCCTCCCCCAACGGGCCACCCGCATGCGGACAGGCGTTATCAATCGCATAAAACGTTCCGTCCAGGTTAAACACGGCGATCCAGACTCCTTCGACGTCCACAGTCCGTCCGGTGCCGGGGGGAATCTCAGAAACGGAAGCCACAGTGATGTAGTGATCCATGAGAACAGACCTCTCCTTATCAATGCCGGGGAGGCCGCAAGAGGCGCCTCCTTACTTGATTTCATCGTAACCTTATGGCATAGAAACAGCAGCAATGTAGCTGTGCCCATCGGACGAGCGTTTCCCGAATTCGGAAACTCGAGTGAGGATGAGGTTGCTGCATGGAAATGACCCTCCTGCTGAATTCAACGTACGAACCCCTACGGGTTGTACATTGGCAAAAAGCGATCGCGCTCCTCTGGCAAGGGAAAGTCGAAGTGCTGGAGGTGTACGATCGTGAAATCCATGGGATTTCCCTGTCGATCAAACTCCCTTCGGTCATGCGGCTGCTGAAGCTGGTGCGATTGAAGGACAGTCATCGCGCCGTCAAATTTTCTCGCATCAATATCTTTACGCGAGACGGGTACTGTTGTCAGTATTGCTACCACAAATTTCGAACGGAAGAGTTGACGTTCGATCATGTCGTCCCCATTGCCAAGGGCGGGAAAAAAACATGGGAAAATATCGTGACAGCCTGTTGGCGATGCAATAATCGGAAAAGCGGGCGCACGCCTGAAGAGGCGGGAATGCGGTTGAAAAAGAAACCGGTGAAGCCCCGTTGGAATCCCGTCATTACCATCACAATCGGCATCAGGAATACACCGGAAAGCTGGCGTGACTATCTGTATTGGAACCTGGAGCTGGATGCAGATCCAGCCGGAACCTAGCGCCCACACACCACCTTCCACCCCGTCAGTCGTGTTCGCGGTACGAAAGGTGCTCCGCAGATTTCAGACGTGGCGTCTTTATTATTCACGTATCCCTTATAGTTTTGTGCATTATAGCCATACCGTGGCAAAAAGGGGAGCCGGAGCCCACGAAGTCCCTCTTGCATGTGACCCATCTCTTCCCGGATACTAGACTTTTTGATTCTCAGAGGAGAGGGGATAATGGCTGCCAATCCTGGTTTTCCCTTGGTGCTGGATGTCAAAGGTTGGCCGGTTCTGGTGATCGGCGGTGACGAGGAGGCATCGGAAAAATCTGAGCGACTGCTTGAGTCCGGTGCGCGAGTCACGGTGATCAGTCCAACATTGAATGAACCCCTGCGCCATTTGGCGGCAGCCGGGAAAATCATCCATCGGGGACGTCATTTCCGTGAGACCGATCTGGATCATGTCATTCTCATTCTGAATACCGTTCGCGGCGACCGGGATTTTGCGCAGATGCTTGTGACAAAAGCCAGAGAGAAGCGGGTGTTGCTGTGGTCCGTCGATTACCCGGAAGCCAGCAGCGTCATCATGCCGGCAGTAGTCGCGGCAGGGCATGTTCGTGTCGCCATTAGCTCAAGCGGTGTCGCGCCCGCTCTCTCCGGATTCATGAAAGAGGATCTGGAACGGATCCTGGACGCTGAGTTTGTCGAATTCGTCGAGTGGCTGGGACAACTGCGGGAACAGGCGAAGGCGAATGAGCCGGATGCTGAAAAGCGACGGACTCTACTTCGGGAGGCCTTGGACGGATTTCGTTTTCTTGGCAAAGTACGCTATCCGACCGTATGGTCAGAACGACGGGCAGAAACCGTGGCGAGTGCGCCTTCTGGCACACACACGGAACCACAATAAGGAGTTGCGATGGTCTTGTTGGAATTCAGCATGTCCCCTTTAGGGAAGGGGGAAAGTGTCGGGAAGTATGTCGCCCGTTCGCTGGACATCATTGATAAGAGCGGAGTCGCCTATCGACTCAACCCGATGGGGACGGTCTTGGAAGGGGAGTGGGAACAAGTCTTCTCGGTCGTACAGCAGTGTTATGAACGGATGAAGAAAGATTGCAACCGTATTTCGTGCACGATTAAAGTCGACTACCGAAAAGGGCATTCCGGTCGTCTCCAGAGTAAAGTCGCCAGTGTTGAAAAGAAACTCAAGCGCTCAGTGAGACAGTAGCCGGTCCTACTCCTAACCACTTACACGACTGATGTCATTTCTCTCCTGTCTGTGCAGGCTTTTCAGCTGATTCTCTCCCCTAATTGCCCCATCTTTTGACCGGTATTGCCCCACGGATGCAAGGGGTGTATCCTTCGTATTGCAAAGCAGAGGGGGCGTCGATATACTCGCCGAGCCATACGTGCTATTCCGGTAGGAAAATTGTGCTGATGCTCAAACCCGTGCCTCGCTTTTCGAAACTAGCCTGGAACCCAGGAAGATGGTGTGTTCGTCAACCTCATTGTTGAAGAAGTGTGGGGACCATCCACCCACCAGCCAGGTGGGTCATCGAGTCTTATATCCAGGCAACGGGTTCTAAAGACACGGCACATGCTTATGCGCCTCCACACAGGTACGCGTAAGACCGGATAACAGAGTGATTGTCCCGTAAGGGAATGGCGCCATGACAAGCAGTACACTCGACCGCATCGAACCCGCGTCCGTCCCCACCATCGAGCTGTTCCCAAAAGATCGTACCATTCTCGAACAGAGTGCCATGGTGTTTCGTCCGTTCGGCTTAGATGAACATGGACACACCATCAGAGATCTGAGTGGGGTCAGTATCAGAGCCGTCACGGTCTTTTTAGAGAAGCTCGTGACGGCTAACGAGGGACTATCTGCAGGACAAGGAGCCGTCGAAGAGTTGTGCCGCCTATTGAATGCCCGCATCAAGGATCCTGTCTATCATGTGACGCCAGAATTTCTGAAGACCCCCTGGAACAGTTACTCCTACGAATTTGCGAGCTATCTGTACGAGTTCTGCGAGCAGATATCCGGTGACCCACGTTTTGCCTTCAAAGCCGGCGCAGAAAAGATCTCTCCCATCATGCTGGCTCTGACTCGGCCTTTCTCGATCTCGCAGATCTTCACGATGTTTCCTTACTTTGGGAACAAGTTTACTTCGGGCTCTGCCGAATTCCGCGTGGTAGAGGTCACGAGCACGACTGCCGTCGTGGCGATGCGGTTTACGGATCGCACGCTTCATCAATTCGGTCCTTACCGGAGGCGCTGTGCCTGTCTGGTGTGCCAGTCCGCACAGGGCATCATGATTGCGATGGCCAGTCGAATCCATGGTCTCTCTCGAGCGGAAACGATCGATACTTCCTGCATTGGAAATGACGATGCATGGTGCCAGTGGACCATTCGATGGCAGGAAGAAGGAGGATACGGCAAGCGATTCTGGCGCAGGCCCCCTCTTGTTGAACAAGCACGACCTCTCGTACTGAACCAGGAGCCATTCTCCGGCGCGGAGCGGGCGCACGCCGACCTCTTACCGACAGCCCCTCTCCCAATTGAACCTCGAACGCATGCCCGGCAACATGTTACATGGTATCTCTGGGGGGGGCTTTTGGGTCTGGTGCTCATGGCTGGCGTCGGTATCGTCAATCCGTCGGTCAGCCTCGGTGAAGTCTTGTTAGTCGGACTGTGCCCGAACCTTATTATCGGCATTGTGGCCAATCGACGGCTGCTCCGTGAGAGCGAACGACGCGAAGCGCTGATCCAGGAGCAAATTAGCTTTGTTGAAGCGCGTCATGAAGAGTTGCGGGAAGCCTATTTGGAACAAGAGCAGATGCGCGTGGAGTTGCGACGAAAAGTGGCTCAACTCACGGCGCTTCATCGTGCAGGACTCTCCTTCGGCTCGACATTCGAGCGAGACACACTGCTCCATCAGGTCTTGGAGGCCCTGATCCATGAACTCAATTACAATAGTGCCATGGTCTCCATGTTTGATCCGGGCGAGCAGACCGTCCAGCATATTCGGCTCATTGGAGCGCCGCCGGATGTGGAAACGTTTGCCCAGTCCTGTCGGATTCCAATCAGTGATCCGGAGAGCCCAGAAGGAACAGTGGTGCTGCAAGGCCAACCACTGCTGGTGAAAGACATTGAGCTGATTCGGCATCGTCTCCACCCCCTCAATCAACGCTTGGCGGAATTGAGCCAGACAAAAGCGTTGGTTGTCGTTCCTATCAAGACGAAGGAACGTATTTGGGGAATGTTGACCGTCGATCGGTCACACAATCAGACCGTGACGGAAGACGATCTGGAACTGATGACGACGGTCGCCAGTCAAGTATCCATCGCTCTCGACAACGCATCCGCATACCAACAAATTGAAGAATGGAATGAAGGATTAGAGGTCAAAGTTAAAGAACGAACCGAAGCGCTCGAGCAGGCCGATCGTCTGCGTGCGCAGTTCCTCTCGCATGTGTCTCATGAACTGAGAACCCCGCTGACCTCCATCAAGGGATTCATTCAGAATTTATTGGATGGGCTGACCGGGCCACTGAATGAGAAACAACAGCGGTATCTTGTGAGAATGTCTGAAAATTCTGATCGTCTGGTCCGCATGATCGAAGACCTGCTTGATCGCACCAGGATCGAGACCGGACGGCTAGAGGTGCATCCGGTCGATGTGGAGCTTGAACCTTGTCTGACTGATGTGTTGGAACAATTGAGGCCTCTGGCACATGCGAAACAACAGACGTTGGAATTCTACAGCGCCGACACCAGGGTCGTCGTATGGGCGGATCGAGATCGACTGATACAGACCGTCGTTAATCTCGTACAGAACTCCATCAAGTTCACCCCTTCTGGAGGAACGGTCACCGTGATCTGTACGATGCCGAATCATCGAACGGCCACTGTGCTGGTGCGAGACACGGGACCGGGTATTCCTCCGGAATACCTTGATAAGATTTTCGATCCGTTCTTCCGCATTCAACAAGGGCACCGTACTGGACCGAAAGGATTAGGCCTCGGCTTATCCATCGTCAAAACATTGGTCGAACTCCAAGGAGGAGAGGTGACGGCGTGCAACCGTCCGGAGGGGGGGGCTGAACTGTCATTCACGATTCCGATCCACTCCCCGGCAATACCACATCGACCGGATCCGCACACGACGGAGCGACATATCCTTGTCGTCGATGATGACCCGGATATTCAGCAACTGCTTCATGATCGACTAAAGGCCGAAGGCTATCTGACGTGCTCTGCCCTCGATGGGCGGCAGGCGTTGGCGCTGCTCCAATCACGAGAGTTCGATGGGATGATCCTCGATATCGGGATCGGCCAGATCGATGGGCTGGAAGTCTTACGACGAGTGCGTATGACGAACCAACGCCTGCCGATTCTCATGATTACGGCATCGGGATCTCAAGAACTCGCCATGAAGGCCATTGCGTTAGGGGCTCAGGCGTATTTACTCAAGCCATTCGACACACACCAGCTCCAGCAAACGATGGATCGCTGGTTTCAACATGTTTGACCGTCATTGGTCGGGGAAATCGGAGTACCGGCATGCTTACAAGAAAGATCAAACGTTCCTTCATAGCCCGGCATTTCAATACATGGGCAGGAGGCCTTCTCCTCATCCTCGTCGCCACCACGTGGTGTTCTTCACCCACGTTTGCTCAGATACCTAGAATTCAAGGACAGGGTGCCCCTGCGTCTGGAATGGGGAATGCCTTTGCGGCCCAAGCCGACAACCCGTCTGCGTTGCATTACAACCCGGCGGGAATGACACAGCTTCGAGGCGTGCAAATCATGGGGGGAGCACTGTTCGTTGGTGGACCGCTCGACCACAGGAGTCCGAGTGGCCTCACGACGTCCGGAGACCACGGTAGTGGTGCTGTTGCGATACCTCCGCCCGGCCATGCCTATATCACGGCCAATCTACAGGGACTTGGTCCTGCTTGGCTTGATAAACTCACTGTAGGGGTGGGAGTGACCACTCCGTTCGGAGCAGCCACACGGTGGGCGAATACAGCTCCTTTTAGTGCGACCGCGACATTCAGTGCATTACCGTTGTTTGATATTAAGCCGACATTCGCCTATCAACTTCTGCCGAATCTTTCGATCGGGGCAGGCCTGGATATCTACACCTTTTCAGGACTATTTGGAGAGGGGCATGCCGAATTTCATCGAATCCTCCCCCCTGGGAATCGAGTGGAATTGAATGGGAAAGATACGGCACTAGGATTTAACGTCGGGGCGCTCTACACTGCCTTGCGGAATGAAGACGATCGCCCTCTTGTGAATATTGCTGTAGTGTATCGAAGTCAGGCCACACTCCATTTGGATGGAGTTCAATTGGCCAATGGCGCCAAGGTGCGAGACACCACCACCACGTTGGTACTCCCTCAAGTCATCACCGGTGGTATCGCGGTGTGGCCAATCAGAAATTGTGAACGCGAGTGGAAGCTCGAATTGAACGTAGACTATATCGGTTGGAAATCGATCAGAAACTTAGATCTTCGGCAACCAGACGGAACGGTCTTTCTTCACCAACCACAGAATTGGAAAAGCACCTACGCCGTTCTCGTCGGAACCGAATATAGGTGGCTGAATCTCGATCGATTCCCTGGGTGGGAAGTCGCGGTGCGAGGTGGATATTCAAATTTGCAAACACAAGTCCCGGACTCCACCTTCAACCCCGGAATCCCATCAGCCGATCTGCATATCATTTCCACTGGTGTGGGATGGGTTTGCAAGGGCAGTGGATCGTTCTTCGGCCTGACGACCTGCGGAAATTTGGGAGTAGGACCCGTAAAACCAAAGTCTGTGGGCCTGGACTTGTCGTATCAGGTGTCGCTCTACGAACCCAGAACGGTCTCAGGGAATATCGGACTTCGAGCGGGAGTCAATGGGTTCTACGAAAATACTGTGCATACTGGGGGAATTTCTGTTCGCGCCAGCTTTTA
>JAOUGT010000253.1 GCA_029865485.1 Nitrospira sp.
GAATCCCTGGCCAATCGATGGGAAATGCAAACTTCGCAGCATCTCGATGTTCCAATGACGTCTCCGTCCGCAGAGTAGGAGAGGTTTGCCACGAAACTGATTGGCCCCACAGCGCCTCACCCATTTGCACCTACATGCCTGGTATCGTTTTATTTCTAGACAGTCCCATGCCCCCCAGGTAAGATCACACCATACTGAGGCAAATACCGATGGCCACTATTCTCGTGATCGATGATGAGCAATCCATCAGAGGATTGCTCAAAGGCGTTCTGCAAAAGGCTGGGCACCGTGTGCTTGAAGCAGAGGATGGCCGCAAGGGGCTCGACCTCTACCACAAGGAACACGTCGACCTTGTGATTATGGACATTTTGATGCCGGAGACGGATGGTCTTGAGGCCACGCTTCAACTGACCCGCGAATACGTCGACGCCAAAGTGATTGCCATTACCGGAGCCCAAGGCGACCACAACTTCCTCAACGTGGCAAAACTCTTCGGCGCTCGCCAGGCGTTTGAAAAGCCCTTCGACCTCAATAAACTGCTTGATGCCGTCAAAGAAGAACTGGCGGCCTGACCCCCAAGCGCCCCTTCCTCCAGCGACAGTCTCTTGATCTTCTTCGTCACTCCATATCGTGCTGTCCGTCTTGAACCAGTTCGCGCATGCTGTGTCCTTCAGGCTCCAGGTTACTGGTCTGATTCGTCAGGATCTGCGATGATGGCCTATGGGCATTGAAGGATCTCCTCGAAACACGTTCCCGTTACAATCGATGCTGAAGACCGGAACGATTTGGTTCGTGCTGGTGGTCTTGGCTGTTGTGCCGATCTTCCCGTTGAGCAATTTCGTCGGACATCCACATTGGGACCAGATCCGTTGGATTCCTTTTCAGAATTTCTCTCTCTCCTGGAGTACGGTCCTAGACGTCATCGGCAATACGCTTTGGTTCGTGGTGTTCGGATACCTGCTGCATTATCAGCTGCATTGGGATTCACGCCGTCGTTGGACCATTGCGACGATTACCGCCATCGCAGGTGCCGTCTCGTTTTCGGCGGAACTCTTCCAGGTCTTCTGCCACAACCGCATCTCCTCAATGACGGATGTGATGTGCAACGTGCTCGGCGCCGGCCTTGGTGGGTACGTTGCTGAGAAGCAACCCGCGACCACATCAGTAGGGTCCTGGCTGACCAGCTGGCGCTCACAGGCATTTGGTCAAAAACGCTTCAAGAGAACCACCAATACTTGTAGTGAGGATCACCTGCGAGATTAGAATCGCCGCCGCGACCACCGTCATACGCGCAGGGTCTTTCGCGTGAGCCCTCGCATCATCGCCGGATCGGCATACCCAACCTCACTCAAGGCATCCATTAGATGCAGACCCTTTGAAGATACCAAGTCCTTGGCCTTGGCATAATTCGTTGCACTAAACCGCGCGACAGCCGGCTGGCCGTTTACGATCTGACAGGCGAGCACTTCGCCATTCACCTCAAGCGTGCCACCCTGCTGAATCAGCGTCTGGGCCTGAGCCACGGTAATGCCGTGCAGCTGAGCGAATTCTTGTACCCCCCCAGTCTCAATCAGTCGTCCATCCGGCATGATGCACAGGCGCTTAAAATGTGGGGACCAGTCCTTTCGGAAATCGATGTACTTGATGTCACCACCTTTGGCGACAGCGCGATCCAGCGTTCGATAATCCAAGCCCAGATTTTTCTGCTGCAGTTTGGCCTGTAGCTCACCCGGCAGCGCCTTCCAGAACACCTCCCAGGCGGCCTCGACGAGAGAAAGTGCTCTGGATCGAACCGCCTGCTCCGCTTCGGCAAACTGCACGACGTCCAAAGTCCACGTCTGTTTCGGACCCTGCTTTTCTGAATCGATCCGGCAGGCGAATACGCCTCGCGTGAGGATGCCGCCGATGTGTGGATAGACATACGTCCCGCCGGTCGTCAGCAACATAGTCATCGTTTCAAATGGCACATCGTAACTCTCTGACAGGATCTTGGCATGGTCAGAAAGATCCTCTTGCTCCGTCATGGCGCAGACCGTTACATTGCCCGGCGCGTCAAACTCCGAATAGTCCTCCACAATGTTATAGAGGACCGTTCGCTTGGGTTTGTCGGCCTTCCGCTTGATCTTAAACATGACTCTTGTTCTCCAACCCCTCCCTGGTCACAGTTCATCTTTCACGCAAGAGATGTCCATACGGCGGCAGCGTCTGCAATCGGTGATCTTCCACCGGTCCACCGATCGTGAAGTGATACAGCGACTGCATGGCGAGCCCCTGGATGCCGACGATCTCATGAACCGGATCATCGAAGAAGCAGCCGATTCCCGTCGCCCGCACTCCTGCCGCTTCTGCTTCCAGATACAGCACCTGCCCAAGCAAACCTGCCTCCCAAAATAGGCGTGGATACCACCAGGCGCCGCGCTCTCGCAAGGGCCCCTCGAACTCGGCCACCATGCCACAGGAGAAGGCACTGTCGCCGGCAATGTCCTGGTGACAACTGACTTGCACGGCAAGCTTTCTGGCATCACCTTCCTGCAGCCGATAGAGCGGCAGCCCAACAGGACAGCCCGGGGCAATGATCCACGTCTGTTCAGAATTCATCGCCTGCTGAACCAATGACAACTTTCTGCGATCCCGAACCAGAACATACAATCCCGCTGCGAGCCCCTCCACCCGATGCACAAAGATCAGGAGATGAATCGCCGGATCATAGGGCCAAACATCCCACGGCATCGGTCGCTCCAACTGTAAACGTTCACCCAAAGGCATGACCCGTTGCAGCATGTGAAAGAACGTCCCGGCAGAAATCGACGTCTTGCCGTCAAACGAGACGGCGCTTCGGCGCTGACGAATGATCTGACCGGCTGAAAACCCGTGAGACGTGAGGGGTGAGGCGTGAGGGGTGAGCCAGGCAGAGGGAAGCGGAACCCTACGCACATCACAAATACGCTTCCAGGACGCCTCTGCTACATCATCGATGATATCCCAATGGACCCCGTGTTCACTGCTCAGACGATTGGCTTTCCCATGCCATGTTCCAGCAATCACTTCCTTCACAATCGCCGCATCAAGACATAGCGGCACCTCCCCGATGTTGCCCGTTACCTCTCCCCCCTCACCAGTCACCTCTTCACAACCCCTCACCCCTAACGCCTCACCCCTCACCGGTTGAGTAGGCCAGATCACCGCGACACAGTCGGGATGCTCCGGCTCAGCCTCGCCAAAGTCTTCCGTGCGATTGGTTCCGAACAGCATGGCCACCGTATCCTGATCCATACCGTCCAGCAGCACCATGTTCCAACCAAGCGTCGCCGCGGCAATCCTCACAGCGCCAATCGCATGTCCGACATCATGATTGCAGTAGCGAAAAGCTCGTTCGCCATACTTCCAGGCCTCTCGCCAATGAACGGAGGTGAGTCCGACGAGAAAGGCATCAGGAGGAAAGGCAGCCAGGAGTCGAGCAACTGGGTCGGCTTTGAATTCGGCTCTCCGCTCCAACCCATGTTCCTTGGGAGCATAGTGATACAGCCCCGGGGCCAGATCGAGTCCTTCGAGCTGCGGCAAGACCAGATAGCCTTCCGTTGGATGCAGATTGCCGGATGAGGGGTTCATTCGCAACGCCCATTCCGATTCCCCCGCCTTCTTCCAGGCCGACAGGGCCAGGGCAAATTCAAAGAAACGAGACAAGGCTTTCAGGCTAACAGGCTGACAGGGAATGCCAATCCGTTCGTAGAGCGCACCGTAGGCAGGCGACAAAGGCTCTTCGTCAGGCTTGAGCAACGGAAGAGCGATGAGTTGAGTGCCGTCGAACCGCCTGAACGGATCAGGTTGATTCGCCCAATCAAGATACCCTGACGAGCGAGCGTAACGATTGAAATGATGCTTCGTGCGAACGTGATAGTGGATAACCCGACTGAGGTGATCGTCTTGTACAGTGCGAAGGGGTGGTTCGAGACTCATGGCTGGCCACACTCAGTCTAGCGGGGCAGCGCCAGGAAAGCAAAATGCTTTGTGCAGTGACAGGCTGAATGCTAGCGTAGTATCAGCCATTCGATTCAGACACTACGAACCTTCTGCTGATGAAATAGACCTCTTGCATAACTTCATGGCGTCAAGTCCTTGTTGTACGCCGCAGCAATGAGCGTAAAGCGCAGGCCAAAACGCCTTCTGCGGTTTCTGTATCGGTCGGCGACGATCTTGAAACGTTTCA
>JAOUGT010000254.1 GCA_029865485.1 Nitrospira sp.
CGATGGTCTCCCTCAAAGAGATGCGAGTATACATCCAACGTGATGTTGATGCTACTGTGACCGAGTTGTTGTTGGATATATTTTACGTTCGCATTCTGTTGAATCAACAGGCTGGCGAAGGTGTGCCGCAGGTCATGGAATCGTACCCGACGCAGCCCAGCCGCTTCTAGGCAGGCATAGAAGCCTTTCCTGAGGACCTCATTCGTCATACGGTTGCCATGTGGCGTCAAGAATACCCATTTCGGGAAAGCGTATCCCTTCATCGAGCTTTCAAGCTGAAGATTTTCTTTCAACTTGAGCAACTCGGCTTGTAACTGAGGCGACAGATCTACGCGCCGAATCCGGTTGGTTTTGGTGGATGTCTCTTGCCGCCTGACAACATTATGCCGGACTTCAATGAAGGATCCCAGGAAATCAATGTCTTCCCATTGGAGGCCGATCAATTCTCCCTCTCTCATGCCCGTCCGTACGGCACAAAGGAAGAGCGGATAGAGAAACGAATACCGCTCCTTAGTGGTGGCAAGTAAAGCCTTGACCTCGATTGCGGTCAGCGGTTCGATATGGGCGCTTGAGGCCTTACATCCCTTCACGATCATTCCGACCTTTGCCACGGGATTAGCGGTCACGGTCCCATCATCAATGGCATGGTTGTACAGTTCACGCAGCGGCGTCAGAAAGTTCAGAATCGTCCGTTTCTTGAGTCCCTGACTGTTCCAGGTCGCAACCAAGTCTTTCACATCCTTTCGAGTCACCTGGTCCAAAGGGCGGGAGCCTAGGGGAGGGAAGAGATGCTTTTTACACACCTGGCGATAGCCTGAGGCTGTTGAGAATTTGCAGTTGTTGTCCACATAGGTACTGAGCCAATTCTCCATGTATGCTTTCAGGGTAGGCATGACCTGTTCGGGCCGTGAAAAGACTACAGGACTGCCATTGGCCTCGGCCCATTTGATCTTTGCTTCAATCTTCTTGGCAAACTCTAAGGCTACTTTCTTGTCAGAGAACCGCTTCCTCTTGCGGCTGTTATTGTGGATGATGGAAACCCACCAGCCAGACTTTCCAGTTCGTTGTGTAACTTTGACTCCCAATTCATCCTCCTTGGATTAGACGCTTCTGCCTACAGCATGATTGGTTGACATGTTGTCACCAACTTTCTTCCTGCTCTCAGTCATCCATCCACACGTGGCGTAATGCTATAATGCTGGCATAATATCTAATTGCACTGCAACAACGCTATTGACGCCCATAGCAGGGCACAGTAGGGTGTGAACAATGGAATAGGATACCTCATCCAAGGAGCAGTTTAATCTCTGCATCGATTCTCGGTTAGCGATGCAGACTAAGATCCTGGCCATTCAGCAAAAACGGCGACCACATGCCATAGTGGAGGAAGCCCTTCGTGACCTTCTCAAGAAGTACAAGGTCAAAGGATAAACCTATGATGGGGTATTAGGCTACATCCGTCCTGTGCCGCGCCTCTTGCATCTCTCGTAGAGTATTTTCAACCAGAGCATCGATATCGACTTTTGTGACCTGCCGCCTGGTCAAAAACTGGTCAATATCCGTCGGACGAATAAGCACCTTGGTCCTATGGCCAGCTTGATAGCACGGTAAGCCATCAGCGAGCCAACGCTTGACCGTACGGGCAGAAACGCCCGCCCAGGCAGCTGCTTCCTTCAGTGGGAGAAATCCTGGACGCTCCGTCATTCAGTGACCAATTAGGTAACGCTCAGCACCCTGCCGATGTGGCCTACTCAGTGAATCGTCTCTCAACGCTTTCCTAATAGTGATCCACTGTTCAGTCATTGCTCTCTCAAGCACTTATGAGAAGGTTCAGATTTTATAACTATACCGAAAAAGTAGGGGTGGCCACAGAAGCGAAGGGACTCCGGTGTTGGTTCCGGCCGCGTTCCGGGAGACACTCACCAAGGTCTGCAGAGCGGCGCAGTGGCTCACGAATGTCTGCTGAGGCACCGCGTCTCGAGACGCCGTGCCAGGTGAAGTCTGGCACGGTCGTGTCGCACGATGCGACTCGACCGTGCCGAGACAATACCCGTCGCCCGTCAGGGGGTGTGGCACGCCCGTGGCAAGCGCGCCACCGCGGACGGTGTCACGGGTGCAAGCGTGCGTGGTCACAGACTGGGAGATTGTGTTGCGCCCCGCGTGGGTGAGGGGCGCAACACAATGGTGAAAAGAGGTCGGTGCGCGAGTTGGTGTCTGAGTCCACTCATGGTCGAGATGGCTCTTCAGGGAGAATCGAGGAGCAGAGGTGCGAGTCTACTACCTCCATGACAGGAATCCGGATATCGAGGCGTGCCTCATGTTCAAGGATCATGATGGGCGCATGGGGGCGACCTCCTGCGCACGGGAACGAATGCATTGACTCCCGCACCAGTCCGAAGTAGACTAATCTTAGTCCATATGGGGGGGTGTATGAAAGTTGCTACCAAAACGGTGAATGTCCATGAGGCCAAGACCCATTTTTCCAAACTCCTTGCCGCCGTTGCAAAAGGGCAGCGCATTACGATTTGCAAAGATGGAATGCCGGTGGCCGAGCTGGGACCGCTTGAGGCCAAGCTGCCACGTCGCCGCTCAGGGCTTTTGAAAGGACGCGTGACCATCTCTGACGATTTTGATGCGCCGTTACCACCGGACATGATGGCTGCATTCGAGGCTGGGCCATGAACCTGTTATTAGATACGCACGTGTTTTTGTGGTTTGTGATTCAGTCTCCACGACTCTCGAAAACCATCTATCACCAGATCGAGACCACGCCCGTGGTCTATATCAGTGCCGCGTCCCTGTGGGAAATCGTCATTAAGATCCAACTCAACAAGCTCGCCGCGGATCCCAACGAACTCGCGGCGAAGATCGCGGACAGTGGGTTTCAGGAATTACCGGTGTCTGTGCTCCACACCCTGGCGCTTGAACGGTTGCCGCTGCATCATCGTGATCCCTTTGACCGTATCTTGGTGGCGCAAGCCCAGGTTGAACACCTGCGCATGCTCACTTGTGATGCGAGTTTGAAGCCCTATGGTCCGGTGTGTCAGATGCTTCCGTAGACCAACCGAGTGTGCATCTCGTCCCGGTCAGATCGAACGGATCACCGTGGATCCGCTCCATCGCGTCACATGTTCGAGGCAAGATCTGGGAGCTGCGTCCGGAATGGTCCGGGACGGAGTACCGGTTCTTTTATGCCGCACTCGTAGGACAGCGGTTCATCATCCTGCATGCGATCCAGAAGAAGCGGCAGAATCTGGGAGAACGAGACATCGCCCTCGCGGAGCAACGATACGAGGAGGTCAAGCGAAGGAGTCACGATGAAAACGCATAGACAGTACATCCACGAACAGATCAAGAAAGAACCAAAATTCGCCGAGGCTCTTGCAAAGGCGGAGCAGGAAGTGGGGATTGCTGTGGAGCTCGCGAGGCTGCGGGAACGGCGCGGGCTCAGTCAGACGGAGCTCGCGAAACTCACCGGTATGAAACAGCCGCAGATTGCTCGCTTAGAAAGCGGGGCCCATTTCCCCTCGTTTCCCACCCTGCAAAAGCTTCTGGGCGTGCTCGGTGGCAAATTGGAACTGACCGCGGATGCCTGCCGTCTCGTTCCAACACGACCGAAGGTCGCCAGCGCGCGGCGGTAGCGCGTCCTCAGCATCCAGCGTGCAGAGAGTCATCATAATCGAGGGGAGAGAGACCATGAGGCAGCGCGCCGCGAGACGACACAAACATCTCCAACTCGATCACGCGAAGCTGACGCGCGCGAAGGCCGTGCTGGGTGCCAAAACGGAGACCGAAGCCATCGAACGCGCCCTTGCGCTCGTGGTGGAGGAGCACAGGCTCGACCAACTCTTGAAGTGGGTGAAGAGACGCATGCAGCTGCGAAGAGTCTTTCGATGAGATGCGGCGCCTCAGTCTTCATACGAACCGCTCCGTCGACTAGTTGCACACTGAGGACCGTCGTCACGCAGAATCAACGGGACGTTCTCGCCATCCAGTCCATCCGTCCCTTCAAGCTTAGTCTGGTCTAAGCGTTGCGGGATCGTTTGATCGTGTCGTACTCCGCTCGTCTCTGATTTTGTCCCCTTCGTTCACCACAAATGGTGAGTCTTTCCCGGCAACCTCGCGAGAGCCGTTCGGTCTTCCACTGCGTCAGCGACTCCCGTGACATGTGCGTCCTCGCCTGATGGCCGACAACCGCGT
>JAOUGT010000056.1 GCA_029865485.1 Nitrospira sp.
GGGCCCACATCGCCGGCTCTGACAAGAAAGCCATTCCAGTTTGTGAAAAGTCCCGCAAGGAACGCCACGAGAGCAATAAAGAGCTGCATCTCCCGTCCTCAGTGCATGATCATTCCTGCTCCGGATGGGGATCTTTTCTGATGAGCGCGAGGTAGAGCAGAGTGTCGGCCAGGTCCTGATCGGTCAGGGTGGTGTCGGGAAACATACCGGTGCCGGGATGGCCTTCTCGAATAGCACGGGCTCGTTCCTGGTTATTTTTGAGGTGCAGGACATCGGGGTTGCGCAAATCGGAAGGAGGCGGATTCAGCTTTGCGATGAGCTTGGCTGTATCTGCTTCCACCCGTGGTGTCCGATACAAATACCCGTCGATGCCATGGCAGTAGTAGCAGACACCCTTGCCGTTGAAGATGTCTCTCCCCCGTAGAATGTTACCCTTTAGCTTCCCGCTCGGTTGAACAGCCGAAGATTCTGCCCAAGCGTCATGAGCTAAGAGTACTGCCTCCATTCCCAACCAACCCACGAGCAGGATACTGAATATGTTCATACAGGCTTTCTTGTTCATTTGGTTTGCTTGGTCTATCTGGTCTGTCTCGTTGCTTTGGCCATTTTGTTTCTCTGAGTCAATCCACACACCAAACCAGTAGACCGAACAGACAAGACAGACCGGGCTCGTGTAACTCGTCAGTGCCCACTGCAGCAGGCATTGCCCCGGTCTTCGGGAATGCTGTTCATGTTGCTGAAGATCGTGGCGCGCTCATCCTCATTAGTCACGTTATCGATCGCAGGATAGAGCGCCTTCTCCTCTTTCCGGTTGTGAGAGCCCAAGAGGTTGAGCAGCGACTGCTCCTCGTGATCGCTATCGGGATCCTGACTCTCTACTTTCCGATGAATGGCGTCAAGCAGCTGCTTGATCTGTTCATGTTCAAATCGCATCACCGGTGTCGGCCCGTCCTCGATCATCCCGGTTTTCTCTTCCCACATCGGAAACAGCAGCTCCTCTTCCCAGACGATATGGCGCTGGAGGCCGACCTTGAATTCCTTGAAGGCCTCCTTGGCCTTGGCAAAGTCCGACCGTTTCGACGTCTGAAAGGTCTTAAACAATTCATCCAACCGATCGTGATCCTTCTCATACAATGCCGTAATGGTCTGTTCACTCATAGCTCCCTCGTTATTCAGCATTCCGCCGCGCAACCAGCTGTTCGCTGCTGGTCACGATTGGCCGGTGACTTTGTACTCAAGGTGACAAGCCACACAGGCCTTGAGTAGATTATTGAACGCCGGCAGGATCTTCTTCAAGTCCTTGGAGGGAATAGTTGTCGCCAGCTCCTCCGCCGCCTCATGATGCGCCAGAGCCAGATCGTGATAAGTCAGAGGAAAATTCTCTGAGTCACCATAGGCCAGTGCCTGGCGATGCCTGAAGAAACCGAGATGCGACTCGGTCAGGCCCTTCGCCAACTCGTAATCCTCTTCGACCAATGCATCGACGATCACCTGCATCGTCTCCAGATGTTGCAGCATCACCGCACGATGTTCCTTCCCGGCCGATGACGACAATGGGATGGAGTGCCTCGTATCAGGCGTCAGATAGGGATTGGGTCGGGTTGCCCTCTGTGCCTGGCTGGTGCACCCAGCGACTGACATGACGCAAATCAACCCCATCGCAAGAAGGGCCGGCGTCTTTCTATATAGTGTAGATGCGGATCGTCTGTACATCGAAACATTCATCCATCTACAGGCCCAGTCACGCCCCCTGTTCTGTCTGTTTCACCCGTTCCCAGTATGTAGTGACTCGGCTCTGGATATGCGCGATCACATCCGTTTGAACAGTCGGTTCAAACAGATGGCGAAAACGCCCTTGGAGCTTGAGGTACTCTTCCACCGGCTTGCGCTTGGGAATATAGGTGTGGGTGACGTCTCCGTTGATCGCTTCTTTCAATGGCCAGAGGCCCGTCTCGACCGCCAACTTAGCGACTTCCGGGGTTTCTCCTGGATCATACAACCAACCGGTCGGACAGGCGGACAATGCGAGGAAGAGCTTCGGTCCGGTAAACTTGGCCGCCCGCGCAAACTTTTCTTCCAGATCCAAGGGATATCTTGGCGCGACAGTCGCGATGTAGGGCGGTTTGTGCGCCCGCCAGAGCTCGAAGATGTCTTTCTTTTCCTGCGTGGCGCCGGCCGGATGTTGCAGACTGCAGGGCGAGGTGACCGTCCGTGCGCCATAGGGCGTTGCGGGAGAAAGCTGCATGCCTGTATTGCCGTAGGCTTCATTGTCGTAACAGAAATAATAGAAATCCAATTTTCTGGCGACCGCGCCCGAGGTCGAAGAGAGGGCCATGTCATAGGTCGAGCCGTCTCCTCCCAGCACCACGACTTTCAGATCTTCTTCCTTCGACAACCGCCCTTTGGCGATCAAGACGTCGAGAGCGTCGCGCACCCCCTGCGCGCCGGCGGGCGCCGACCCCATGGTCGTATACAACCAGGACCCCTTGAAGGGAGTAAACGGATAGGCGGCCAGCATCGTAAAGCACCCGGCGGCATTCACATAGAGAACGTCGTCGCCCAATACCTTTGCCGCCAACCGCAAGGCCTCCAGTCCTCCGCATCCGGCGCAGAGCGTCGTTCCCGGAAGCACGTGCTCTTCCCGGGGAATCTGCTTAATCTTCTTGAATGTCTCTCGTTGCCAAGCCATAGGCATACGCCCCCAGCTGTCAGCTACCAGCTATGGGCCCTGCCGCCAGCATCTGAAGCTCCGTCATCTCTCGATGCTCGGTTTTGGTATACAGCAGGACCGGTCCCATCCCCTTTCCTCGAACTCCCGCTTCTGCTGTCTGTTCAAAGATCGCCCGGAACTCACCTTCCGAGATATTCTTTCCACCAAGACCACCGATGAACGAACAGAGCGCGCGCGGCCGCACCGGTTCGTGGTAGAGACTGGCTGCAATTTCCTGAAAGAGTATGCCCCCCTGTCCCGGAGATAAATTTTGATCCAGGACCGCCACGGCCCTGCGGCCTCGCAGCGCCTGACAAATTGCATCGGCTGGCCACGGACGGATAACGCGGAGTCGCAGCAATCCGACTCGCCTGCCTTCTGCTCTCGCTGCATCGACCGCAGCCTTGCCTTTGCTCGCAAAAGCGTTGGTCATGACGAGCACATCCTCCGCACCGTCAAGCCGATACCCCTCAAGGAAATCGTAGCGGCGACCGAATATGCGGGCAAAGTCAGCGGCCGCTTCCTGGTGTACCGCCAGCGCATTGAACGACGCGAGATGCATTTGATGACGGAAGTAGCTGTAGGTGACCCCGCCGAGGACCGCCACGCCAAGCGCATGCGGCGACGAGGCTTTGAAGCCCAGATGGGCTGGTTGAAACGGTGGCAGGAATTGCTTGACCTGTTCCGGGTCCGGCAGAATCACCGGCTCACGGGTAAACGACAGGTAGAAGCCGTCCAGATTGACGATGACCGGCAACATGACCCGCTCATCCTCTGCGATCCGATAGGCCATGAGAATCGAATCCAGCACTTCCTGACAAGTCTCGGCGTGGATCTGAAGAAAACCGGAGTCCCGCGCGGCCAACACATCATTGTGATCCGATTCGAGTGTAATCGGGGCAGCCAGCGCCCTGGAGACATTGACCAACACCAGCGGCGTGCGCCAGCCGGAGATCGAATAGAGCACTTCCATGGCATACAGCAGCCCCTGACTCGACGTCGCGGTGAACACCCGGGCCCCCGTGGCCGCTGCTGCTCCAGCGGCTGTCATCATGGAATGTTCCGAATCCAGCGTGACAAATCGCGCGGCCATCACGCCGCTCTCGCACCACTTCGCCAGCGCCTCCACGATTTCTGTTTGCGGCGTGATCGGAAAAGCCGGCACATAATCCACATCCGCCAGCCGCGCGCCCCAGGCTGCCGCGAGGTTCCCGGTCATCATTTCGCCCGCCATGCCACCTCTCCTTCCTTTTCCCGTTCAGCCACTAACGCGTCGGTCGGGCATTCATGGACGCAGATCTGGCATCCCTTACAATGGTCATAATCGATCACGGGCCTGTCGTCCTTGCTCATCGAAATCACCCCGTCGGGGCAATACGTGAAACAGAGCCAGCAGCCGTTGCATTTGTCCGGCACCAGGACCGGCCGGAAGGTTCGCCAGCCGCCGGTTTCGCGCAGAACCGAATTTGCTGCGGCACTGATCCTGGCGGTCCCTCTGGTCGGAGGCTCGTATATCGGGGCTTGAAGCTGTACCGGAACGATCGGCTGCGGCACACCGGTTTCGATCGTGACCGGCTGAACTGTTTCATAACACTGGGCCGCGACCGTTTGATTGCGTTCAATAACCGAAGGGGAAAGACCAAGATCGGCCAACTCCTCTGCAATGGCTTTACGAATCGACTCCTGATGGAGTCCCACAAGTCGTCCGGCCACGGCGCCAAGCAACGCACTGAGTGCCCCTCGCTTGCCCACGCGTTGCAGGGCAATCTCCGTCAGATCCAATGTCGTCACTCGCCCGGAGCACGAGGTCTGTGTTGCGACCTGTTGGGGAGAAAGTGAAGAATTAACGAATACAACCGTCCTGTCGTCGACTCCCTGGAATACCCGCGCTGTAGGATCGCTGATCAAGGAGGCATCGGCCACGATCACAACATCGGGATGAACGATGACCCCCCGCTCACGGATCTGCTCCTTGGCGATGCGCGTAAATGCCGCCACAGGAGCACCTCGCCGCTCAGCCCCATAGATCGGCGAATCCTGCGCGACGAATCCTTCGAGGAACGCTGCCGTGCCCACGATACGGCTCGCCGTCTTGGCACCTTGCCCTCCTCGGCCATGGAAGCGAATGGCGAGCATGGTGTCAGCTACGGCGCTTCTCCTTATCTCTCCTTCATCGCCTCTATCCCGGCCTTCACGGCCGCTTCGATATCGGCTCGACGTTCATCCACGAAATGTTTTCCACGCTCAATGACGTCATCGAGCGCCGCTCGGGCCTCTTTCGCCTTCTCGATCACATCATCTTCCGTCTTCCTCGCATACCCCGCTATTTCTCGACGGGTATCTTGACCGGATCTCGGGGCGAGCAGGAGACCGGCAAAGATTCCTCCGATGGCGCCGCCGAGAAACGCGAGAATAACAGTCTCTGGTGAACACTTGAGATCCTGATTTGCCATGATAAATCCTCCCTTGCTTGGAATGTTCGCTCTGTTGAAAGAGCTACGTCCGTGCCAGGAGATCTCTTGATTAGACCCGGAATTGTCGTGATGTAACGAGACCTTACCGAAGGATGCGAATGAGAGACCACTTACTCTGTGGCATTTCAGGCCTCACCATGAAATGCCCCTGTCGCAGAATGCGACAGGGGCATGAACCCTCTGAAGCGGAGCTAGCCGAGGGGATTGAAAGGAGCCAGGCTTCGAATGTAGCGCAGTACATCACGGATTTCTTGATCGGATAACCGATCAGCCCATCCGTGCATCGGGCTAAAGAGAACTCCCTGTTTGATCCCAAGATACAGATCCATATCGGTCTTGGTCCGATATTTAGGCGCCCGAAAATTCGCCGGTGGCACGATCAATTCCTTGATCTCAGGCCCAAGACCATCACCGGTGGTGCCATGGCATCCGGCACAGTGTTGTTGAAAGATCCTCTCTCCGTTCTTCGTGTTTCCAGAATAGCTCTGAGCCAGAGCCCACGATACTGACAACCCAACCACTACGACACTAAGCACAAGGCGCACGAACATATCCCCTCCCTCAATAGCTGGTGAACACGAAACCAAACAACACAGTGATTGCTTAAACGGTAGCAGTACCCAGTTCGCTCATGAATCCCATCGGCACTCCAGAAGCAGCTTTTTCGCGCACTGGTGTATCTTCAAGGGCTAAACCACGTGATGGCATTAAAAGCGCAACACACGCCATGACACTCATGTGGATCGCTCGTCTCCACAGCATGTCACACTCCCAACCTGATCTCCGCACTTGATTCTCAGTGCTGGTGTTGCTGCCCTCCGCCGGCACCTCCACTCCCATGATCACCGCTCCCCTGCCCATGCCCACTGCCGCCCATCATTCCACCTCCCATCATACCGCCCATTCCGCCTCTCCCGCCCATCATTCCACCATGGCCCATCCCTCCCCCTCCGGCTCCGTGCTGACCGCCACTCATCATTTGTTCATGAACAGCATGTTCTTTTTCTCGTTGGTCTGGAGTCAGGATGACCATAGCGTTGCGCTTACTTTTTATGGCCGTAAAGAGACATGCCGCTTCCGCTTTCTTGAGTTGATCAACTTTCGCTTGTATTGTATTGAGGTCAGCCTTCTCATCTTCCAACAAAGCCTGCAGTTCGAGCTTTGCCACCTTTTCGTCGGCCTCTAATCGGGCCTCTGAGCGTTTAAAGTCGAGCTGAATAGCCTTAACCTTGGTAATTTGTTCCTGCGTCAGCCCGATCTCCTTCGCATGCTTCAACAGATGTTTCAGATAGTGCCCACTCTGATCGTCCTGTTCCTCCTGATCGTGGCCACCATGCCCCATCATCCCGTGGCTCTTGTCGGCAAAGCCAGGAAACGCGACCATTGCGACGATCAGCCCGACTTCCCCGATTCCAACCATCCACCGCTTTTTCCACTTCGTCATGATCATACCTCCGAGGTTTAATTCTTCCACAAAATGCTTGCCGCTCTTCTCTGTGTGATGAGAGCCCTTCTCTGCACAATTCGATTCAGAAAGGGCTGATTGCGATTCTGATGCCGCCCTTCGTTTCGAGACCAGTGAGAAGGATACTCAGCGAAACAATGGCTTAAGAGGGATTCGATCACATGCGGCTGGTACCGATGTGATGCGGGAATATTCAGGGCAGGACGATCAGATGGGGGAAAACGCAACAACTCGCGCATCCTTCCTCGATGGATCTGGCGCATAGTCGTTTGGTCACTTACCGTGCACAGGAATCACCTTCACACTCACTCATTCCACCTTTTCCCTTTTGCCCGCGATGTCCCATCCCTTCTCTCCCACCCATACCGCCGCCCGGCCCCATCCCTTCTCGATGCCCCATCATGCCATGCGTCCCCGCGAAGGTTTGCTCATAGTGAATGAGGGCCCAGATTTCATTGTCGGACAAGACCGACCCGAATGCGATCATGGCGGTCCCAGGTGATCCATACTTGATGGCCCAGAAGACTTCGCCCTCGGTGCGATGGCGCCAGAATCCATGATGCTGAAAGTTTCTTGGAGAAGGATTCATACTCACCGCTCCCGGCCCCTTGCCGTCGCCATCTATTCCGTGACAGGTCACACAGCCACCCTTGCCGCTGTACACCGCCTTGCCCTGCTCAATCACTTCGGGAGTATTCGACAACGGGTTCTTGAGGGCTCTCGCTTCAGCCAACTTATCGGCCGGCACGACTGGTTGCATCATGTGCCGCTCGGCAGCACCAGCAGACACCGCGAAGCACAGCGAAGCAAGCATCACCGTCAACAGACGTATCTTCATCCTCTTATTCCTTTCGCCGATGGCGCCAACGGTCTTCCGACGTTAGAGATCCAATTCCACCATTTTGCGGTGGAATCGAGTAATGACGTTCGGATCAGGCGTCAACCTGATCTTCGCTTCTTCCTTCCCCTTGTAGGGCAGTAGATTCAGGACATAGCGCAAGCTTTCCAGTCGCGCAGCCTGCTTGTCGTTCGCTTGCACGATGATCCAGGGGCTAAAAGTCGCGTGCGTTTTGCTGAACATTTCCTCTTTGCAGCGAGTATAGGCATCCCATAGCTCCTGCGCCTTTTCATCGACCGGACTCAGCTTCCACTGCTTGAGCGGATTCTGCCGCCTCGCTTCGAATCGCCGGGCTTGTTCATCCTTGGAGATGGAGAACCAGAACTTAATGATGGTCACTCCATCTTCGTAGAGCATATGCTCGAATTCCGGTACTTGTTGAAGAAATCGCTGATGTTCCTTTTTTGTGCAGAATCCCATCACCGGTTCGACCACCGCGCGGTTGTACCAACTCCTGTCGAAGAAGACGATTTCACCTCTGTTCGGCAGCTGGTGAATATAACGCTGGAAATACCACTGGCCCCGTTCTGCATCGGTCGGCTTCGGCAGCGCCACGACTCGCATCGCGCGAGGATTCAGATGCTCGGTGAACCGGCGGATCGTGCCGCCTTTTCCGGCTGCATCTCGTCCTTCGACTAAAATGGCGATGCGCTCCCCACTGGCCTGAATCCACCGTTGCAGCCTGACCAATTCCACCTGCAACTGTCGTAAGTCCTGTTCGTAGAGCAGGGTCTTGCGCACTTCCTCGATATCGACGGCTTTGTTTGCCAGGAGTTTCAGAAACCCTTTCCTCGTGTTGACTCTTCGGAGATCATCCGCAGTCAAGGCATAGCCCGGCTCACCGATACGTCCGAGCCCCTGGGAAATCAGGGTGCTGCGCGGAACCTGGTACCCGTCTCCCTCCCTTGGCACCTTCGTGGGAATCGTCTCCAACTCCTGTGCATCCGTACCGGATGCGGACGGCACAAGGTCGTCGATCTCCTCCGGATCCGTCTGCCCCTTGCGATCTCGTGACTTCCTCGACGATTCTCCGCTCGCTGCCATGAGAAACCTCCTTGGCCCACACAATCAGAACATCACGTTCCGGTCCCGCTCTGCCACGGCTTTGATGTAATCCGGCATACCTTTGATGGAAGCACCGGCCACCAGATCCACCACATTGACCTGACGAGCTACCGCACAGGCCCCACAGACCCAGATCTGCACACCAGCCGCCTGGACTGCGGCGAGTAAATCTTTCAGTGGCGTCAAATTCACGCCTGTTACATGATCCGCCACACCCTTCCGTCCCAACGTCACCGCTTCGTTCCAGAGCCAGAGCACGACATCGTGCCCTTGCTCTTTCGCCGTCTTCGCCGCCATGAAAGGCAAGGTCGCCATGGTGGGATCGTCTGTTCCTCGACTACCTGAAATGATGAATGTTGCCATTGCCTTCCTCCGTGATGAACTGAAGAGCCGATAGCTGATGGCCTATAGCCTAAGGGACGGGCAAGATAGCGGGGAGCTCCCTCTTTCTCTAAAGAGCCATACGCCATCAGCCATTAGCCCCCGATACCCGATCACTTCGCCAGACTCCTGATGTAGTGAATCAACTGCCATACCTGCTCATCCGGCAATCCCCCAAAGGCCATCATGCCGGTGCCCGGCGATCCGTTCTTGATGACCCAAAACAACTGGCCGTCTGGGATGTCTTTCATCATCACACCGCATGTAAAGTTTCTCGGCGGCGGCACCAAGGCAGCCCCCATCAGCCCTTTTCCATCTCCCTGTTCGCCGTGGCACATCACACAGGCAACAGGCTGCGCCGTTTTGAGAAACAATTCTTTTCCCGCCTTGATGGCCCCCGCCGAGGACGAAAGCGGAGTGGTCTTGGAAAGGAAGTCGTCAGGTGCCTTGGTTGTCTTGCGCGGCTGCACACAGACCCCGCCCAGCCCTCCTGCCGCTGTCGGAACATCCGGAACTCCCTTGAATGTCACCTTCAAATAGGCGATCACATCCGCCACCCCCTGTTGACCGATCGTGAGCCCCCAGTAGGGCATATTGGGCGATTTCCCGACGGCCACTCCACCGTGGTTGATGACGGTATAGAGGTACTCCATCGGCAGTTTGTCAAACGGCATGTTGGCGTGGATGGCCGGTTTGGGCTCAAGTGCGGACGCGGCGGGACCGTCGCCTTTCCCGGTGAAGCCGTGGCACTGGGCACAATATTCTTTGTAGAGCACTTTACCGCGCCCGGCGTCGGCCCGGCTGAACTCGGAACTCGTCCAGGGCTCGTAATACTGAAAGTCCGGTACCCCTTGAGCCATCAGGTAGCCGATCACGGCGCGAAGCTGTGGTTCCGTCGCGTCCGCCAGAAACTCGCCGCTGTGAGGCACAAAGTCTTGAGGGTTAAGGCCGAATCGGAACAGCCAGTCCTTGTCGTATCGCTGACCGGATTTCTGCAGCGCCGCACTTTGTTGTCCCCCGATCAGTTTGCCGTTCTCTTCAATCGTATGGCAGCCGAGGCACGCATGGGCCTTATAGGCCATTCCCCCGAGCGACACATCGAATTTGGTGACCTTTGACAGATCGAAGGCCCCGACTGTGACGCGTGGATCTTTGTGATGTTCAGCGAAATAATCGGCAATCGCGTTGGCTTCTCCCTCGGTGACCATCGGGTGTTTCGCCGGGACATCCGTCAGGTCCCATCGATAGCCTTTGACATAGAGCGGCGCCTCTTTCCCAGTCAGCCAGCGAATGAGCCACGATCGCTGGTATTTGCTGCCGGCCCAGATCAAGTCCGGGGCCCGGAGGTTGAACCGAGAATCGGCCGTCCCTTCCAACCGGTGACACTGCACACAAGTCTGTTGGAGGAGATCTTTGGCGCGAGAGTACTCACTCGCAAGAGAGGGATCCTGAGCTAGGACCAGCAGTCCTGCTGCCAGTGTCACTGCCGTTGCAATCCTCCTTCTCATTCCCTCTAGACCCATCTCTCCCTCCTTCTGTCGTCTTGGGTGTACGCTCACGATCCCTCGGATTTGTGATGCTGGTGTGGATTGAGTTTGATCCCGATGGTCGGGGCCACGGCGATGGACTGATGCACGGTACAACCGTGCGCGACCTTCAGCAATCGTTCCCGTTGATCTGACGTGATGCGATGAGGAAGATAGATCGCAATGTCGATACGGCCAACACGATGTGGCCCCTCCGACATCGTCCATTCCGCCTCGACAGCCAAGCCGTCTCGGGCGATGCCGTGGCGGCCACAGAATTGTCCCACGAAATACGCGACACAGCTCGCGACAGACCCGACATAGAGTTCCACTGGCCCCATACCGGCATCCTGCCCTCCATCCTCGACCGGCTGGTCGGTGATGATTCGATGCTTCCCGCTCACAATGTCGTACCGTGTCCCACCGTGAAAGGTCGCCGTAAGTTTCATGTCCCTCCTGGCCTCGGAAGTTTTGCCGCCCCCCATAGGCAGAGAACACCGAGCGGCAACGCAATGAGCAGTCCATTGATCCCGAATGATCCATGAATGGTGACCGGCCCAAATCCTCCGAGCGAGGCTAAAGACGATTCGAGGTCCGGCCATAGGAAGGCAAACGTCAACGCGCCGAATAGCCCTCCCACTATCGTCATCAAGGCATCCGGTTTTCCCTCCGCAGCAGCAGCCAGAGCCGTCCCTGGACAGTAACCCGTGACGGCAAAACCCACGCCAAAGATCACGCCTGCGATGAGAATCCCCGGCACATAGAGATCTTTCACCTTCATATGGGCAGCACCGACCGCATCCAACGTATGCACACCAATCATTCCTATGCCGATGGCGGTCATGATGAGTTTCATGATCGTGAAGTCTTTAAGCCGCAACGTACCGATGATCTTCGTGTAGCTCGACGCACCCGACAGTTGAAGCGTCGCGCCGAATGCTGCACCGAGGACGAGGCCAAGAAGTAATCTCATCGCTCCTCTCGCTCAGGATAGAGCCACCGAGCTGTAAGGATCGCGCTCGCAAAAAGGGCGGTGGAAAATGCGAACGAGCTCACAGCTAACTGCGACACCCCGCTGATCATATGGCCGGAGGTACAGCCTCCCCCGAATCGGGCACCGAACAAGAGCAAAAATCCTCCGACGAACGACCATCTTAGACGCCTCCCTGGGGCCGGACCGAACCGTTGGGCCCATAGCGACGGGACTATTCTTCCGGTCAATCGCCTCGTCGCAGCCGCCGCAATGAAGGCGCCGAGCGGAATCCCTACGACGAATAAGAATTCATAGGTGGCTAACGTCCATCCTTTGCTTGCGTGCTTCAAATAGGGGCTCTGGTCCGCGAGGTCCGGGAGGATAGCGTGCAACAGCACGCCGTCCAACACCACATACTGGGTCGATACGCCGATCGGCTGAACGAGAGCCACCGCAATCAACAAAATCAAGCCGATCCCTAACCCTCCGGCCCACCAGGGCATCATGGGGACTGTACCCTCCATCTCAAACCGTGTGACTGGATCATCAGCCATGACACCTCATCCGCATTGCCGGGTGATCCACAGCATGTCCTCCACGAAAACGGCTCGTCGAATCAATAGGGCGCATCCGCCGGCTTGCCCCCTTTCGGCCAATCATGAATCTTGTCAGGAAAGTCGGGTCGAGGCTTTGTATTAATATAGGCTGCCGCGTCGAGGGCTTCATCGTCCGTCACCGTCCAGCCCCAGCCTCGTGGCATGTTGGCCTTGATGAAGGCAGCAGCCACGCTGACTCGCGCCATTCCTGCACCGATATTGTAGGAACGCTGTCCCCACACGGGCGGCGCTGCCATAGTGCCTTGTCCGTCGGAGCCGTGGCAAAACACACATTTTTTCTCAAAGACCTCTTTGCCGTTGATAGGATTTGGCTGGTGAGTCGAGGTCAGGCGCGGGATTCCTCGCCACGGCACCGCACTACCGGCCGGCATATTTTTCGACAGCCATTCGATGTAGGCCACGATGCCCGTCAGTTTCACGCTGTCCGGCGGGAGAGGCTTCCCGTTCATACTCCGTTCGAAACACTCGTTGATCCGATCGGCTAATGTCATCTGACGGCCGGCTCGTTCGCGATACTGCGGGTATAGTGTACTGATGCCCACGAATGACGCAGCATTCGGGTTAAGCCCTCCGTCCAAATGACAATTTGTGCAGTTGAGCGCATTCCCCACGTAGTGTTTCCCATATTCCTGTGTATCAACAATCATCTTATAGCCCAGTCGAATCTGTTCGCCTCGCAAATCACCGGGAATCGTTTCAGGCGACGGTGGAGCGAACAACGCGTCGACCGGCGACTCCGTGCTCGGACGGCCGTCCCCCGCGTCACCGCCCGCCACCCGTGGGGGCGGGACACAACTGATCACCCCAACCAGCGTGTACACCAGCACGGCCCAAGCGGCCACCGGTCGGTTCATCGATTCCACCTCATTTCTTTGGACCGGACGCAGACGTGCAGGTATTAATTCCCAACAATGTGAACAGCGGGCAATATCCCACCGCCCCGGTCAATAATAGAATCGCCCCCACCCCAAGCGCTATTCCGGACATCGCACCAGAAAGCCCCCCAAAGAGGCCGGCCATAATCGCCAATGCTCCCGCTCCAATGCGTATCGGTCGTTCGATTCCCCCCACATTACATGTCATGTCGTTCCCTCCTCGTTTCCTCGCGGACAACCATTCCATTTCTGCATCCGGCTTGTATGAGACACCTCCGAGTTATTGGATTCATCTTTATGGTTGCCCGGGAGACTCGATCCGAAATGTGCGCACATAGGCCAATACATCCCAAATTTCTTCATCCGAGAGAGCATGTTTCCAAGCACCCATGACCGTGTTAGGCTTTCCGTCGTGAATTCGACGAAACAGCGACCCATCCAGCCGGCTCTGGACCGCGAGCGATGTGAGGTCTGCCGGAGGTGGGACGAACTGCAGTCCTCGTACGCCTCTCCCGTCGATTCCATGACAGAGCATACAGGTGTTCACGTAAATTTCCCGTCCGGTGACTGCATCCCCTTCTTTGGCAAGAACCCCGGACTGTTTGACCCCAAGATTACTGAATCCCAGTCCGCACAGTCCGGCCACCAGTGAGCACAAAACCCTCTCTCGTACCGTCATACGCATGTCTATCCCTTCCCTTGATAAAGCTTTGCGATGACTGTGCCACTCTGTCACAGGGCAGAAGGAAGGCTTTCGTCTAATTCATCAAGGGGTTACCGGACAGATTCTGCGTGGCGAGAGGTGCGACAAGGAAGACTGGGGGAAAATGCCACTAGCCCCTGACGACCTGCTGGCGCAGGATGCCACAACGGTCAGCCCAAGTCGTATCTCAAGATCCTGATAGCCACTTCCGGAACTTGAAACATGAAACTCGAAACCTGGAACTCAGGTTGTGACGCTGAATCAACCGATCGTGGCTTCCAATGTGACTTTGGCCTTCATGGAGTTGGAAATTAGACAATTATGCTCTGCTTTTTCAATGAGTTCCTTCGCACGGGCTGGATCACCGCCTGGCTTTAAGATAATTGAAGGCCGGATGGTGATCGCCGTGAATTGAAATTTCCCCTCCACGATCTCCAACCGTCCTTCCGCCGTACTCTCATACGAGGAAAACGCAAGACCGGCTCGTTCCGCGACGGAAAGAAATGTCGTCATCAAACAGACGTTGGCGGACGCCACGAAGAGGTCCTCGGGAGACCAGATGTTCTCATGCCCCTTGAACTCCGGTGGGGTCGCCACCTGTACATCGGGTTTCCCTGCACAGGAGATCGTGCCCTTGCGCTGTTCTGTCCACCTCACCGAGGTCTGATACAGATAGACCTTGCTCTTGGATTCCATTCGTCCTCCTCTTTCTTCCGCCGTCAGCTAACAGCTGTCAGCTTCTTTACGGCTTAATATAGACCCAGCCTTGCTCTTGTCTCTCCACCAGCCTCATGATTGCCGGCACGGTGTCGCCGACTTCATCGATGAGATCTTCTCTTGTCACCTTCATCGTTTTCATGGTGTTCGAACAAGCCGTGTAGCGCACACCGTACGTTTTCCGAAGCTCGCTCAGCTCCGCAGCAAACGGCGTACCCTTCTTGATGAGGACTGGAAGCCCGGCCCCATGCACGACCAGCTCGACCGTGAGACTCTGCGACGAAAACTCCTGATAGAGATTCTTGATATTGTTGAGCGCACCACGTTGGACTTTTTCATCACCGGAATTCAGATGGAGCACGACACGATGGGGCTGGCCGCTTTCAGATGCCACATCATCCCCCGCTCCCCAGGCTGGTTGCCCGGGCATCATGAATGTCGTGCACACGAGGAAAAGCAGCGGCCATCTCAATGTCCGAGGGTGTCTTCTCACTGGTTCATACCTCCGTCATTCCGCTCCCACCATCTTGTTCACCCAATCACCTGCCACATGTGTCATCGCAACGACGCACAGCGCAATGAACAGATGCTCACCGATGACCTTCCAGGGAGCAATTCCTTGTGCTCGAGCGACGAAAAAGCTGAGCACGGTGAGTAAGAATAGCCCCCACACGATGCTCATGACAATCGCGTGCTCGAGCGGACCGAAAAGGACGGGAACGACAAACGTCAAGGAAACCAAGAACTTCGCAGCGAAGGTGGCGAGCGTAGCCTCCCAAATCGCCTTGGTCGGACCGCTGTTCTTCGACTCTTCGGACACATGGATACCCAGCGCATCCGACATGGCATCGGCGATGGCGATGGTCAGAATGCCACTGATCACGATCGCACGGGAATGCGTGCCGGAGTGCAGTCCGACCATCAACCCAAGGGTGGTAATGACCCCTGATGTTAACCCGAAACTGATCCCTGTTTTCCACGCAGTCTTCATGCTGCCACATTGACTCCTCTCAGCGCGCTGAGTATCAGAATGCCATCGAAGATGGTGCGAACAGTCTCATCACCCTATCGACAGCACCCTTCTTCTGATCATCATCCCTCTTGCGATCGACATGCCATATTCCCACCACGCACGCTGAAATCGTCATCATGCTGTGTCGCAATGGTAACCTGCATCATTCATGACAGTTCATACTTCTCCGACAAGCCTGCCCTGAGCTTGCGGAAGAGCTCAAAGCCTCGTGCACCGGTGAGCCTTCGACCCCGCTTAGGCTCAACCCACGCGATGTCGAGAGGTCCAGGGACGGCATACCCGGTAAGACACGCAAGCGGAGCTTGAGAGACCACAGCATACTTGAAACAGGATGTTGAGATCACGAAAGGGTTTTGACCTATGGCCTGAGGTACTCCATACTTGATAGCGATCGAGCAGCGAATGGCGTTGGAAGCGCTCACGGATGGCAGACGTTATTGAATAGTTCTTGAACCGCCTGATAGGACTACATCACGTTTTCGTCTTCATTAATATGCCGTAAAGATGGCGGCGATATTGGGACTGCACCATGCTGATCTCATTCCAGTCGATAGACCAGCTCACGGGCACACAACTTCAGCATTCCATCAGCCTTGAATCAAAAGCAGTTCATCTCTGGGGGATTGAACTTGAGGGGTCGGCACGGTGTTTTGAGCGATGCTTGGGGTGGCTGGATGAAACAGAGCGCCACCGAGCAGCCCGGTTGGTTCGTGAGCAAGACCGCCGGCACTACGTGTTGGCTCACGGAGGCCTCAGGGCAGTACTGAGCCGATACCTTGGGATCAGCCCCTGTTTGGTATCGCTGGGGCGTACAGAGGCAGGCAAGCCTTTCGTGACGGGGAACGCGCAAGAGCATTCCGTGATTACCTTCAATTTATCCCATGCCCATAACCGTGCGCTCATTGCAGTTTCCAAGGCCCAGGAGGTCGGAGTCGACCTTGAATTGATTCGTTCGGAAGTCGATGTTGCGAAACTATCCGAGCGCTATTTTGCTCCCTCCGAACATACATTGATCATGCAGGCAACCGAAGAACAGCGCGCAATGATATTTTTCCGTTACTGGGTTGCGAAAGAAGCGGTGTTGAAGGCGCGGGGTATCGGTCTCCAAGGATTGGCCAGTTGCGAGATTGTCCTAGGGATGACTGAAAACATCGGTGCTGAAGCTCAGATCCGAGGAGGCTCCCAGCTCCACAATGAGGTACAGGTCCGTCTTCTCTCTTGTGGGACAGGATGGGAAGCAGCAGTAGCTGCGCAGGACTTAAACTGGGTGAGGCAGGGCAACCTGGAGCAATGGTAAAAACTCGCTTGCCTCATCAACC
>JAOUGT010000255.1 GCA_029865485.1 Nitrospira sp.
ACTCGACTCGCAACGCGCTCAGCTGCTTCCGCCGACTCGTGGACAGACAGACTCAGGCAGAACACGACACACCAGCACACACGAAGCATGATCATGGCTAGATTCTTAGCAGACGAGCCCGGCACCTGCCTAGAGGATGAGGGTGCCCAAGGCACTATAACTGGGACTAGCTGGGGCTGGTGATCCAAGGACTTGGACGAGAGAGCAAGATTGTCGGCTAGCCTTCGGCAGATCAGCTAGACATTGAGTGTTGGGCCATCGGCTTCCTGAGGAGGAAATGGGCGGTTATTTTCTTGCGGGTGAGCCTGAGATTCACCAATAGTCGACTTCTTTCGACCGACACGGTTTCTCTTCACCGTCGCAGCCGCTGTTCCATTCGAAGCCGCGGAGAATTCCCCGGTTTCAAGTTCTTTCCCCAAATGAACTAGGACTTGCTGCTGCGCACTCACCAGTGAGGTCAACTCTTGAATATGCGACGTCAGCCGGGCAATTTCATCTTGTTGGCCGACCAAGCAGGCTCTGAGTTCATCAACTTCTTTTGACTGAACAGGAGCGGGGCTTGGGAGGATCGTGACGTGTGGCGCCAAGGAATGTGCTGCAAGCGGTGTTGGCTCCTCGACCACATTCGCCCCTGCGACTCCAGGACGCCTAAAACGGTCACCCGTCTCAATCCGTTCTCTTGTCCAGTCAGGCAACGCAAGTGGCTTCCTAACTCGGGCAGAAGTCTCGCCGACATATCGCACCACGTGTGTAAAGAGCTCACGGGCTTTATTGAGACAGAGCGCCCCCGCCTGAAGCAGAACTTGGCCGTATGCCGGAGGCACCGGCCGCGCTTCATCGATCTGCTTTTGAGAGGGAATCCGATGGATCAAGTTGATGGGTTCTTTATTGAATCGAGGGGGCATCTGGCGGATCCCTTCATTTGGACCTAGTGGCGTATAATTAATGTACCTACTCCTCATCGCATCAAGAGTCAACCTTTTTATTCACAGGCGGTTGAAATATATTCGCATTCATAACTAGTTAGCTAAAACCGGGTCACGCTGGAAAAGGTAAACCGTGGCAAGACCATGGCCGGGACGAGCACCTTTCCTATCTCTGCATTCACCGCCTCCATCGAATGGGTCCAGGCCTGGACCTGCCGAAATGCCCTGAGCGGGCTTTCATGAAAACGGAGGTTCTTCACGGCAGACACAATCTCGCCCTTCTCCACGAGGAATGTCCCATCCCGTGTCATACCAGTCAGCAGCAGGCTTCGGTCATTCACAGGCCGGATATACCAAAAATTCGTGACGAGAATCGCCCGCTCCGTATTCTTCACAAGGTCCTGAATTGAGGCGACTGGGAGTCCCTTTACCGACAAGGCCGGAGCCTCCAGGGTGGGGATAGGATTCACTCCCTCCCTCTTGGCGGTAAACCGGTCATAGGCGAGCTGCCGCAATACTCCATGGTCGACCCATACCGACTCACTGCTCGGTAAACCATCCGAAGTAAACCCCTCTCCCATTAGATCAGGATGATCCGGACTATTCCGGAGACTGATCCGCTCATCCACCACGAGATGTCCCAGCTTCCCTGCAAAGGGACTGGTCCCCTTGGCATAGGATTTGGCATCGAGCGACCAGATCAGCCACGTCCACAAGCCGGCCACAGCCGCCGGCTCAAGAATCACCGGGTACGTCCCTGCCGGGAGTTCCTGTACCTCACGGCCAGATTTGGCCTTCCTAATAGCCGCCAAGGTCCGTTCTTGAATCTTCAAATGGTCGATCGACCGATGGGCCGCCGCGCTCCAGCCAGTCGCATCACCGGCCTGAACCGTCAGGCTGAACCTCGCATCCGTCCGCTGTTCATAGCCAAACAAGCCATTGTCGGCGGCAATCCCGACCGCCGCGACTGAGGACGACACGATCCCCGCCCCTAGCAGATTCTCCATCCGACACTGTCCGATGGCTTCATTGGCATACTCCAACCGGCGGGATGGTCCCGCTGCCACGGTTTCCGGCTTCGCAGTTTCCCTGACAGGAAACGCACAGGGGTTCGCTGGAGGGAGATACTCGGGATCGACTGGAGAAACTTTGGCAATTCGCTCGGCCCGGGCGACTGTGTGCTGGATCGCACCAGCCGTGAAGTCCGTCGTGCTCGCGGTTCCCTGCCGACCCCCGAAGGCAACGGTCACTGCCAGTGAACCCCGTCTCGTATCGACATTCTGGATGACTTGATTATTCGCGAACCTCGTCGTGCCGGCATGGTGATCACGAAGACGGACAATCGTCTGATCAGCGGACGAACGGGCCATGACCAGATCGCTCAGAAAACGAAACTCCTCGCGACTCGTCATATGTGGCCAAGACTTCCCGCTCCCGCCGGTCATGACTGCCCTTCTCCTCTGATCACCTGGACCTGTCGAAATCTCGCGGTTGAGGCCGCATGGGTCATCCATCCCGACTGGCCCGGCTGCCCTTTCCCACAGGTAATGAACCCGTATCGCCGTCGAGCCGATTGCTCAGCGACGCCGTCGCAGCTATTCCAGAACTCCGGCGTGATCCCATGGTAGATCACATCCCGCACCATATGGGTTCGTCGGCCGTTCTCAATCAGCCAAAACGCGTCTCCGCCGAACTGGAAATTGTAGCGCCGCTGATCGATACTGTAGGATCCATGCCCTTCGATGTAGATGCCGCGTTTCACGCCCACGATCAGTTGATCGACGGTCGCCGAACCAGGCTCGAGCCCAATATTGGCGATACGGACAATTGGGACGCTGCCCCACCCATCGGCTCGATTGGACCCATGCGAACGGGCAGCCCCGATCTTTGTCGCGACCTCCCGATTGGTACAGTAGCCGACGAAGATCCCTTCTCGAACGATGTCCCACTTCTGACATTGGACCCCATCATCGTCATACCCAGTGGCTGCAAGCGTGTCCGGCTCTGTGTCATCGGCGACGAGATTCACATGAGCGGAGCCGTAGCGAAACTTTCCCAATTTCTCCGTCGTGAGAAAACTGGTACCGGCATAATTGGCTTCGTACCCAAGCGCACGGTCAAGTTCACTCGGGTGGCCGCAAGATTCATGAATCGTCAGCGATAGATGTTCTGGATCAAGCACCAGATCAAACAGGCCCCCATCCACCACGGGCGCCTTAACCTTCTCAATGGCTTGATCGGCAACGCGAGAAGCTTCCCGCACAAGATCAGCTTCTTCGATCAGCTCGTACCCTTGTCTGAGGTGAGGCGTATTGAAGCTGCGAGAGGCAAACCGGCTTTCATACAGCGCCGTCGCCGTACAGTCACCCTGTCCGGCCAACAGATCGAACTCAATACGAGAGCCTTCGGTTGAGACAAACAGCTTTCGGTCCCTCCGCGCCCAGAGGCTCGCCTTACTTCTCGCAATGTCCTCCTGTCGATGAAGGGTTTCCATCACGTTCAGCAACAGGTCTGTTTTTTTCTCGAGCGGCACGGTGAAGGGATCAATGCGATAGGGCGTAACGACGCTGTCACGATGGACCGGCTCCGGCACTAATCGTACCTTCTCAAGGGCGACTGATGCAGACCCTCTGGCGATCTCGACAGCCAGGTCCGCCACCCGCGGCACTTCTTCAAGCGAGAGGATGGAGCTTGCGGCAAATCCCCATGCTCCGTGATAGAGCACGCGCACCCCGAAGCCGATGTCGTGGATGTCCCGAATAGAGGCGATTCGTCTGTCCTCGCCTTCGATATGCTCCGTTCTGCTGTCTTGAATGCGGATATCGCCGTACTCGGCACCCGCTGCCGTAATCCGTTTCAGCGCAAGCTCGGCGAATTCATCCCAGGTTGGAGAGCTCATGCGATCACTCTCAATTTGAATGGAAGGATGGGTCAGTATAACAGGTGATGGGAAGAAGGGGGAAACTGCAGAGATCTAGGTCGAGAAAGCCGTTAAAACAGTCCGGCACCTATCAACGGACAAAACCATTTGTCTGTTCCTGAAGAGTTTCGCTTGATAGAAGGGCCACTGCGACTATACCCGCGACAGTATAAAATCAACAAAGGGAGGAATGAAACACACTAGGCCCACGATAAAGTGGAGCCATGCATTGATATATGCTGAAGCCTCAACAGATTTTGGTCCATAGCGAACCTTCACCATGGCAGGGAAATAGAACGCGAACATCCATTCAGGTGGATCGGTAAC
>JAOUGT010000261.1 GCA_029865485.1 Nitrospira sp.
GTAAACCGCACGAGCACCAGGCCGGCGGATATCATCGATCCTCAGCGCAGGATCTTGGTCAACCTGCATCTCGATCAGCACCGAGCCCATGCCGGTTGGGTAGAGGTCGTTCGACTCCCGAAGAAATTCATCGCTCGCTAGTAAGATCTCCTCGTTCTACTAGTGACTTCCCTAGTTTTCTCTTCACCCCATGGCCAAGTATACTAAGGCCGCTGGTGTTTGAAGAGAACAGTGGAAATTCATCAGGCTGAAACCGCGCGGATCGATTAGTTGCGGGAGGTCTGCGAAGAATCTAGAGTCCTCACCTCTGTCTGTTTAGGAGGTGCCATGCTGGTCGCAGCGATCATCGAGCGAGTTCATCGTGCGTTAGAGGAGTATGGCAAGGATTGCTCGATGGAGGAAGTGGTAGGCCTCTGCCCTGACCTCACCTGGAACCAAGTCTATTTGGCAATCGATTACCTAAACAAGACGGGAATCGTCCGCGTCGTATTGGATCCGAACAGAACTTATAGCATCCATGTGTATCCGGCGTTCGGTGGATCACCACAAGCAGGGTCCCAGCAGGATTCAATGCAACGGGTGGCGTCGTAGCCGAGCAAGATCGAAACCCCTTCTATTCCGAATGCTTCCCGCCGTCATACGCTCAGCTGTTCCATTGAGACTTGTCAGGGAGGCATATTCCCTGGTTCCTCTTGGGTGAGGGACGGATACAGCCTCAAGGTCAGTGTCTTGTCATATGTTGGGAATCCGATATGGATGCGTAGTTCGATCCTGCGACTTACTGTGATCCATCTAGCCTATCGCATGCACTCTCGTATTTTCGGAAAGAGCCGGTGATAAAGGAACGGGCCACCGAGGAGGTCGGATGTCCGTTCGTGCTGAGCCGGTCGAGAGGCGCTCACATATTTTCTCCTACTATTGCGTCGCTTAACCTGAAGAAATGAAGAGTGGATAGTGAATAGACCTTCGATCGCGAAACCGGCGTTATGTGAGTATGGATGAGGAGGGTCGCGAGAAGGTCTGTAGCCGAATAAGTTCGATTAACTCCCAAAAGAGGTTGATGGAGTATTTACATGGCATTTCAAGACATTTTCCCGGAGAGGGGAATGCGCAGCACTCATTGAGTCGTTTATGAAAAGATCGTTTAGTCTCAGATGCTTAGCGATCGAAACCGTCCCTGGATACTTGCCGAGCTTTCCCTGCAGAGGGCCGCAATATTGAGCGCAAGCCACTTGACAGTGGAATATAAGCTGAATAAATATAGCCCCGACATTGGTTCCCGAAGGTGCGGTGGGCCGAGTTGTTGTTTGACGTCAGACCCTGTTGATGTCTCCTGCAGCTTAGTTCAGGGGAAGATGTCCATCGGTCTCCTTCCTGAGGGAGTATGCTGTTCTTCTCGTTGCGTGACGGGTCCGAACGAAAGGAGTAGTTATGGATACTCTCATCATGTTCATCATCGTGATGCTTGTTCTGTTTGTCGGCGGCCTATTTGTGTGGAAGAAAAGCCAGTAAGCACATACTCCGTGCGTCTTCCATCAGGGGCTGTTGCAGTGGAGCAGGGTGGCCCATCTCGGCTGATGGCATGTAAGTGCCGGGATGGGAACCTGGTTCAAACCAGTTTGGTTTGTCATCAGGAGAAGGGGGTTGTCACTCTCTGACTCGCCCCCACGGTCCTCCCGTTCCAGTATCTGCGCATTGTTCTGTCAGCTCCATTAGTAGAAGAGTAGCCTATAACAGGCACTTCCTCTTGCCCATCACCTGTGGATGACCGATGATCACTGACGAGAAGAAGTCACTCGCGGGGTTCGTTCGAACCGGAAGCTAGCCGGAACTTACTGAGTCGTATGAGCTATTCCCGAACGGCTTTGGCTCGCTTCTGCAGGTAGGCGTTTCTCACTGCGGCGTACAGATCTAAAGTGGATTCCTCAACACCTTGAAACTTCTCTAAGTTCAGGGAGCGGTCGTTGACGATCTCCGTCGCACGCGCGCCAATCGAGATGGCATATGTGGCCGCTAGTTCATCGACATCAACCACAGTCGGAATGGCATCGATATTATGCATGGCGGGTATGATGAGCCAATAAATCGGATTGAGCGCGATATCCCCGCCATATCCAATCAGATCGCGAACCGTATAGGGACCTAGAAGCGGCACCATTAGGTAGGGGCCTGGTTTGATCCCGTAAAACCCAAGCGTCTGACCTGTATCCTCTTCCGGTGTGGTGAGATTGAATCGTTGGGCTACATCAAAAAATCCGCCGATCCCGACGGTGGTATTGATGAGAAACCGTCCCGCCTCGATCCCTGCGCCCTTGAATTTCCCCTGAAACAGGTTGTTCAACAATCGTGGGGTTACCCGACTATTGTAAAAGACATTACTAATACCGACTTGGACGATGTTCGGGACGACGGCGTTATAGCCTTTGGCCACTGGTTTTAGTATCCATCGGTCAAGTTGCCGATTGAATTCAAAGAACTTCGTATTGAGCGGCTCCCAGGGATCATACTCTTCCATGCCCTCTACATCCGACTTGGCAAAGGGATCAAACGGCTCGTCCTGAGAGGCATCGCTGTCGTTCCCAGAAGGCGGAGTCTGGGAAGAGGCATCGGCAAGCAGAATGGGTTGGGCTTGCAGCTCGGGCTGAGAAATCGGGGGAGCTGTCGAGCCCTTGGCGACGGCGCACCCGGAACCAAAAAGCAACAAAGCGGAAAGAACAAATCCATCTATATGTCGAAGCGGCCGAAGCTGCCCAAACGAAATTAATGTGATCATTCTTAGTGTTATCCTCCTCCAACGGACCGAACCTATATCGACAACACGGCCCAGCACTGTACCAAAAGCCGAGTCGCCGACCAATCACTAATTTCTGACTGCTTCTCTCTGCTATGATGCCGTGCATGGCACCACAGTGACCTCCATAGGTGAGGCGGGATGGTTGGCATGGTGTTGCGAATCAGGGCGGTGGTCAGAAAGCACTCGTCGGCTTTGTGGCTCTAAACACGTGGACTAATTTCGGCGGGGAAGGGGAGAAGTCTGATGCTGGTCTTGATTCACAAAGAATGTGGCGGTCCGGCGCTGGATGAGTCGCCGGTCGGCGAAGTCTGCGCCATTCCCATCGATCGCTTCCCTTTCTCCTGCTTTTCCTGCCTGGAAGAAATCCTGGATGAGTCCGAAGTGCGGCTGTCGGAAGAGTTAGGGATCTAGTCGCCCTCGATTTCACCGATCTCTTCATCCTTCTGTGAGTGCGCAGAAGCCTGTGCGGCAGCACTCTCGTAAAGACTTGTAAGGCACTGAGCATGGCCTTTCGTACGCAGACCCATGTATGCTCTACTCAACAATCGGTTGGTCACCTTCCTCAGCAATGCGTCTACTGGGACGATCGATTCCCGGTACGGCCTTCAATGGCCCTCCAATTACTCAACCGTCACATCGCAGCCTCAATCACCGGGTGCTTTGCAGCGTCAACCCGCTGCGGCTTGTGAGCTGGGCCGATTGCGGGGATTGTCCTTCACTGCAAGAGGTGTAGAGATCCCCGCCCATTTGCTTGTCTGCCCGGATCGTCTGATAGTTCCATTCTGGGCTGAGCGTCGCGCTTGCTGAAAACGAGAACCGCGCCGTTTTGCGCTCTGAGCAGGTTCCCGCTGTTCATCCATTGAGTAACCTACGGGTCCGGTCGATCTCGGCGTAGGCCTTGCGCAGCCTGTGTAAGACGGATATGACATCGATCTTCGTCGCTGAGTCGATGATACGCCTGATGTATAACTCCTTGCTGTACCATGATTGCTCAATCCCACCCGTTGTGAACTGACGAACCAGCTTGTTGAATCTGCGTTGACAAACCAAAGTATCCTCGATGAGCGGCGGATCGTCATGTGAGTAGTTGTGCAAGATGCTGGGCAGACCAACGTACTGTTGGATGCTGCTGGGAGCCAGTTCTTAGGAATCGGCACAGAAA
>JAOUGT010000095.1 GCA_029865485.1 Nitrospira sp.
TACTTTGTCGGAGGGTTTGGATCGATGGGCTGGGTCATACCAGCCGACTATGTCGCGGCATCCGTGGACCCACTTGCGGATGAGGCTTCGAACCTGATCCGCGAGCTCAATACAACGCGTGCAGAGACCTTGTTGCTGCTGGCTCGGGCGTTGGGCCATGCGGAGGCGCAGCAGGCAACGGTGACCACATTGGATCGGTTCGGGTTTCATCTTCGGTTTACTACTCCTGACCGGGTGCAGGGCGGGCGTGTGGCCTTTACTGGTCCAGTGCGGAACGAATCTGACGTCAGAGCCGGCCTAGCGGGTCTCGTCGCACAGGTGAACGCCGGACTTCCAGTTTTGCATTCCCTGTAGGCGGCGGGTGCACCCATTCCTAGAGGCAAACGTGTTCTTCAGCGCGATAGTAGATCATTAGCTAATAGGGGAGCGTATGGCAACGAACGATAAGCAGGTAATTTTTTCACTCGTCAATGTGGGCAAGGTCTATCCGCCGAAGCGGCAGGTGCTGCGAGAGATCTATCTCGGTTTCTACTACGGCGCGAAGATCGGCGTACTGGGCTTGAATGGTTCGGGTAAGAGCTCGCTGCTCAAGATCATCGCGGGTATGGATCCCAACTATACCGGCGAGATCACAAGGTCCAAAGGCTACAGCGTCGGTTTGCTGGAACAGGAGCCACAGTTGGACTCGAACAAGACGGTCAAGGAAGTCGTCGAAGAGGGCAAAGCCGAACTGGTCGCGCTGATTCATGAATACGAGGCTGTCAGCAACAAGCTCGGCGAAGTCGGCCCCGATGAGATGGAAAAGCTACTCGACAAGCAGTCGCAACTGCAAGAGAAGATCGAAGCGGCCAATGGATGGGAGTTGGAAAACCAGCTCGACCTTGCCATGGACGCGTTGCGCTGTCCACCCGCGGATCAGAAGGTTGGGACCTTATCCGGCGGTGAAAAACGCCGGGTTGCGCTCTGCCGTCTGATGATTCAAGAGCCGGATATCCTTCTGCTCGATGAGCCAACGAACCACTTGGATGCGGAATCTGTGCAGTGGCTTGAACAACATCTGCAACAGTACAAGGGCACAGTCATTGCTGTGACGCACGATCGATATTTCCTGGACAATGTCGCCGGCTGGATTTTGGAGCTGGATCGTGGCCATGGGATTCCGTTCCAGGGGAACTACAGTTCGTGGTTGGAGCAAAAGAAGGATCGCTTGGAAAAGGAAGAGAAGGCGGAGTCCAAGCGGCAGAAAACGCTGGAACATGAGCTGGAATGGATCCGCATGTCTCCCAAGGCCCGGCAGTCAAAGGGGAAGGCGCGATTGAACCGCTATGAAGAACTGGTGAACCAGAAACAGGACCAGGTGGCGGGGGATCTGGAAATCTATATTCCGCCAGGACCGCGGCTTGGGGATGTGGTGGTCGAAGCCAACGGGATCAGCAAAGCCTTCGGTGACAACGTGCTCTACGAAGACGTAAATTTCAGCCTGCCGAAGGGTGGCATTGTCGGGGTGGTCGGGCCGAATGGGGCCGGTAAAACGACGATGTTCAAGATGATCATCGGCAAGGAGAAGCCGGATGCGGGCTCGATCAGGGTCGGCGAAACGGTTAAGTTGGGCTACGTCGATCAGGACCGGAGCCTCGATCCCACCAAGTCCGTGTACGACGTGATCTCAGAAGGTCAAGATACCATCAAGCTCGGGAAGGCGGAGGTCAACGCGCGCGGCTATTGCGCCCGCTTCAACTTTGCCGGGACGGATCAACAGAAAAAGGTGAAGGATCTCTCCGGTGGCGAACGCAATCGGGTGCATCTGGCCCGTATGCTGAAAGAGGGTGCGAATCTCATCATTCTGGACGAGCCGACCAACGATCTTGATGTGAATACCCTGCGTGCACTGGAAGAAGGGCTGGAGAACTTCGCCGGCTGTGCGGTGATCAGCAGCCATGACCGGTGGTTTCTCGATCGGATCGCAACGCACATTCTGGCCTTTGAAGGCGACAGCAAAGTCGTGTGGTTCGAAGGCAACTACAGTGAGTATGAGGCTGATCGCAAAAAACGTCTCGGCAAGGAAGCTGATCAGCCACACCGGATCCGGTACCGGAAGCTGACACGATAGTCCGATATGTCTTGGTACTGAGGTGGGCTCCGGCCATCCCGTACGGCTGATTGGGGAGTCTGCCTCATCGACTCCATACCCTTAATAGCCCCAGATGCTGTCGAATGCTAAGTGCTCGCATTATTTGATGAAATGGCGCATGGATGTAGGTCTTTGTAGTACGCAGGTGATTGGATAATTGGGGGCTGTGGTTAATTGCTCGCTCGAAATTCCTTCAAGAATTTCAATGCTCGAGCCGATAGGAAGTGTACGCAGAGAAGAGCACTATCGAGTCTTCTGTGACAGGCGATGGTATGTTTGGCCCATTCCATGCCGCTCAGGTCTCTGCCGGTCGGTGTAGGCCAGTTCGGCTTAGCACGGCAAGGCAGGCAGGCTGTGAGCACGGCGAATGGATTCATCCCAATATCGGCAGCAATGTCACTTCTGTTTTGCTAACCTCAGTGTGACGACATGCGCGTCTTGTCTTCACCATCAGGTCGTTGATCGTCCAGGTCAGACACAGTTTCCCACCATTCCACCAGAATACAACGAACAGGGTGTCGGTCTAGAAGGGCCAGCCTGGTTCATTATCGTGGCCCTCCTGTGGACAGTCGTTCATGGAAATATCATTCCGTTGTGTGAGGCGTCATGATGACGGATAGGCGATCGCATGAAGACGATTCGCATCGCCTCCTCGACCCGCGTGCGCTCGGTACTGTCGGTATGCGACCCGAGGAGGCCATTCGGAAGAGCGAAGCCCGGTTGAAGGAAGCCCAACGGCTCACGCACATCGGCAGCTGGGAGTTGGATCTCACAACGAACCGTCTAGACTGGTCCGACGAGACTTACCGGATCTTCGAACTTGATCGTGAGCGATTCGGATCTTCCTACGAGGCGTTTCTAGACCTTGTGCATCCGGACGACCGATCCGCTCTGCATCGCGCCTATACCGACTCGGTACGGGATAAAACACCGTATGAGATCGTACATCGCCTGCTCATGTCGGACGGGCGTGTGAAATACGTCCAGGAACGGTGCGAAACCATCTACGATGCAGCGGGGCAACCTCGACAGTCATTCGGCACCGTCCAGGATGTAACCGAGTCCATACGACGAGCCCAAGGTGAAGCCGCTCGTCTTGAGCAGTTGAAGAAACTGTCCGAACTCAGCCTGACCCTGTCCGGCGATCCTGTAGAGATCTTTGAGCGGGTCGTACGCATGATCGGGGAGTTGTTCAAGGTGCGTGTGGTTTGCCTGTCCGAAATAGTCGGGTCCGAGCTCCATTTCAAGGCGGTTTACCTTAATGGTGAGGTGGTGCGCGACGCGGGCCGATGTCCGCTGGCCATCACCCCGTGCGCTACTGTAGAGCAGGACAAGGAGTTGCGCCTCTTCGACCGTGTCATGAAGCGGTTCCCTCAAGCCTCCTTCTTGCGGGACCACCAAGCTGTGTCGTATTGCGGGTTCCCCGCGCTCGACGATCATGGCCAGGTGGTGGCGGTCACCTGTCTGTTGGACGACAAGCCCCGTGTGTTTACCGAGGAAGAGCAGGAGTTGTTACGGGTATTCGGCCAACGCGTGGCGATCGAGATCGAGCGAGCCCGATACCTGGTCGACCAAAGGCGTCATGCGGACGAGCGTCAGCGATCGCACGCCTTCATTCGTCAGATCATCGATATGGTCCCCAACTTCATTTTTGCGAAAAACCAAGAGGGTCGGTTCACCCTCGCCAATCAGGCCGTGGCCGAAGCCTATGGGACGACGGTGGAGTACCTGATCGGCAAGACCGATGCGGACCTCAATCCCCATACGGAGGAAGTAGAATTCTTCCGACGGAAGGACCGGGAAGTAATGGAGTCTGGGGAAGTGCGGGTCATGCCGGAAGAGGTCATCACCGATGCGGCCGGCAGGACGCGGTGGCTGCAGACCGTCAAACGCCCGATTCTTGATGCCCAGGGCGCGGCCACCATGGTTCTGGGCGTGGCCACCGATATCACCGCCCGTAAGAAGGCTGAGGAAGAAATTGTAGCAACGATGGCTGAACTGAGAAGTGTCATAGTCGCCCTTGATGCCGTGCAGGTGACCGCAGAATTCTCCCTCGACGGAACGCTCCTCATGGCCAACGAGAACTTCCTCAATCTGATGGAGTACCAGCTGGAGGAAGTCTTGTGGCAGCATCACCGAATGTTCTGTGATCCGGTCTATGCGTGCAGCGAGGCCTACAGTGCCTTCTGGCAGAAACTCAATCGAGGGGAGTTTGATAAGGGTGTGTATCGCCGTATTGGCAAGGGAGGGAAAGAAGTCTGGCTCCAGGCCTCCTATAGCCCGATCTTTAACACGGCCGGCAAGGCCTCGAAGATCATGAAGTTTGCGGTCGACGTGACCGCACAGAAGCAGGCGGACGCCAAGCTGGCCCAAGCGGCTCAAGATCTGGAACGAAAGAATACGGAACTGGCGGTCGCCAGAGATAAAGCGCTTGAGGCCGTGAAGATCAAGGCGGAATTCTTAGCCACAATGAGCCATGAGATCAGGACCCCGATGAACGGTGTGATTGGGATGACGGGGCTACTGCTTGAGACCCCGTTGAATCCACAGCAGCGCGAATATGCGGAAACCGTTCGCCTATCCGGTGAGCATTTGTTGGATATCATCAACGAGATCCTCGACTTTTCAAAAATCGAGGCTGGAAAACTTAAGCTGGAAACGCTCAACTTCGACCTTCACACGACGGTGGAGGATGCGGTGAGTCTCCTTGGTGAACGGGCTTATGCTAAAGGTCTCGAGTTGATGAGCCTTATCCACGCTGGTGTTCCCACAGCTCTTCGGGGGGATCCAGGCCGTCTGCGTCAGATCTTGCTCAACCTTATCGGCAACGCCATCAAATTCACCGAACGTGGTGAAGTGGTTATAACAGCGAGTCTCACGGATGATCCTGATGGAATGATCAACGCAGTGCCGGTCTCGCCTCATCGGACGCTTCGATTCGAAGTGTCGGATACTGGAGTCGGTATTGCAGAGGAAGAACAGGCAAAATTGTTTCAGCCCTTCACCCAAGCCGACGGCTCGAACACGAGGAAATACGGGGGGACCGGGCTGGGCCTTGCCATTTGTAAGCAGCTCGTTGGGATGATGGGAGGGCAGATCGGGGTGCGGAGTGAGGTTGGAAAGGGGAGTGTCTTTTGGTTTACGGTCAGTTTCCCCGTACAGCCCGAACAATATCAGCCAGCCGAATTACATCACACGGCACTCCGAAACCACCGAGTATTAATCGTGGATGATCACCCTACGAATCGGCAAGTACTCGAACAGAGTCTCCTGAAGCAGGGTGTGATCTGCGAGAGTGTGGCGGATGGGTTCCACGCACTAGAGTGTCTGCGCGAGGCAGCGGGCCGACAGCATCCTTTTGAGCTGGCAATCCTGGATATGCAGATGCCTGGCATGGATGGGCTGGAATTGGCTCGTCGAATTAAGTCGGATTCCCAGATCGGAGCAACCCTTTTGGTCCTCCTGACTTCGGTAGGTCAGCGTGGTGATGCGAAGAAGGCTCAAGATGTCGGTATTGCTGCGTATCTCACCAAACCAATTCGGCAATCCCTCTTATACGAATGTCTCAGCGTGGTGCTGGGGAGTACTCCCAAGATTGGAGTTGAACCCTCTTTGCCCGCCAATTCGATTATTACCCGGCATAGCCTTGCGGAAGCTCAGACACGGTCCAAGCCCATGATTCTTGTCGTGGACGATAATCTGGTGAATCAAAAGGTGGCGGCGAATATGCTTGAGAAACTTGGTTATCGGGTCAATGTGGCCGCCAGTGGGCGTGAGGCGGTTGAATCCATGGCTCGCGTTCCCTATGCATTGGTGTTTATGGATTGCCAGATGCCTGAAATGGATGGGTTTGAAGCCACCCGGCTCATTAGGAATCAGGAGGCGAGCTTCCAGCAGGCTGGCGGCACGCCGGCACACTTGCCGATCATTGCCATGACGGCCAACGTGATGCAGGAAGATCGCGATCGATGCCAAGCCGTAGGGATGGATGACTTCCTCAGCAAGCCGGTCACGAGTAAGTCCCTGGCAGCCGTCCTGAATCGCTGGCTGCCCCTGGGCACGGTCTCCAAGGGCCTCGCATCGGAGGCCGCATAGTCCCCAGCCGAATACGGGTTGCTACGACGTTTTCCCCTGTAGCCTTACTTGATTCCTCTCCCAGAGAACCTAGCCTGGGGGTCATTGCGGCCATTCGGTCTCCCCTAACCTAAGTTGCGGGCCATCATCATTTCTCACAAATGCGCTAAGAGACATGCCGATTCTCCCTTCAAATTGAACCTGGCAGTGCGCTACAGTGATGGCGTGTTGAGGGTATGACACATGGGCCATTTCTCGGAATGCCTGAGGAGATGCCCTTACTCGGACATGGCACCTTGTACGAGAAAGTGGTCATGACACGGTGTGCTCTGATTACTGGAGCGGCGGGATTGATCGGACACTACCTTGTCCGGAATGGCCCTCGTTGGGCGCCAGGATGGGAGGTGCGTGGACTGAGTCGGGCTGATCTGGATCTGACAGACCAGCGGGCTGTCGAGCAAGTGTGGAAGGTCATCAAGCCCAGCGCAGTCGTTCATTGTGCGGCGTTGAGCCGAACGAAGGATTGTGAAAGAGATCCTCAGGAAGCTCGACGGAATAATGTCGACGCCACGGTGGGTCTCGCGTGCCGTTCGGAGGACATCCCGTTTGTCTTCCTGTCAAGCGGCGAAGTCTTTGACGGGAAGGCCGGGTGGTATCGAGAAACGGATGACCCCAATCCGATCAATGCCTATGGGCAAACCAAGTTTGAAGCTGAACAACGAGTGTTAGAGAATCCACGACATACGGTGGTGCGCATTGTGTTGACGGCGGGTACCTCGCTGAACGGTGATCGGAGTTTTGTTGAAGATATGAGTCGGGCGGCCAAGAGCGGCAAAGCCATCATGCTCTATGGTGACGAGTTTCGATGTCCCTTGCCGGCTGGGGTGATTGCGAGAGCGGTCTGGGAGGTCGTGAATCGAGGTGCTACAGGCCTCTATCACTTAGGTGGTCGGGATCGGCTTTCTCGGTGGGAGATCGGTCAGGCGTTGTTGCCTTGGTATCCGGAGCTGCGGGGGCACCTTTTTGAAGGGGTGTCCAGCGATCATGCTGGTGCGCCGCGACCACCAGATCTTTCCTTAAATTGTGACAGGCTTCAGGCGCTCTTGTCGTTTTCCATACCGGGGTTTCGTGCGTGGTTACAGAACCGGATGCAACGAGAGGGCGATCTGTGGGACTATGAATCAACATTGGCATAAAAGGTAGGAACAATGGGAACTCAAGATGGGATGGGTGAAGCGGATCCGCTGTCGCTGGTTGTGATCGCCTATATCACGGTGGCGGTCATGATGGTGATCTTATGGTTCGTGCAACGGAAGATCAAAAATGCCGCAATCGGGGATGTTGGATGGTGCGTGGGCCTCATTGCCGCTGTGTTCTTGTATATCACGCAGGCTCCCGTCGGCATTGAGCGGATCCTGCTCACGGCAATGCTCGTGCTGATGTATGCCGGCCGACTGGGATACCACATTTATTCGCAACATCTCGTCGGGCAACCGGAGGATAATCGTTATCGCCGCTTGCGGAAGGAGTGGGGTGATTCCGAGTCGGTCAACATGTTCGTCTATTTCCAATGGAAGGCCGTGTCTGTAGCGGTATTTTCCTTTCCATTTCTTGTGGTGCTGTGGAACCCACGGGTTCCGTCATCGGTCGTGGAAATGCTCGGGCTGCTGATCTGGGGCCTGGCGGTGTCATGGGAGGCAAAGGCTGATCGGCAACTTGCCTATTTTCGGGCCGATCCAAGGAATCAGGGGCGTGTTCTCCGGGAAGGGCTCTGGCGTTATTCGCGGCATCCGAATTACTTCTTTGACTGGCTGCACTGGTGCTCGTATGTGGTGATGACCTTGGGAGCTCCTGGCTGGTTGTTTACCTGGGTCGGTCCCATCGGCATGGGGTGGTTATTGTTTAGAGTCACCGGTATTCCACGAGCGGAACGGGAAGCCCTGTCCACTCGTGGAGAAGAGTATAAAGCCTATCAGGCGACGACCAGTGCCTTTTTCCCTTGGTTTCCTCGGCCGACGCCTGATGGCGCTGCTCGGTCCTCATCAGGGGCTTGATCAGCGTGGCCAAGTCATGAACGTGAGCTTGCCAGCATGTCCTCTGCGGGGCTGGCCGATCTGAGCTTTTCAACGAAGTGGGTCAACCGGGTTCGGTTTGCTTCGTCTATCCGGAGGATTTCCCAACCTGCAACTTGACCATCCGACCAGCGTACAACAGCGGCATCGATCAGTATATTGTGTGGTTGGTCCCCATCAAGAATGGTGATATAGACGGTCGATTCAGTTCCAGCATGAACTGGACGCTCTCCGGCCGCGCGCCAACCGACTTCGGACAGATCCCACACGATCCCAGTGGTGAGAGAGCCCTCACAAAAGTAACAGAGTTGGCATCGGGCGGTAGTCCGTAACTTCTTGCGGATGGTGTAGGTCTTCATGTTTTCCCCTCCAATCGTGGTTCGGTAACCCTTCAGCATTGCCCTTTGACAAATTTAGAGGATTAGGCGAAACACGCCATGCAACGAAAGGGGGGGGAGGGAGAGGCAAAGGTAGGATGCCAAGCCCCCGCTGCAGTACGACTGTCCCTATTGCCTAGACTTTAGATCGGCAATCCGGGCACGAGCAATTTCCCCTTCTCGACTTTCAGGATAGGCTCGAGCCAGTTCCTGGTAGATCTCCAGTGCGTGCGAAAAATTGCTTTGGCTTTCTTCAAACGCGGCTGTCTCCAACAGCTCCTTGGCCTTGTCGGAACAGCCGAATAACACGGTCATGCAGAGGGCACAGAGGACGAGGCGCGCTGTCTTCATACATACCCTTTCCCACTATCGCTCCGGCGTGACGCCATCAGGGCTGTCATGCGAAGTGCCAGATGCGAGTGATTCAATGGAGTAGCGTGGGGGAGTCATCCCTTCACGGCGACACTGTGGGCAACGGCTTGGTCGCGTTAATCGTGTACGATCGCGAAACATGAATCCACAGTCCAAACATCTGGAGGGTTCATGGAGAAACCGCCGTGACCGGTCTCGCGTGACCGTTTTTACCACATGAGCCAGGTGTTCCTCTACCTGTCGTTCGGCAATGCCCAGGGCTTGGGCGAGTTGATGGCTCGTCATCGGTGCGTCAGTCAGGAGTTCAATGATGCGCTGGCGGGTGGTTCGTTCGGGAGACCGCATGAGGATTATGGTAGGCACTCATAACGGGAAAAGCCAGCGTGCCATACCAGGAGTTCTGGGAAATCATCTGAAGTTGTGGGCGCTTATGGACTCCTACCGGTTGCACAGCAACCTCCATTCTGTCAGAATGCGTCCCCGCATCGACTGTCATATCACGATCAACCAAGTGGGCCGGATGAGTCCTTCGTATTCCCGAATGGTTTCACCCGGCCCAGCGTACTATAGACGAGGAGGTTTGGGCTCATGAAGTTCCTCGCAGTGCATCCCGGTCCGCTCATGTACACCAAGATTTATCTGCGCCTGGAGCCGCTTGGCCTTGAGATGGTGGCGCAAGCCTGTCGCCAGGCAGGGCACGATGTTCGCCTGATCGATCTGCAGGCGGACACCTGGAAAGACTACGAGGCGCTCATCCGCTCCTGGAAACCTGACGCCGTGGCCTTTGGGTGCAACTATTTGGCCAACGTGCCGGAAATCGTCGATTTGGCTAAACTCACCAAGAAAGAATTGCCGAACAGCTTCGTCTTCGTCGGTGGACATAGTGCGTCGTTCGTCGCCAAGGACTTTTTGGAACATGGCGATGGGGCGATCGATTGCATCCTGAGAGGCGAAGGGGAAGTGGCCGCTCCGAAGTTGCTGATGGCGGTCGAGCAGGATCGGAAGGCGATCACGAAAGTCCCTGGAGTGGTCACACACGACGGGGAAGGGCCGCCGCCGCAATTCATAGAAAACCTGGACGATGTCCGTCCCGCTCGCGATCTACTTCGAAATCGGCACAAATATTTCATTGGTGTGCTCGATCCCTGTGCCTCGGTCGAGTTTGCGCGCGGCTGTCCGTGGGATTGTTCTTTCTGCAGCGCCTGGACGTTTTATGGACGCAGCTACCGCATGGTCAGTACGGAAAAAGCCGTCGAGGAATTGGAGCAGGTGCAGGAGCCGGGCATCTTCCTGGTCGACGATGTCGCCTTCATCCAGGCCAAGCAAGGCATGGAGATCGGCGAAGCGGTCGCGCGGCGAGGGATCAAGAAACAATATTACATGGAGACGCGGGGTGACGTGCTCCTGCGCAACAAGGAAGTCTTCCAATTCTGGAAAACGCTCGGACTGCAGTACATGTTCTTGGGCGTGGAGGCTATTGATGCCGAAGGCCTCAAGATGCATCGAAAACGCATTTCATTGGGCCGAAACTTTGAAGCGCTTGAATTCGCCCGCTCTCTTGGCATTACCGTGGCCATCAATTTAATCGCAGATCCAGACTGGGATCGTGAGCGGTTCGAGGTTGTGCGGCAGTGGTGCTTGGACATTCCGGAGATTGTGAATATCAGCGTGAATACCCCGTATCCCGGCACCGAGAGTTGGGTCACGGAATCCCGCAAGATGCATACGCGAGACTACCGGCTCTTCGACATTCAGCATGCTGTGATGCCGACCAAGATGCCGCTCCACGAGTTTTATGCGGAGCTGGTCAAAACTCAACAGGTCCTCAACAAGAAGCATCTGGGCTGGGCTGCGCTCAAAGGCACGGCCAAGATTGCGGCCGGGCACCTCATGCGGGGACAAACCAACTTCATCAAGATGCTCTGGAAGTTCAACAGCGTCTACAACCCCGAGCTGCAAATGGCGGATCACCGCCGTCCCGTGAAGTATGAGATGGCGATGCCACCGGAGAAAAAAGACAAGATCGACCCGAAACAGCTCTTCATCCTGCCTCCCAAAGGCCGCCAGGGGCGGGCGATCGACGATGCCACTGAGACGTTCGTCGATGAGACTCGCATGGGGACGGTGGTGTGATCGCTGGAGACGGTGTGCAGTGACGATGCACGGGGTAATCTTCGGCTGAAGCACAGGGCTCACGAAAACAGTTCAGGCGCAGGAACTGCGCCTGAACTTCGTACTGCGTTCATCTCGACGGCAAAAAAGTTCGGACATTCCCGAAGCCACCCCGATCGTGCAAGAGAAAATCGCCACCGGGATTGCGGGATTGTTTTAGCCCGATCATCGATCCGATAGTTTCTCGAACTAAAGTTTAGGTATCTTTAGATCCTTGCAGATCTTGATCGCCAGGTGGTTGGTAATTTCAGTGTGGCGGGGAACTGCTGAGCGGGTATTCAGAGAAGGATGATGCCACCAGGAGTGCTTTGCTCCTTCACGCAGCAACTCGCAACCATGCTGTCGTAAATGCCGAAGCAACTCTTCCCGTTTCATACGGCGATGGAGGTTTCCTCAAAATTTCCGCCGGCAGCTCCTAAAGCTTCTTGACGATTGAGCTCAAGCGCCTCTCGTAGCGTGACTCGGAGCGTTTCCACTAAAGCCTCTCGGCTATCTTCCTGACAATTCACCCCCGGTACTTCCTCGATCCAGCCGATCCACCACCCGGCATCTTGTTTGATCACAGCCGTATAGTTCTGTTGCATGAGGGCCCTCCGCTGTAGAGACCAGGTTTGCCACGTAACCGTAAAGCGGCGCGCGTATCCGGTGGAAGGGTACGGGTACGCTTGTCGGTTGTCAACGGGCGCGATGAGCCGCGCTACGGTTTCCCCAGAGTCGGCTCCGGGTCGAAGGTCAGGTCGTTCATCAACGGTATCTCGCTGATCCGTGGGCATTGGGTCATCGCGACGTCAAGACGAATATGGTCTACACGCATGCTCTTCATTGAAGACCGGCGGGTGTTCGTAGTCCGCAACTGCAACTCATTGAAACGGCACTGGGGCTGGCGCATTGGCAGCGCAGATGTTCACGACCGTCGCCAAGGAAATTCTCCCCGGACCGCCGGATATCCCAAAGCTCCTCAATGTGCTCACCCGCAACGGGGTTGCTGCTGCGATGTGCCCCGTACCACAATCATAGGGGACGCACGCTCAAGCATGGAAGGGCATCCTAATTCTCGTTTACTTGCTCTGACAGGGGACGGAAATGATATTTTGAACGATCGCTTGAGATGGAAAGGTCCCCATGATGGATCGTCGCTTGCACAGGACTTTCGGTGAATGTGTCCATCATCTCCCGAACCCAAGGGACCATAATGGTTATTCCGGCTGTCTGTATCTCCTTGTTACGTGACCATGGACTTTAACGCGGTTAAGGCGATCGTATTCGGGCTGAGCGCCATCTATGGAGGAGTCCTTATCTACGGGCTGAAACAAAAATGGCGTTGGGTTACCGATCCACCTGAATGGATGTTCGCGTTCTATTTCCCTGCCATGGTGAAGGTTCGCTATGGACCAAAATCTGTTGAGGCTTCAGCATATATCAATGCATGGCTCCACTTTATCGTGGGCCTAG
>JAOUGT010000057.1 GCA_029865485.1 Nitrospira sp.
GAAACCGGCTCATCCCTGACCTCCACCACGACTCCACTGTCGAGATGTCGCTGGTCACTCCCTCTGAACCCATCCATGGAATTCCCGCCTAGTGCCGCGTCCCGAATGGATTGTGCTCCAGCTCTTCCTCAACGGTGGTAGCAGGTCCATGCCCTGGCAGGAGGCGGTACTCGGGTGCCAGGGTCAGCACGCGGTCGCGTACGGAGGTGAGATGCGTCGCGTACAGATCCCGGGGATTGGATCGCCCGATGGAGCCGGCAAAGAGCGTGTCCCCGACAAAGCACACCGGCACCTGTACATCATCCGCACAGTAACAGATTCCTCCTGGCGTATGCCCAGGCGTCGTCATACATCGGAGCATGCGACGGCCAAACCCGATCATGAGATCATTATCCGGGACTACCAGCAATTCCCGCCGTGGCCGCCACCCGAGAAGTTCCATATCCTCTGGTCCGAGGTAGACGGGAACTTCATAACGCTCAAGAATCTGATCGATCCCCTCTGCATGGTCCGTATGACCATGGGTCAGACAAATGCCGAGGAGCCGCAGCCCACGACGACGAAGCTGATCCAGCATGGCCGGCGCGTTATAGGCCGTATCGACGAATACCGCTTCACCCGCATCATGCAGGATATACCCCTGTACACCATATCCGCCGACGGACCCTTGCACCATCTCCACCCAGGGCGGCATCTGCTGGACGACCGGCTCCCACTTGTCGAGCGCGATCTGCTCCAGCGATGCCGGACGCAGGCCCAAGGCCTCCGCCAACGCCCGCACCTCCGCGCGATCTTTGGGCTGATCCCCTCGCTCGAGCGCCGTGATATCGCCACCGGGCAATCCCGTCATACGGGCCACGTCGCCGACCGACAAGCCCTGTCCGTTACGCGCTTTCTTGACAATGTCGCAAAAATCGTCTTCGAGCGGCACGCTCAGCTTCCCTTCATCTGCTGCGTGGCGGCAAGGCCACGCCCCCCATCACCCTTCCGGGCTCAGCTTGATCTCTTTCACCTCTCCAAACGTCGCCAGGGCTTTCGGTAAGGCCTCACCGGAGCCAACTGCGATAATCTTCAAACGATCCGGACGCAAATGTCTCTTGGCCGCTGCCTGGACCTCCTCCTTGGTCAGCGCCACAACCTTAGCGCGCAGCTGCTGAAGAAAATCTTTCGGCAACCCGTCGTACTCCAACTCGACCAGCCGGCTGACGATCGCCGACGGGCTGGCAAAGGAAAACACGAACGAATTCACATAGGCTTCCTTGGCCTCGGCCAGCTCAGCATCCGTCACAGGTTCAGCACGCATTCGTTCGATATTCGCCACAAAGCGCTCGATCACTTCCTTCGTGGAGGTCAATTTGGTTTCGGCCCGCATGAGCCAGATCCCTTGGTCATGCGTGCCTGTATTGAGTCGGCTCCCGACGGAATAGGCCAGCCCCCGCTTGGTTCGTACATCGTTGAACAGACGACTGCGAAACGAACTTCCTCCCAAGATATCGTTCGCGATGGCCAAGGCGACATAGTCGGGATCCTGCTCTTTAATCGACAGATGTCCGATCCGAAGATGCGTCTGTGACGTGTCCTTGTTCACAAACCGCACGACCGGTTGAGCGATACTGGCTTCCGATACATCGGGAATCCGTAACTCCGGAACCCTTCCCTTTTGCCAATCTCCGAACACATGCCGAAGCGCCGCCAGCATGTCGGCCCGCTTGAAGTCACCCGTGACCCCAACAAACATGCCATTGGGATGGACCGTCTCACGGTGAAATTTGATGAGATCGTCCCTCGTGATCCTGGTGATCGACTCCAGTGAGCTTTCTCGCGCACTGGGATGATCGGCTCCATAGAGCACCTTGGTGAATTCTCGCCCAACGATGGATCCCGGATTGTCCTGCCGTCGCCGAATCCCTTCGAGGGCTTGTAGTTTGGCCAGCTCAACGCGGGCCGGTTCGAACGCTGGCCGTCGCAAGAGGCCGGCCAAGATCTCCAACCCACGAGGCACATCTTTACTCAACACATCCAACGAGGCCGACCCTGATTGCCGACCGATTCCGATGCTCACATCGCCCGCGAATTGTTCCAACTCCGCATCGACCTGCTCCGCCGACAGCCCCCCTCCACCGCCCGTGCGCATGACCGCACCCGTTATGGATGCCAATCCGATCTTGTCGATCGGATCAAGCCAGCTCCCGGTTCGCATCGTGACCGTCACCGACACCAGCGGCAACTCATGATCTTCCAAGAGATAGACGACCATGCCGTTCTCAAGAACCACCCGCTCCGGTTCCGGCGGTGAAAATTCCACGGATGGAAATGTCATGGCTCTGGGATCACCGAGTGCCAGTTCCCCGGCATAGGCCGTGACGGATGAGGCCAGCAAGATGGCCATGCCCAACAAGCCAGCAATTCTATATCCCTTCACCCTTCGCCCCCTCACCTCCTTCATGGCTGCACCTCGTTGCCCGACATGGCCGTCACACTCCTATTGAGACCTTTCTTGACCAACACCGCGACGGTCCGATTCGACCTGGTAAAGTATTGCGCGGCCACCCGCTGAACATCGGCAGCCGTCACCTTCGCCACATTGTCGCGTGAGGTCAGAATGTATCGCCACCCACCCGCGACCGCCTGGTACAGAGCCAGTTGAGACGCCAACCCACTGTTGGATCGCAAGCCTCGCACTAAGTCGGCATCCAAGTTATTGAGCACCTTCTCCAACTCCTGAGCCGAGACCGGCTCCTGTTTGAGCCGCTCAACCTCTTCATAAATCGCCGCTTCGACTTCCGCCGTCGTATGGGGAGCCAAGGGCGTCGCCGTGATGACGAACAGATTCGGCGCACGCACTCCGGGATGACTGGCATCGGACCCGACCGAGGCGGCCAGACGTTTCTCCCGTACTAATTTCTGATGCAACCGAGACGTGAGGCCGTCGCTGAGCACCGCATCAATGACATCAAACACATCGTCATCTGAATGCCCCAAGGTCGGCTTGTGATAGCCGATCGCGATCGCCGGCTCAGCATCAAATTCTACTTCGACCCGGCGTTCACCCCGTTGGTCCGGCTCCACCGTCACCAAGGGCGGCGCCGGCGGTGCAGCGGGAATCCTCCCGAACGTCCGTTCGATCAGGGCGATGGTTTCTTGTGGATTGATGTCCCCGACCAACGCGATCGTGGCACGATTCGGACCATAATAGGTCTTGAAGAAGGCCTCCGTGGCAGCCGGCGTCAACGACAAGATATCGGACCCCCATCCGATGGTCGGGATCCCGTACCCATGGGCCCGGAACGCCGCCGAGGTGAAGGTTTCGAACAACAGCCCGTTCGGACTGTCGTCGTTCCGCAGACGCCGCTCTTCCATCACCACGCCGCGCTCCTTGTAAAACTCACGCAAGACGGGATTGGCCATCCGGTCCGATTCGATCGCCGCCCACAAGGGCAGTCGATTGGAGGGCAAGCTGATCATATACCGCGTCAGATCCTTCCCGGTTGAGGCGTTGAGGCCGACACCGCCGTGGCGCTGGTACATCAGCGCCATTTCATTGCCGACCACGTACTGCGCCGCCTGAGCTTGTAACGCCAGAAACCGCTTCTGAAGCGATTCGACTGCCGCTCGCTCGTCGGCCGTTGCTGCTCCCCCTTTCGCCGCCGCCTCTCGTTCCCGTTGGTCGAGCTCCGTCCCGACGATGGCCAGCTCATCGAGGATGGGTTTTTCTTTCTCGTAGTCGGTCGTCCCTACGACGCGTGTTCCTTTGAAGGCCATGTGTTCGTAGAGATGAGCGATGCCCGTCTGCCCCACCTGCTCATTGATACCGCCCACCGCAAAGGTAATATTGATCGACACGATAGGCGTCTGGTGCCGCTCAACCATGAGCACCGTCAATCCGTTCGCGAGCCGATGCTCGATCACCCGATCGGCAAAGCTTGGTGACGCGGCCTCAAGGAGGCCAAGGTTGAGGGTAAAGATCAGGAACAGCGCAACGTTCACACCGGTCAGCAGGAGACCGTTTCGCCAGCTGAACCACAGTCGCGATCTCTGTGTCATACAAAAATCTCCATCAGTTGTTCGGGTTTTTCAATGAACCAATCAGGCTGGCAGGTTTCCATCTTCTGGCGATTGCCCATGCCATATCCGACGGCACAGACACGAATACCCGCATTATGCCCACCATTGATATCATTCGTACTGTCTCCGACTAGGACCACCCGATCTTTCGGCACACCCATTTTACCGATGATGTGCAGGAGCATGCCGGGCTCCGGCTTCAGTCCGAAGCCGTTGTCCCCGCCGACCATGTACATGAAATGTTGCGGGCCCAGCCCATTCAAGATCACGCGCGTGTATTCAATCGACTTGTTCGTTGCGATCACTTTCTGCTTGTGCGCAAAATGTTGGAGCATGGGCTCGATACCCGGATAGAAGGTCGTCCGATCCAAGCAATGTTCGAGATAATAGCCTCGAAATACCCTCAAGGCTTCTTCAAACTTCTCCTGATTCCCTTCGCCGACCGCGAGACGCAGCAGCCGCTTCACTCCATCCCCGACAAACCCAAAGATCTCCTCAATGGGGCGCTCCGGCAATCCCAACGCATTCAGCGTGAAATTGACGGCATGGGCGATGTCCCATTTCGACTCGATCAACGTCCCGTCCAGGTCAAAGATCAGGAGGTCCACAGGCGTTTGTGCCATTAGTTTGCCTTTCTCAAAGAATCGATGAGGGCAGTGAGTGCCGTGCGTTGCATGTCGTCCGATTCGTGGACGGCTGCGTCTCGTGCAAAACTCACCATCCGTTTCAGCCCCACATGGGGAGGAATCACCGGCGAGAGGATACGCCAATAATTTCCGACCACTTTCACATGAAAGCGAACCTCTTCGGTCCTGTCTTCAGGGACAAAACTGGCCGTTTCGAGATACACCGAACCTCGCACCTGAAAGGTTACCGGGATGATGACTTCCAGATTGTTCAGGATCTCCCATTGCCGATAATCCTCGGACACCGTCGTTTTTTGCACCACCACAATACGCCCCCAAGCTGGTTCCTCTTTCCAATGGATATACGGCGTGACCGTATCGAATGAGACAGCATCCAATCGTGCCCCCTTCTGATCCAACAGCACGTAGCGTTTGACGACGTCTGCCGGAGATCGTCGAATTGAACCGCTCGGGCTCAACTGCGCATTCGATGGGACCGCCAGCGCGAGAAGTACCAGAACGAACAGAGAGGAGAGGCACACCCGTGACGCTCGCACGTTGGCGCTCAGACCAATCCTCCACACAGCAAATACATTCTGCAAGACAATCAACAATGATTCGGTGGTGATTCGGTTTAATTCGCGGTACACACCGGCCCGGCCATTCTAGCAAACGGGGAGGAAGACATCCAGGCAAGTACGTCAATCCTTGTGGAGCGTGTTTGACCTTCGCAAAACGAGAATGCTACGGTCTCCTCATCTGGGCCACACATCCGCGCATGAGAGGGCCTGTGTCCACCCATCAACGGCGCCAGCTCCAGCTCTTCGGCATACTCCTTAGCCTGTGCTGTACGATCGTCCTCATTCCATCGATCGGCATCACGACTGCCGACCCTGGCCAGAACACTCTCACTGAGAATGCCTCCATTCTCCTTTCTCCGCAAGCCGACGATCCTTCATGGTTGGCCGCACCGCCTCAGAAAGCCTATGACCTGCTCAGCCAGCTGGAAAGGCGAAGGGGGCTCCCACTCCCTGGCTATGTCGGCGGGCGTAACTTCCAAAACCGAGAACGACGCCTTCCACCTGGTCGCTATCGGGAGTATGATGTCAATCCGAAGATCCGAGGCCGCGGACGCGATGCCGAACGGATCGTGATCGAGCAGCGGAGCGGGAAAGCCTACTATACCGGAGATCACTACAGAACGTTCGTCCCTCTCAACTGACCGATACTCCAACAAGCGAGTGCCCTATGCCGGCAAAGTTACCCTTCCCCACTCATCTCAGTAAGCCATCACCTCCATGGTCAGGCCTGCTCGTCATCCCTCGCGGCAGTTCAACCACAGCAATGGTGAAGACTCCCACCGGGTTTCTGATGCGTACCATCGATGGCAAGAAATGTCGAACCTCATCGAGTTTGTTCGATGAGTTTGCGCGGGCACTTTCCTTCCCGGACTACTTCGGACACAACTGGGACGCCTTGGAAGAATGTCTCGCCGACTTGGAATGGTTGCCGGCGAAGGGATATATCCTGCTCATCTTGGATGCCCATGCGGTCCTCCCCAATGACGAAGAGGAGTATGAAACATTGCTGGAAGTGCTCGATGACGCCGGCGAAGCTTGGAGCAAGGGACAAACCGCCGACGGCCGGTGCGCCCCCTTTCATGTGGTGTTTGCTGTCACTGAGCAGGAGAAGTCAAAACGACATCGTTGGGAGTTGGAAGAATTCAACCCCACAGAGCAGGCGAAATCCCGAAGTACCCCACCTCGAAATCGCCCAGCAACTCCTGCGCGAAAGCCTGCCAAGAAATAGCATTCCACCGAAGTTGTTCTGGTCGGTAAGTGAGAAAGAGCTAGAAGTGGCCCATTGAGACCAGCCCTTTGAGACTTTCCACCCAGAACTCGAGGGTGGAGAGCGTCAGCCAACCGGCACAGCAGACAAGACTCCGGATCCGCCAGGCACGGAGGAAAAAGAAACCTGTCTGTTGTCGGCGTGCCTCCCAGCAAGTCCGGACAGATTGTTCATGCGCGAGGCAAATGCTATGTGTCTCTCGTGGATCATCGAACGGCGCTTTTTCTCCGACGAAGCCGTCCCGACCTTCCCCTCGGCACCAAGAACACACAACCCTCATGGCAATCTCACTTTCCTAAGCTCATAGCTACAGCAAGAATCAGGCCGACGGTAATGCCTACCGACACGGCGGATAATCACACTGGAATTTGACCAGACGAATAAAAGACCGTGCCTTTTGCTGTATCCAAATTTGATAAGAAATGGATCACGTCGACATTTTTTGGCCCTTGAGGAATATCCGATGGTACTTCCCTCCTGTTTCTTGACCGACTCTCATCCTCCGTGGTAGGGTGCGCCCCCATTATGAAAACATCCCGCTCAGCCAAGCTCTTTACCGAAGCCCAGCAACTGATTCCCGGCGGCGTCAACAGCCCTGTTCGCGCCTTCCGCTCGGTTGGAGGTCAGCCACGCTTCATCGCGCGTGCGAAAGGCTCCCGCCTCTACGATGTGGACAAGAATGTCTACATCGATTACGTGCTGTCCTGGGGACCGATGATCTTAGGACATGCCCATTCGGCGGTCATCGCCTCGATCAAAAAGGCGGCTGAACAAGGGACCAGTTACGGCGCACCGACGGAATTGGAAGTGGCGCTGGCGAAAGAGATTCGCCACGCATTCCCCTCGATGGAAAAACTCAGACTGGTCAGTTCCGGAACAGAAGCGGTGATGAGCGCCATTCGTGTGGCTCGGGGATTCACCAAACGCACCGGGATCATCAAATTCGAAGGGTGTTACCACGGACACAGCGATTACCTGCTGGCAAAGGCCGGATCGGGTCTAGCAACGTTGGGAATTCCTGACTCGCCTGGCGTGCCTGAGGATTTTGCGAAACACACCCTGACCGCGCCCTATAACGACATTCGGACCGTTCAACGGCTTATCAAAGCAAATCGCAAGCAACTCGCCTGCATCATTGTCGAACCGATTGCCGGTAACATGGGGGTCGTCCCACCCGCACCGGACTTTCTGCCGGCACTACGACAATTGACCACCGAGCATGGGATCCTCTTGATTTTCGACGAAGTGATTTCAGGATTTCGTGTCAATTACGGTGGAGCGCAAGCGCTGTATGGCATTAAGCCGGATCTGACGGTACTAGGGAAAATCATCGGAGGAGGGCTCCCTGTCGGCGCCTACGGCGGACGCAAAGAGATCATGGATCTCATCGCACCGGTTGGACCGGTCTATCAGGCAGGAACCCTCTCAGGGAATCCCCTGGCCGTTTCAGCCGGATTGGCGACGCTGAAGCAGTTACGGGGAAAGGGAGTCTACAAGCAACTCGAGCAACAATCCCTTGTCCTGGCAAAGGGCATTGGTGAAGCCGCAAAACGGGCCGGCGTTCCCGTGACCCAAACGCGAGTCGGATCGATGCTGACGACTTTCTTTACACCAGGCCCTGTGGTCGACTGGAACTCGGCCAAACAGTCCGACACGAAACGGTACGGCCAGTTCTTTCATCACATGTTGGAACAGGGTGTCTATCTCGCACCATCTCAGTTCGAGGCAGCGTTTCTTTCCACTGCCCACAGTAGCCAGGACATCGAGAAGACCATCCGTGCTGCCCAGTTAGCCTTCAAGAAGCTCTAACTCTCTCACTTGACGCAGATCCTGTATCTTAAAAGATACGAGGAGTATCTATTTAGATTCAGACATCCTCCCTTCCCAATGTCTCCGCTCGCGCTATCCGTTCCTCTATTCGTCATCCTCGTCTTCTGCCTCCAGAGCCTCTTGACGCTTCTGCTCTTCCATGGCGTTGTGAAGGAGCATGCGGATAAACATTGAATATAACGATCCTTTTTCTAACGTTCCTCCGGGCGGAATGGCGATTTTCCCTTCCTTGATCATGCGATCCATCCAGACTTTCTGATCCGGGGCGATCAATACAGGAATTTCAATCAACCCCACCCGTCCCATCATATCCATGCGCGTAACCCTCCGTGAAAATTCAACAGTTCTGTCCGACAATTGATCGCAATTGCAGCATGCGGTTTTGGCCATTGTCAATTAGTCAGAATCTGGCACGACACCTGCTCTACAACACAGACCATGAAGCCGCATGTGATTGTAACAACCTTGGTGCTCATCGGCTGGTGCTCTCTCCAGGTGGCACTCGACGCCTCCGCAGCACGTCTTGAACAATCTGATCTAGGATCAACTCTCAACCAACAATGTGACCTGTGTTGGTATCCCTCGCCGAATGAAGACCGTTCTGATCGCCTCCCCACATACAAACAACCACGACACAAACGCCCACCGGACAGCCGCCCACAACGCTACCCTAAAGGGCGGTATAAGTTGGGAGCTAGCCACAAACCTATTCGGCTCTCCGCACTTCGAACCCGGGCACGGCACGAGATGAGGCTGCCGAGCACGCTGCAGATACGCGCGGTTGATGGGGACACCATTCGTATTGGAAGCGAGCGCGTCAGGCTACGCGGCATTGACACACCAGAAATGAATGAGCACGCGGGGCCAGCCGCCAAACAACGGTTGGAGGAGCTCTTGCGCAGTGGACCCATTCGCATCATGCCCCACAGTCGTGACGTCTACCGTCGTCTCGTCGCCGATGTGTTTGTGAACGGACAGAATGTCGCCGATATTCTTCGAAGTGAGGGCCTGTCAAAAACAGGATGGCTAGTATCAGCGTGGCGCAAGAGCGGGCTTGACCAAGAATGATCAGGCCCTTGTACCCAAGAGCGGTCAGATGAAAACTCTCATCCCAAGCAAAACCCTTTCGCGAGTGGAGGTGACCTATATCTCAACACATGGACTGTGGCTGTTGACCAACAGCAGCGAGCTCTTTGTTTCATTTGCCGATTTCCCTCAATTTCGAAACATCTCATCCATCAAGCTCAAGCATGTGGCGCAACTCCATTCTGACATTCTGTATTGGCCGGATCTGAATATTGAGATCCCCGTCAAACGCATACGATGCTTCCCGCTCGTCTCTGCGAAACCGTACCCAACCAGACGATCCGCGCGACAAGCCAAAACGAGATCCGGCATAGTGTGAGAGACAGATACTGATCGGCATGACCGCGTCCCCCCTTCCAACCAACCGCCGCCGGTAGTTCAGTCCTCCCTCTACTATTCCAGCAGAACCCTTCGGTCTCTACACCTCACCCACACTTCATCACGCAGAACACAACATCCTCCTCTTCGAAAGCACATCCCCTCGCACAATACGGGCTCCATGGATCATTTCCGATTCACTGAATCCAAAAAGATACGTATCAAAGATATTCTACTTAGATCATCACACTGGTAACCTCTTGAAAAATTGACAGACTTAAAATGTTTCACAAGGCACGGTTTATGCGTTGTCCACACTCAACGTGGAATTGGGTTCATCGAGTCCTCGTGATGAGTGGGTGCGACAAGTTATGAACAGGATGATCGATTCCCGAAATATTCAGTCACCAGCAGCCGGCCTTTTGCCAGGCATCAGTATGACAGACACGACATCATCAGATGGACCTGTACAGAGAGCGTATAGGAAGGAGGGCCCTATGATCACGGTCAAAAACCAGTTCGTCCAGCAGGTGTTAGCAGCGATCACCCTCGCGTTCGTTCTCGGTGCGCTCTCGATAGTCTGGCCTGCGATCATTGCCGTATTTCTCGGCATCCTCCTGTTGCTTCAATCATTCAGCGGGGAGCCTGAGATCGCCATACTATCCTGGGCCGAGGTGGAGAATGTATCGATTGCCATTGACGCCCTTCGGCAACCAAGTATTCCGGCAATTCTTTCATGACCAGTCTCATGTCAGGAAGATGCTCAGAAAGCCCGGCGACTCTCATTCAGCCACCTCGTCGCTCAGCTGGGCTGAGCTCACCGAAGTCTAAGGCGCGACTGTCATGAGCGAAATCCGCAGCGAGTAAAGAGAGACCACATACGTTAGACCATCCACCTAGTGAACCGCTGAACGAGCAGAGAACACTATGGGCAGACTTTTCAGTATCCAGCGAAACGAATAGGAGAGCCGAGATGAATGTGAAGGGGTTCATTCTTGAAGACGATCAAGGGAGGGAATTCGTGATGGGATGTGAACAACCCCATCACCAACTTGGACGGACGTTCCTACTCCGGGGGTGGCAGCGGCGGCGACTGATTCCTCTACAATATTCCGAACGAGAGGCTCGTCATGTCGTGGGAGAGGCACTGATGGCGCTTGATGATTTGTTCAGCGCACTTCTCAAGCGATGCCACGACCAGACGATTACTGCCCAGTTCGCAGAAAAAGTCCCGGAGGTCTCAAGACTTCCCTTAAAGGTGGCTCACCACAGCAAAGTATGAGCTGCCTTCATGTCACAGCGTGAAGGGTGCAAGCCAACAAGCACCCTAGCCCATGGTCCTCCACCATACCGGGCACAGTTCCATCACCTAATCTTGCCTTTGAGCAGTGGGACTCACAGCCACGTGAGATCATCCTCAGCATGGAGGATAGGCACAGCGACAAACGCCAACCTATCACCGTGAGGCTGATCTCACGCAGACATCTCTTCCCAGCCTCCAGACCACGTCAGTAACTCCGCCATGCCGATGAGGTCCTCCCCACGGGGAAACACCACATGAAGAATAGATCTTGAGCCGTCCCCGACGACACACCTCCCTTGAGTCGAGTAGGCTCAGAATCGGCATCGGTCGTGAAGCCGCTCTCGGACAGCCATTGATCGGAGAGCATCAAGGGACTACAATTCCCCACATGATTGGCCCGTGTCATGAGTGATGGTCTCCGTCCACCACTGCCGCATCCGATAGCGTTTTCAGAGAGACACACAATATGAAGCTACGACAGTTCATCGTCATGTACGGACTGCTGATCGCGTCCCCGAGTCATGCGGACAGCCCTATGGCCGCTCAAGTCTGTAGCCTGCTCTCAGCCCCCAAATTATCTGCCGTCCAGTCTAGGACGGGAACGGGTGAGGGTTGCGCATGGCAATGGCCGAATGGCCAAGCACTGTCGGTCTATGTGCACCTTGATCTACAGAGCGAAACCGCGACAGGAATCAAAGAAATGATGGACCTCTACCTTCAGAATCCAGCCTTCAAACGAACAGCCTTCCCGGTTTGTACGGGCGGCGACATGGTGATCGGTGATTTTCGAAACGGCAAAGGCCCCGGCGGAACCGGCTATACCCAATGTTCAGGCTTTGTCCTGACGTTCAGCTTTCAAGGCGCGGAGGCCCAAGCCCAGTTACCCGGCATTGCCAAAAAACTCGCCGGTACGTCGTTAGCCCGCTAGTGCGAGATGGTTACAGCCAAACACCAGGGCCGGGATCACTCCATGCCTGACCGAGGAACAACAGGAACAGACAGACCAGATGCGCTGGTGTCGATCTCCCTGAAATAAGAGAACCTAACCTGACATGAAGCCATGAAAGGAGCAGATCATGAAGAATGTCGATATGAGTGTCGAAGGTACTATTTTAACCATCAAGGTGGATCTTTCGAAGGAGTTCGGCCCATCCTCGACAGGCAAGACGATCATTGTCGCCTCAACGGAAGGCAACGTCAGCATCCCAGATCGGCAAGAGAAAATCGGGCTCAACGTGTATCGAAAGAAGTAGATTTGGTTCGGCCATCCAGCCCTCTCTTCTTTAGCAGTCTGCTGCCCACCCGTTCATCCTTCGAGGGCCTCACGACGAACGGAGCGGCTATTGAATTTGAGGTGTTCCGTTCGTGCTGAGCTGGTCGAAGCACACAAATCAAGTTTCCCGTAGATTATTAGCGAACGGACGACCGTCTCAATTTTTTTGACTGGCTCCGGGCTCTTGACGGATTGAAAAACGCACCTGGATATGCTCGATAGACGCAAAGTGACAAGAAATCCAACAGCCCTGTGGACAGCAAAGTGAATGGTTGCATTCACAAACATTTTCAAACAGCGGTCTTGCGTCATTCGATGCCCACAACTAGGAATGCGTGAAAAACATCGCACAGCCTAAGAACACCACAATTACTTGTGGCCTCCACCACACCGTGCAGATGCTCAAGAAATAGGCAATATGATATATATTCGATGGGCGCTTTCGATTTTCTTCCCGCATCGCATAATATCCACAGGTTTATCCACATGTCGTAAGGCCCATACTTTGACAGGCTATCCTGACGTGTTCTTCTCAGCTCCAGAAAGTGTCAGATGAGGAAACCGGCTGCCCCGAACCCCAGAAGATCCTTATCTTCACTTGATTCTCCCTTGATGTTTCTTTGAGAATCCACAATGGGCTCCCTCAAGATAACGGCCATGTCGCTGCTAGGAGAGCCCCTTCACAACCGAACCAGTAGCCGTCACTGCTCTCGGTCCACTCAAGACTCTGGTCAGAGTGAACTTTTTAATTCAGTTGAGGTCTCTATGAATCCAGCTATCAGAGTGTTGGCCCTTCTGGCTTCGATATGGGTATCGTCCTGTGCCTCGCAGGCGGATCAGATGCCAGCAGGAGCGGGGCAGATCGGGAAAGTTACCGCCAATGGGTACTCGAAGGAAGGATGCTTGCTCAATCTCAAAATCGCGGCACGCGAGCAAAATGTTCGCTTGAAGCCTGACGATGTGACAATGGATTCCAATATACTCCTCCTGATTTTCCCATTCCTCAATCAAGAAGCCTATCAGTGTACCGGGGTGGTCGTTGAGCGACGGAAACGGACCACCGCGCGAGACAACCTGTACCCTATCGACTAACCAGTGGTGGCATCGGGCTAGCCGCACGCGCACTTTCTCGAGTGACAAGCACTCGTCTGGCCCGTCACGCATAAAAAGACCCACCATCCTGTTGCGCAGGCTCCTCCTGAAGGCATCGGAGCCGTCAACAGATAGCCCCCCAGCGCCTCGATCAGATCTCTCTTGGGTTGCAAAGCAAATCAGGAAGACGATAGGATCGGCTGGAATCTTTCTCTTGTACATTCACAACACGCATACGGCCAACACCGCGTCCCGTTCGTGTCAGGTACGATGACCTGTAATGCCCGCTGCTCTCTTGCGAGACACATCCTATGCAATGGCAAAACATGTCCTCCGAATAGCATCTGACTTCGGATACAGTCACCGCACCGTTGGGGGTGAGCTATGATCAGCACATTATTCGTCTCCGTTCTTGGAGCCGTTGCCCTGCTCGGCGGAGTTCCTCTCCTGGCTGGCGCAACCCAGAACCAATCGGCCGAACAAAACCAACCGCTCCTGGCTCAACTACCTCAAAAAGAGCAGGACCCGGCGGCCCGAGGACGTTCAGAGAAGGACTTCTCGCATGAACTGAACATCACACGGAATAGTCTCCAGCAGGCGAGACAACGCATCGACGAACTGGAGCGACAACTCGCTGAAGGTCATCTGGAGGCTGCCAAACGGCGGATCGGCGAACTGGTGATCCAGCTCCATGCCAAAGAGAGTGAGATGGCAGCCCTGCGAGCGAGCGTTCACGAGAACTCCAAGAAGTTTCGTGAAGACCTCGCGGCACAAACTGAAGAACTTGCCCAAGCAAAGCGTCGGGTTGCGGAAGCTGAACAACAGGTGGCGACTGCGGGAAAAGGGCAAGACGTGGCGCAGGTCAAACGACGGATGACCGACCTTGAACAACAGTTGACCAAGAAGGAGCAAGACTTGACGCAAGCAAAGCGTCGGGTTACGGAAGCCGAACAGCTGATGGCTGGAAAGGAGCAGGACCTGGCCCAAGTCAAACGTCGTGTCACCGAACTTGAACAACAGGTCGCAGGGAAAGAATACGATGCCGCGCAGGCCAAACGCCGGGCGACCGAGTTCGAGCAACAACTGGTCGTCAAAGAGCAAGACTTGACTCAGGCCAAGCGCCGGACCACAGAAGCCGAACAGCAGACCGCGGGGAGAGATCAGGAGCTGACGCAGGCCAAACGGCGCATTGCCGACCTCGAGCAACAGATCGCGTCGAAAGAACAAGAATCAACCCAGGCCAAGCGCCGGGCTGCTGAGGCGGAACAGCAGACGGCAGGGAAGACGCAGGACCTACCCCAAACTAAGCGGCGGGTCGCCGACCTCGAACAACTACTGGTCGGAAAAGAGTCTGAGGCCACGCAAGCCAAACGCCGGGCTTCCGAATTAGAACAGCAGACGGCCATCAAGGAGCAAGAACTGACCCAGACCAAACGCCGCATCGCCGAGCTTGAACAGCAGATGGCTGGGAAGGAGCCAGACCCGGGACAGATCAAACGCCGTCTGACCGAACTGGAACAGCAAATGGTGGGGAAGGAACAAGAGTTGGTGCAGATCCGTGACAATCTCAAACAGGTCACACAAAAGTATGCCGATCTCGGTCCGATGCTGCTGGAGCGAGATGCCGAGATCGCACGAACGAAACGGTTACTGGAGGACCTCGAACGGAGCTTGCCGAAACCGGAGGAGGCCCTCCCCTCCCTGGAAGTAAGTCCTGCCACGAAAAATATGCCCAGCGAGCTTGCCCCCGATGCCAATCTCTCAGTGACCGATCTGCCCATTCCCAACACCTCAGCCGGAGACGGAACGGATCTCGGAGGTATTGACTTGATCAAGATGGGCGAAGCTCTTTCCGGCACACTGGGGGAAGAGCTGAAGCGAGGCACCTTGGCCTTGCGACAAGAACGAACCACTCTGACGCTTGCGCTCGTCAGTAGTGAATTATTTCCTCCGGGAGAGGCCACCATTACACCGGGCGGCAACTCTTTGATCGGACAAATCGGCACGGTCTTACAGAAGTTTCGCTACCGGACCATTGAAGTGACCGCCCATACGGACACCAAGCCGATCCGCAACGATTCACGAAAGCTGTTTCGAGACAACCTTGAGCTCTCTCGCGCCCGTGTCGAGCATGCCAGCCAAGCCCTGATCAACAGTGGGGTCGATGCCGAGCGTGTCAAAGCCGTCGTGTATACGGCCGCAAAGTCATTGGACACCGATGAAAGCCGGAACAGGAGCAGACGAATCGAAATCGTCGTGAGTTCATCCGCGGCAGTAGGACACTCAACCCACGGAAAACTACAACCAGGCAAGAAGCCCCCCCAATCCATCTCACTCAGCTCGCCTCGTCGGCCATGAGTTCCTTGACCGGGAAGGATCCTCTGGCTCTTGCTGGAGACCTGGCAGACCATCAGGCCTCATTGAGTACAGGAGGATCGCTTCCCAGCTATCGTCTTTCGGCACAAGGCCGTCAACAAGTCGAAGATGAGCGGCTCAGCCTGCTCGAAGAGATCTTCGACCCGCTGTCCCGTCAACGTCGTACCTTGGTCCAACCAGGCTGGCGATGCCTTGAAGTAGGTGCAGGTCGTGGATCCATGGCCAGGTGGTTGGCCCAACAAGTTGGCGAACAAGGACGAGTCGTGGCCACTGATGTCGACACCACCTACCTTCAACGCCTCACTATCCCAAACCTTGACATACGCCGGCACAACATTCTGAGCGATCCCTTGGACGAGCTTGGCCCAGGTTCGTTTGATCTGGTCTGTGCGCGCCTCCTGCTCTTCTGGCTCGCAGGCAATCAAGAGAATGCCATTCGCCGTATGGTGGAATGTTTACGGCCAGGAGGCTGGCTCATCGACGAGGATGGGGACTGGGGTCTGGTCGCCCCCGTTGATCCCGCTCATCTTCACTATGAGTTGTATCATCGTGCCTGGAAGAACGGCGACTGGTGGACAGCACGAGGGTATGACCCAACATTTGGTCGGAAACTTCCGGCATTGTTTGAGCGCTGTGGCTTAGTCAATCTCCGCCACAAGGCAAGTGCATCGGTTGTCAGAAGCGATAGCCCCTGGGGACTGTGGTGGCGACAAAGTTTGGAAGGAATTCGTGCTTCCGAACAGGCCGATGGAAGTCTCACAGAAGAGCGCGACAAGGAGTATGATGCGCTGACAGCCCCGCTGAACGACCCATCTTGTTGGTTGATGACGGCCCCGATCCACGCCTGCTGGGGCCAACG
>JAOUGT010000058.1 GCA_029865485.1 Nitrospira sp.
CCTTCTCGAATGGCGACATCCAGCTTCGCATAGACCCGACGCTTGATGCGCTCATCGCGTTTGTCTACCAAATCATCTGAAAACGCCGCGATGGGATCAGTCGAATCCAGGCGCACCCAATTGAACGGTTGGAAATGACTCCCATCTCGCACAAGGGTGAGCCTTGTCGGCAAGGGCTCACGACGATGACTATTGAACCAGGCCACAAGGTCCGGCAGCTCTTCCTTGGGGAAATAGTGTCCCCCCGCCACGGGATGTTCCCGTTCATGTTCGCGATACACATACGGGTATCCAAGCAGATCCAATTCTCGGGCGATCAAGCGACTCAGATCAACCGGCATCACCTGATCCTTGGCTCCGTGAATCATATAGATGGGTGTGCTGCGAAGGTTCGCTAAGAATGGCATCAGCACATTGTCCAACCCGCTCGCCATCGGGGCGATGCCGGCAAACAGTGGGGCATGGTGCATCCCGATCAGCCAGGCTCCGATCCCACCATTCGACATGCCGGTCAGAAAAATCCGGTTCGGATCGACATGATAGCGCATCCGAAGATCCCGGATCGTGGCGAGCACCAAGTCTTCCCCACGTCTCGTAAACCAGGCGCCGGACGGATAGGTCGGACAGGCCAAAATATAATCTTCACCCAACCGTGCCCGCCAGCGTCCCAAATATTCTTCACCGGTAAAGCCGAACCCGTGCAGACACAGGACCAGCGCATAGGCCTTCGACGCTTGGTAGGTCGGTGGAATGAGCAAGGACAGTGGATAGATCTGTCCACGAATCTCGATCTGTTCGTGTGGAAGATCCCCGACAGGCTGGTTCCGGTAGGTTCGGCCCGCCCTGAGAATCTGAGAAACGATGTCGATCGACGCGTTCTCGTCGGAGAGGATGCCATGCAACAGCTGTTCGGCTGCATCACCGTCAGACCTGTCGAGATACTCCAAAACTCGGGAGGCCAACTCAGTGTCAGTCGGTCTCATCTCCTCTGCGAAACTAGGCACACTCGTGCCGGCAAGGAGTACCAACAGGAGAATACTTTGGAGGAAGACCGTCACAGATCTCCTTCCACCACCCAATCATTGCCAAGAGACCTGGTCACCACCTGCCGTAACCTGATCGCAGCGGCAAGCTTCGCCGGACTCACGCCTCCGATCATTCCCTTGGCATTCTGGCCACCAAGCAGCCGAGGGGCGACGTAGAGTCGAACGTGATTGACCAACCGAGCCTTCAGCATCGCCCCATTCATCTCGCTTCCCCCCTCTACAAGGAGAGACGTAACACCACGTCGACCGAGCTGTTTGAGTAGAGCAGGCAACGAAACACGGCCCTGTTGACCGGGTACGGTGAGGACCTCGATGCCTTTCTGTTGCAGGGCCGATCGCCGTGCCGCTGAGGCTGCAGCTGTTGTCACGATCATGGTCTTGGCCTTGTTCTGCTGTGCCAGAACCTGTGCCTTGAGCGGAGTGCGCAATCGGCTATCGACCACGATGCGAAGCGGCTGCCGTGACGCCAGCGTCTCTAACCCCGCTCCAGTCCGCGCCGTCAGCGCAGGATCATCGATCAATACCGTTCCCACCCCGACGAGCACCGCATCCATATGACCGCGGATCTGATGAACCTCCCTCCTGGATAACTCTCCGGTAATCCACCGCGACTCACCGGAGGCTGTCGCCAGCTGTCCATCAAGCGTCATACCGGCTTTGAGCGTCACATAGGGACGACCGGTCTTCACCCAAAGGCAGTAGGCCTTATTCAGTTCTTCCGCCTCGGATTGGGCCACTCCGACGGTGACTGATAGTCCGGCTCGTCGAAGCGCGGCAACTCCTTTTCTCTCTACTGCAGGGTTTGGATCCGGCATCGCGATGACCACCCGGCTGACTCCGGAGCGAAGCACTTCCGGCACACAAGGAGGAGTTCGTTTCTTGAGATGGCAGCAGGGCTCGAGTGTCACATAGAGTGTGGCGCCTCGTACCGCTGTTCCGGCTCGCCGTAACGCGAGTATTTCCGCGTGAGGAGTTCCAGGTCGGAGATGAAAACCCTGGCCGACGATCCGGCCCTGTTTGACGACGACAGCGCCGACCATCGGATTCGGGCTCGTCGTTCCACGGCCCTTCGCCGCCAGGCGAAGGGCCAGGGTCATATAATGGAGATCTTGTGTACGGTCGGTCACCGTTTCTTGCGACTACCTACAGATGTCTTGCGCGCCGGCTTGCCCCGTTTTGACGACGACGTTGATACCCTGGTGGACTTCACCGCCTTGGTACGCGCAGCCATAGGTTTCTTTGATGTGGCCGACGTGGCAGAGGCTTCAGCGATCGCAGCCTGAGCCGACGCCAATCGGGCAATCGCGACACGGAATGGCGAACAGCTGACGTAGTCCAATCCCAATTGATTGCAAAACTCGACGGAACTGGGATCGCCGCCATGTTCGCCGCAAATACCCAATTTGATGCCAGCCCTCGTCTTGCGCCCACCCTCAATGGCTTGCTTCATCAGCGACCCAACACCTTCGCGGTCGAGCACAGCAAACGGATCCACCTCCATAATTTTCGTGGTCTTATAGAAATCGATGAATTTGGCCGCGTCATCTCGCGAGAACCCAAAGGTCGTCTGTGTCAGATCGTTCGTCCCGAACGAGAAGAACTCCGCCTCCTGCGCAATCCGATCCGCCGTCACCGCGGCACGCGGTAACTCGATCATCGTCCCGACCAGATAATTCAGCTTCACCCCGTATTGCTTCATCGTCTCCTGGGCGACTTCTTTCACCAGATCTTTTTGCGACTTCATTTCCGAGACCATGCCGACGAGCGGGATCATGATCTCCGGCACGATCTTCTTGCCTTCCTTCGCCAATTCGCAGGCCGCTTCCATAATCGCCCTCGCCTGCATCCGCGTGATTTCCGGCATCGTAATGCCCAACCGACATCCTCGCAGCCCGAGCATGGGATTGAATTCATGCAGTTCTTCCACGCGAGTCAGCAACCGGCGTTTCTCCTCAAGCTTCGCCGCATCATTCCCCGTCAACTCAAGCTGCGCGATCTCGACCATGAGATCCTCGCGCTTCGGCAAGAATTCATGGAGCGGCGGATCAAGCAAGCGGATGGTGACTGGATAGCCCTCCATCTCCCGATACAACCCGATAAAGTCTTGCTTTTGCAGCGGCAGCAGCTGTTCGAGATACTTTTCCCGCTCTTCCTTCGCGCGCGCCAGAATCATCTTCTGCATGATCGAGATACGGTCTTCGGCAAAAAACATGTGTTCGGTTCGGCACAACCCGATGCCTTCCGCTCCGAACCCTCTGGCAATTCGTGCCTGATCCGGCACATCGGCGTTGGCCCGGACCCGCAACCGTCGTTCGTCGTCAGCCCATGACAGCAGGGTGGCAAACAACTGGTACTTCGGCGACTTCTTGCCGTCCAGTTTCCCCTGCACGACTTGAATAATTTCCGATTCCATCACAGGTACGTCGCCGTCGTAGACATTCCCGGTCGACCCGTTGACGGAGAGATAGTCCCCTTCTTGGAACACCTTCGAACCGATCCGCACCGATTGAGCATCGATCACCTGGACCGCGTCGCAACCGGCCACGCAAACTTTCCCCATTTGACGCGCAACCACCGCTGCGTGCGACGTCATCCCGCCGCGCGCGGTCAAGAACCCGGTTGCCGCATTCATCCCATGAATATCATCCGGGCTGGTTTCATCACGGACCAGCACGACCCGATGACCGGCCGCTTTCATATCGACCGCACGGTCAGGCGTGAGCGCGATCTTCCCCGCCGCCGCGCCAGGACCAGCCGGCAACCCTTTGCCGAGCGGCATCGAATTGGCCTCTACCTTTGAATCAAAAATGGGGTAGAGATATTGCGCCAATTGATCCGGCCCTACGCGCTGCACCGCTTCTCGCTTCGTAATCAATCCCTCTTTCACCATTTCGACGGCGATCCGCACCGCCGAGATGCCGGTCCGTTTTCCAACCCGCGTTTGCAGCATATAGAGCTTGCCCTCCTGGATCGTAAATTCCAGGTCGAGCATGTCGCGGTAATGTTTTTCGAGCTTCTTATAGGTGTGCTCCAGATCCTTGTAGGCGGCGGGAACGTTCTTCGCGAGCGCACTGACCGGCAGCGGTGTTCTGATGCCGGCCACAACATCTTCACCCTGCGCATTCATCAAGCATTCTCCGAAGAATTTGTGTTCGCCGGTATTCGGATCTCGGGTAAATGCGACGCCGGTCCCGCTGGTGTCGCCCATGTTCCCGAAGACCATCGCGACCACGTTGACCGCCGTACCCCAATGCTCAGGAATGCCGTTCAAACGCCGATAGGTGATGGCACGAGCCCCATTCCACGACGAGAACACCGCATTGATCGCCATCCGTAGCTGGTCTTGCGGGTTGTCCGGGAAATCCTTCCCGGTTTCCTCCTTGACCAGCGACTTAAATCGTCCGACCAGATCACGCAACGCCCCTGCGTCCAATTGCGTCTCGTGGGACACGCCCATCTCTTCTTTCTTATGGTTCAAGATCGCTTCAAAATGCTCCCGGGGCACTCCCATGACGATGCTCCCGAACATCGTCACGAACCGGCGATAGCTGTCCTGCGCAAACCGTTCGTTCTTCGTCTTGATGGCAAGCCCTTCCACGGTCTTGAGCGTGAGCCCCACGTTCAGCACCGTGTCCATCATGCCGGGCATCGAGGCGCGGGCCCCGGACCGCACGGACACCAACAACGGCTTCTCGGGATCGCCGAACCCCATCCCCATCGACCGTTCCACGCGCTTCAACGCAACCAGCGCCGCCTCCCACAGACCGGTGGGATATTTCTTGCCCTGTTTGTAATACTCGATGCAGGCTTCGGTCGTGATCGTAAATCCCGGGGGGACGGAGATGCCGAGGTTCGTCATTTCGGCCAATCCCGCACCTTTTCCACCGAGTAACTCCTTCATGTTGGAGGTACCCTCGGCTTTCCCGTCTCCGAAGTAATAGACGTATTTCTTTGCCACGTGACTTCTCCTTCTCGCAGGATAGTGAACAAGTCCGCCAGCGGCGTGCTCGCGTCTCTCAGCGGCCTTGCCGGACAGCCTGCTTGAGCATCCTGAAGTTATCTGGCGTTAACCTCGCAGTGAGAACCTCGCTGGTTGTCTCGATACCAATTCAGGCTCTCCGCAACCTTTCCCGGAAACGTGCAGATCAGCGAGCGGGCGACGGGCGATGACCGTCGGTTGATTCTAGACGCATGCGATAGCGATTCACCAAGAACCACTTCGCCCGAACGCCTCCAATGATAATGACGGTGACAAACAACAGCAGCAACAATAACCGGTAGTCGGCCTGCACGCTGTGATCGACATAGTACTGACCGTTCGGCCCCTTCCTGAGTTTCGTATCCGGCTGGAGAGAGTGCGTCGTCCCGCTCGGATCGGACAGATTCAACCATTCCGAACAGAGCCTGATCGGTTCGCTCGCGCCTGGCAATGACTGCCACGACAACCGAAGGCAGACATCGTGCTTCGCATCGAACAGGTCTGGGGTTTTGACCAATTCGTCCAAGTTGATTCCGCTCACTCTGAGCCCGACGAAAAGAATGGCATTGCAGCCGACGATCAACGCCAAAGAGACCACCAAGGAAAATCGTCGGATCTTCACCGCCCGACGGCCTTCACCCGTCATCGGCTGATCCATCACAACTCCGGTGGAAGACGCCCCTCAGTACAGACAGTCCCTGTATCGTCTGATTCGACCTACCGTCCTTGTATCACAATCTGAGAAAAGTCTGCGAATGACATGAACAAGTCATCGACCTCTTTGAGTAGAGACAGCCGATTGCTGCGAACTGCCTGATCATCGGCATTGACCATCACACCTGCAAAAAAATCGTCGATAGCCGGCTTGAGACGGACCAAGGCATCCAACGCCAGGCCATAGTCGCCGGCCTGAAGAGCCCCCTCGATCCGCTGTCGCTCGCCCTTCACAGCCTGATGCAGCGCGGACTCGGCGGCATGTTGAAACCCTGCCGCGTCCACCGACTCTCTGGTCCATTGTTCTTTCTCGACAAGCCGATGCGCCCGCTTGAAACCGACGATCAAGGGATCGAAGTCTGGTTTCGTCGTGACCGCTTCGAGCGCTCTCATCTTCTGGACAAGATCAACGAGATCGATCATCGGACCGTGGATCGATTTCAAGACCGACTCGATGACATCGTCACGCAACCCATGCACGAGTCGAACATAGTGTCGAACCCGTTCGAAAAGGAAATCCGTGATCCGCCGTTGTCCCACCTGCTGCGAGTCTGCCCCCCCTTTGAAGCCGTCACCGGCAACCAGGCCCGTTGCCTGATCAATGAGGCCGGCAAGATTCAGCCGCAGAGTGTGCTCCAGTAGGATGCGCACCATCGCCGTGGCATGCCGCCGAAGGGCAAACGGATCTTCCGACCCTGTCGGCACCAGTCCTACATGGAAGAACGCGGCGATGGAATCCAGTCGATCCGCAAGGGATAACACCTGTCCCGCCTGGGTTTCCGGCAATTCCCCTTCAATGGCCTTGGGAAGATACTGCTCCCGAATCGCCTGTGCGACTGGCGTTGATTCACCGTCATGCCTGGCATATTCGCCCCCCATGATACCTTGTAACTCTGGAAACTCGCCCACAATGCCGGTCAGGAGATCGGCTTTGGAGAGAGTCGCCGCCCGTTCGGCGATGTGTCGCAACTCTGACCAGCCGGAAGAGATCTGCTCGGCAATGAATCCCGCCAGCCTTCTCACCCGCTCCTGTTTCTGGGCCATCGTGCCGAGTTTCTGATGGAACGTGACCCCGCCCAACTTCTTCACCCGCTCCTCGAGGCGGACCTTCCGATCTTCGTCGAAGAAGAACTTGGCATCAGCCAATCGCGCCGCCAGCACCCGCTCGTTGCCTTCACGGATCAGGGACATATCCTTAACCCTGTTGTTCGCCACGGTAATGAAATGGGGCGCCAACTTCCCGGTCTGCTTGTGTCGTAACGAGAAAAATCCCTGATGCTCTTTCATGGAGGTGATGAGAATCTCCTCCGGCACATCCAAATAGGCCTCCTTGAATGACCCCATGACTGAACTCGGCTGTTCGGTCGAATAGACCGCTTGATCAAGCAAGGCTTCGTCCTGATTCAACTGCAATCCGGCCTTCTGACAAATGGAAGCAATCTGCTCCTCAATCGATTGGCGACGTCGCTGCGGATCGGCCATGACCCCGTGGCGCTCCAAGATGTTGAGATAGGAAGCAGCATCGCGAACCGGCACCCACTTGCCTCCGCCCAACACCCGATGCCCTTTCGTCTGATTGGATGCGGTGATCCCGGCCGCCTTGATCGGTAAGACCGAGCCCCCGTATACTGCCACCACCCACCGCACCGGACGGGCGAACCGCCCACCGGTTTCATTCCACTTCATGGCCTTGGGAAACGAGAGGGCTGACACCAGTTGCGGCAGCGTGTCCATCAGTACCGCAGCCGTTGCGTGGCCTGCCTCATGTTTCACCGCGAACAGATAGTCGCCTTTGGGTGTCGGTCGAATCTGTAAGTCCTGAACCGCGACACCCTGACCCGCAGCAAACCCGACAGCCGCCCTGGTCGGTTGGCCGGCTTGGTCGAATGCGACGGCCTTCGAGGGCCCCATCGCTTCTTTCGTCATGGAGGTCTGTCGCGCCGCCAAGCCATCAACCACCATTGTCAGACGACGTGGCGTACCCATAGTGCGGACCGACTGAAAGGTCAGGCGTTGATCGGAAAAGAGCCGTTCGGCGGACTCCTTGAGCGAGGCCAGCGCAGGAACGATGAACTGATAGGGTAGTTCCTCCACACCGATTTCCAGCAGCAACTCGGCCATGGAAGGCCCGGACACCTGTTTCCTTTTTTTCTGGGCCGGACTCCGCCGTCCGATTTTCTTCTGTATCGCCATAGCGAGTTATCGCCGTCCTGCGCTGACCTTTGCTCGAGCCTTGCCGGACTTCGTAGTTTTCTCTTCACGGTTCAACAGCGGATGGCCCATCGCAGCTCGTTCCTCGATATAGCGCTCGGCACACTGCCTGGCCAATGCCCGCACTCGGGCGATGTACCCGGTCCGCTCTGCGACACTGATCGCCCCGCGGGCGTCCAAGAGATTGAAGGCATGGGATGACTTGATGCAGTAATCGTAGGCCGGCAGCGTCAGGCGCTGGTCGGTCTGTGCCAAGAGCCGCTTGCACTCCGCTTCATAGGACTGGAACAGCTGCATCAGCATCGGCACATCACCCTGTTCAAAGTTATAGCGCGATCCCTGTACCTCGGTCTCATGGTGAATATCGCCGTACGTGATGGAATCCGTCCAAGCCAGGTCGAAGACGTTGTTCACCTGCTGCAAATACATGGCGATCCGCTCGGTCCCATAGGTAATTTCTCCTGTGATGGGACTCAGCTCGATCCCTCCGATTTCCTGAAAGTAGGTGAACTGGGTGATCTCCATCCCGTCCAACCGTACTTCCCAGCCCAAGCCCCAAGCCCCCAGGGTCGGCGACTCCCAATCATCCTGCATGAAACGGATATCGTGTTGCTTGGGATTGATGCCCAGCTTGGCGAGGCTCTCAAGATAGAGTTCCTGGATATTGTCGGGGGCCGGTTTCAGGACGACCTGATACTGATAATAATGCTGCATGCGATTGGGGTTTTCCCCATAGCGACCGTCCGTCGGTCGACGGCAGGGCTGTACATAGGCGGCACACCAGGGTTCAGGACCCAGCGAGCGAAGAAATGTGGCAGGATGAAATGTCCCGGCCCCCATCTCCATATCATACGGCTGGTGAATGACACAGCCCTGATCGGCCCAGAATCGATGGAGGGTAAGGATCAGTTCTTGGAACGTCACTGAATCTTCAGCCTGGCCAGCGGAGATGATCTGACACTTGCCTGCAAAACAGGATGTCAAGCTAGCAAGAACGCTTTTGCCCTGTCAAGGAACAAGCTGCTTCGGTTCCAAGATCTGTCGCTCTGACGAACGTTGCTCACCCCACGTAAGCCCAGACAACATTCATGACAGAATTTTGTGATTGACGTGGGAGGAAGGTTTCTCCTATTGTGACACTTGTTGACAAACTTACTCGTATTTAATCGACATGAAGCTTTCCAAGAAAAGTGAATATGGTCTCCGAGCATTGATCGAACTCGCGTCGACTCATGGGAAGGCCACACTACAGCGCCAGGAGATTGCGGCCCGCCAACATATCCCCATCGAATTCCTGGAACAGATTCTACTCATGCTCAAACGTGCCGGACTGGTGTCAAGCCGTCGCGGGATCAAAGGCGGATACGCACTCATTAAGCAACCAAAAGACATCACCCTGGGTCAAGTCATCCGTATCCTCGACGGCCCGCTCGCCCCCATCAGCTGTGTGAGTAAGACGGCCTACCAGAAATGCAATGACTGTCCCTACGCGAACAAACCTCGCTGTCCTGTGCAGCAAGCCATGGGCACCGTGCGTGATGCCATCGCCGGGATACTCGATCATTATTCACTGGCCGACTTTGCCTCGGGCCACCGGAAGGGATAACCAGTCATGGATACGGTCGTCCTGGTTCTGATCACATTCGTCGCCGCCACCGTCAATGGCGCGCTCGGATACGGATTTTCCTCCATCACGGTTCCAATTGCGTTAGTCTTTTATGCCAACAAGATCCTGAACCCTGCCCTTGTCCTCGTCGAACTCGTCATCAACGCCTATGTGCTCTTTATCAACCGAAAGAGTATTCCGAACATCTTTTGGCGCGTCGCTCCGATTCTGATCGGTCTGGCAGTTGGAGTCGGCATCGGTAGCTATATTCTTTTTTTGGTGCAACCCGCATGGATCAAGTTTGTGACGTATATTTTCCTCTTGCCCCTGATTCTTCTCCAGGCTGCGGGCATTCGGAAGCCAATTCGTGCTGAAAAAGCGATCGGTGTCCCGTTTGGAGTCGGACTCGGCACCCTCTACTCTCTCACCACGATTTCCGGTCCTCCCTTGGCTCTCCTCTTTAACAACCAAGGCTATCCGAAACAAGACTTCCGTGCGGCATTGGGCATCATTCGCCTGACGGAGTCGTCACTGACAGCCATCGCCTACGGGTTTATCGGATTCTATAGCGCCGGCAGCATGGAGATTATCCCCTATATCGTTCCGAGCGTCGTCATTGGAATCCCCCTCGGCACCTATCTCATTCGTCTGATGGACCCGGAAACCTTTCGGCGCATTTGCATGGCGTTCGACGGGTTAATCGTCGGATTCGGCCTGTCTCGCGTCTTGGGGGAATTGGATCTTGCCTCACCGGTGACCACATACGGCATCCTGTCCATTGTGATTCTGATCAATGGCTACCTCCTCTATCGCTTTTTTAGAGACCGCGGTGATCCCACCTCCCATCCGACATAGTTGTTGCGGTGGATCACCACTCGCAGTGGCTGTTCGAGGGATCTGCCCCGTTCACTTCATTGACCTCTCCCAGGCAATTTGCTAACGTCATGTTCTTTTTCTTGTTCCCCCAAGAGAACGCGATACTCGGCATGTACAGGTTAGCACCTATTTCTTTCTGAAAGGATTTCGCTATGGCCGGTTCAGTGGCTTCGTCCGAACTCCTCACCACCTTACAAAACAAAGCGACCCAACTCAGGATCCACAGTGTGCGGGCCACGAGCGAAGCCGGAAGCGGTCACCCCTCGAGTTGTGCCTCCGCGGCGGATCTCGTCGCCGCGCTATTTTTCTCGGTCATGCGATACGATCCCCACAACCCAAAGGCTCCCAACAGCGACCGATTCATCTTGTCCAAAGGCCATGCTGCTCCCCTGCTCTACGCGGCGTGGGCGGAAGCCGGGCTCTTTCCCACCAGTGACCTTTTGAAATTGCGCACCCTATCGTCTGACCTCGAAGGACATCCGACTCCCCGATTGCCCTTTGTCGATATGGCGACTGGTTCGCTGGGACAGGGACTCTCTGTCGGTGTCGGCATTGCCCTAAACGCAAAGTTCGTCGACACACTCGACCACCGCACCTATGTCCTCATGGGAGACGGAGAATCGGTCGAGGGATCGGTGTGGGAAGCCGCCGAAGTCGGTCGCCAATATAACCTGGATAATTTGTGCGCCATTGTCGATGTCAATCGATTGGGGCAAAGTGACCCCACGATGCTGCAGCATGACATGGAAGGCTATCGTTCCCGCTGGGCCGGATTCGGCTGGCATGCCATCGTTGTCGACGGCCATGATCTTGCAGCCATTCTCAAGGCCTTCCACGAAGCTACTCAGACGAAAGGGCGGCCGACAGTCCTGTTAGCCAAAACGTACAAAGGCAAGGGCATTTCCTTCATCGAGAATAAAGCAGAATGGCACGGAAAACCGCTGAAGAAAGGCGAAGAGACGCAGAAGGCGATCGACGAGCTCACAAAGCAGCTGAGCCCAACCAGCGCCGCCATTCAGATCCCTAAGCCGTCCGGTTCCGCTGTCGCCCCAGCAACAATCGGCACGATGCCAACTCCTCCCTACAACATCGGCGACTCCGTTGCAACCCGCGAAGCGTTTGGTGCGGCACTGGAGGCCTTAGGATCCATCAACTCCTCAGTGGTCGCACTCGACGCAGACGTCAAGAACTCGACCTATACCGACAAATTCGGCAAAAAGTTTGCCGGCCGGTTTTTCGAGAATTTCATTGCGGAGCAAAACATGGTCGGTGCCGCCGCCGGGCTGGCTGCCTGCGGCAAGATCCCTTTTGCGGCAACCTTCGCCTGTTTCTTCAGTCGCGCCTACGATTTCATCCGCATGGCGGCCGTCAGCGGCTCGAATATTAAACTCGTCGGCACACACGTCGGCGTCAGCATCGGCGAAGATGGTCCGTCTCAAATGGGACTGGAGGACATCGCCATGATGGCCGCGCAACCGAACGTCACCGTCCTCTACCCATCGGACGGCAACTCGACCTATCGGTTGATCGAAACCGCTGCCCACCATAAAGGCATGGTCTATATTCGTGCCGGACGGCCGAAGAACCCCGTCATTTATGGACCAGACGAACGCTTTCAGATCGGCGGCAGCAAGGTTCTCCGCCAGAGCGCCTCGGATCTGCTCACGATCGTCGCTGCCGGCGTGACGCTGTTTGAAGCCTTGAAGGCCTATGACCAGCTGAAAGCAGCTGGGATTGCCGTTCGCGTGATTGATCTCTACAGCATCGCCCCAATCGATCGAACCACCCTGTTGGACAGTGGCCGAGCGACTCAACGCCGGATCCTCACGGTGGAGGATCACTACTCCCATGGAGGCCTGGGCGATGCCGTCCTCAATGCCGTGAGTACCGAAGGAATGTCCGTACATAAACTCGCTGTGCGCGACATTCCGCACAGTGGAAAGCCCGATGAACTGATCGACCATTACGGGATCGGCGTACGATCCATCGTGGAAGCGGCGAAAGCCATCGTCAAATAAGACATTAAGCATCAGACAGATCATGCGCCCGATCCTCGTCACCTCATTGGCATCAAACGGCATGGCTTCCTGAATCCTTCGGAAACACAGAGGGCCAACGGCGCGCTGTTCCATGCAATTGCACGATACCCAATTATTCGGTCACAGAGCCGCCCCCTGCGCATGACGTTTTCACAATTTCCAGAAAAAACTGTGGTATAGTTTATGCCGATTAGATCACGACGTTGACTATGTCGATTGACGTCAACACAGAAGACAGGCAGGTCATCTTACAACTCAAGAGGAGGTACGAATGACGAGCAGGAATGTAAGCGTCTCAATGTTGGTCTTGGGGTGCGCCCTGTTTCTTTCAGGCGGTTTAGCCTCAGCGGAAGATTTGCCCCCATTGGCCCCGGTTCCACCTGACTACGCCAATAAAAAGATGCCGGCCGGTGGATGGACGGATGCAAAAGCCATTGAAGAGGGCGGAAAGATTTATAGAGGCGAGTTCAAAACTGAGGTCAACTGCAGCAGCTGCCACGGGAAAGACGGTGCACCTGTGAAAAAGGGTGCACGGGACCTGCGTGACCCCAATATCGTCTGTCGCTTCTCCGACGCATACTGGTTCTGGCGGGTAGCAGAAGGGATTCCAAAGACAAAGATGAAGGGCAACAAAGGTCTCCTGTCCGAGGAACAGATCTGGCAAGTGATGGCCTATGAGAACCAGTTCTCGCACGGAGGCAAGCCAGCTGACCGCTCTTGCTACAAGCCTTGAGACAGGTACCATAATCTCGACCAATAGGGCGAGATCATTAGAAGAAAGGGGGAGCTGGGATAATGCCTGCTCCCCCTTTTCTTATTCACACTCCAGCAGTGGCTAGAATCTTACCCGGAGGCCGGATTGGGGGAGACAAAGACAAGCACTTTGAGCCGCTGGGCCGTGTGGTTCTTCACGCCGTGCTCTTCTCCGGCAGGGGCGAGCGTCCCTTGCCCAGTCTCAAGCACGCGGCGTTCTGATCCAACCTGAAACGTTCCCTGTCCTTCCAGAACGATGTAGACCTTGTCCTGATGGCCATGGACATGGCCTCTCTGCTCCTGACCTGGCTCGAAGCAGTAAATATCGCAAAACAACCGCTCGGTTTGAAACAGATTGTTCTTCTTCATCTTGTCGGCGGCAAACTGTTGACAGTCTGCCAGGGTGATCACCTTCATCGTGATGCTCCATTCATGGCACGTGGGCCCACCAGGTCGAACGTTACGGTATACGCGATAACAGCTTCTGATAGGACTGTTTGAGCTCATGCAATGCACTGTTCATGCTATCCTGGACATTCTGCCATTTCTTATCCGTGGTCTGCCGCAGCTCATCAAGCTGTTGTCTTACACCATCCTTCTTCTTCTCTAATTCATTGAGCGACTTCTGCAGCTCCGCTCGAGTCGATACCGATGCATCTTCTACCTTTTTTCGCAAGGCGGCGATCTGCTGCTGGAGGGCCGCAAGTTCCTCCTGCGCTTTCCGTTGGAACGCCGACTTCTGCTGGTCCGTATACTCCTTGGTTGCCTCGATCGTCTCCCGGGCCTCTTTGACGATCTTGTCCGTCCCAGTCATCGATTCCGCGCCAACGTTCTGACAGACGATTACCCCAGCTACCGACACCCAGAATACTCCGCTAAGCCGTCGACATCGCATCGCCTCTTCCTCCCTGGATTCGGGCAGTATAGTCAGGAGCCGGCGTAAAGTCACGACCGCTAAACTTTTTGGAGAAAGCAACCGACAAAGCACTGCCGAGAACAGCAGGGTCACCACCTGGGAGCCTTCTCTATGCCCTCTGAAACACAGCCAGTCTGGCCTCCACTCGAACAGCTTGAAGAGGCTCTCGTACAGAAAATCAAGACAGGGGAGATTGAACTTCCACTCTTGCCGCAAGCCGCCAGCAGAGTGCTGGCTCTCGCGTCAGATCCGAATGCCGATGCGGCAAAGCTCTCCTCATTGATCCATCAAGACCAAGCCCTCGCCGCTCATGTGTTGAAGATTGCCAATTCTCCGGCCTACATGCCCCGCAGCCCTGTCGTCTCGCTCCAGCACGCTGTCGCCATGTTGGGGATCACCCTGCTATCGGAAATCGCCTTTACCGCCTCATTGAAGGCCGGTGCGTTCCAGGTACCAGGATATGAAAATGAAGTCAAACAACTCTGGCGACATTCGCTGGCCACCGGAGCCTTTGCAAAAGAAGTCGCCCGGGCGAAACGGATGAACGTCGAAAGCGCCTATCTCTGCGGACTATTGCATGAAATCGGGAAACCCGTTGTCCTGCGAATAGCCACAACGATTGCTCGAGAACCAAGCAACGATTGGGTCAAATCACTGGCCACGATACTGGAAAACAAATCTCACATCAAAACATTGATCGAGGGCTACCATACCCAGGTGGGTGTTCTGATTGCCGATAAATGGAGTCTCCCCAAACAAGTGGCAGAGGCGATCCAATATTATGGGGACTACGAGCATACCACCGCCTTCCGCCAGGAATGCATGCTCACTTTTGTTGCAGATCGATTGGCGAGCCATCTCCTCACGCCTGAAGAAATGCCCGAAGACAGTCTCCGCGATCATCCGGTATTTGCAGAGCTGAACCTATACCCTCAAGACGTCGATAAACTACTGATGACTAAAGATCAGGTCTTAACCATTGTCAATGCGATGAACCTATGAGCATACCAAGTACGTACGACATCATCGTGATCGGAGCCGGTCCAGCCGGCCAGAAAGCTGCGGTCCAAGGGGCGAAAGCCGGTAAACGGGTTGCCCTCATCGAACGAGAACGTGGGATTGGAGGAAGCTGCGTCTATCGCGGAACCATTCCGAGTAAGACGTTGCGAGAGAGCGCCCTCCATCTTGATCGACTCAAGCGAGCCGGTGAAGCCTTACAGTTCAATCTTAAACCAGATACCCAAATCGCGACGCTGCTCAGTCGCCTTGAACAAGTCGTCCAAGCTCATGATTCGTTCATGAGCAAGCAACTCCGCCGAAACGGCATCTCCTTGCTCCATGGACAAGCACGATTCGTCGACTCCCATACCATCGAGATGCAAACCGTCGATGGGATCCAGCAACAATTCACGGCGAGCACGATCGTCATCGCGACAGGGTCACGCCCAAGAAGCCCACAGGAAATTCCGGTCGATCATGAACATATCCTCGATAGTGATTCACTCCTCTCCATGATGTACCTCCCTCAGTCACTCACCGTCATCGGCGGGGGAGTCATTGGCTGTGAATATGCGTCCATCTTTGCGCTCTTAGGTGTGGAAGTCACCCTAATCGACCGTGCTCCATACCCGCTGCAATTCATGGATAAAGAACTGGTTCAACAATTTGTGAAAGGCCTTGAAACCCATGGCAGCCATTATTATGGCGAGAGCCAGATCGCCGATGTGCGATGGGATGGAGTCGCCCATGTCGTCACCACACTCAAGAGTGGGACGATTGTGAAGAGCGCAAAAATGCTCGTCGCCCTTGGGCGACAAGCCAACATTGAGGATCTTGAGCTTGAAGCAGCCGGCATTGCCCTTTCTAATCGTGGGCTTGTCCCAGTTAACCAATATTGTCAGACGAATATCGAACACATCTATGCCGTCGGAGACATGGTCAGTGGACCGGCTCTTGCCTCAAAGGCGATGGAGCAAGGACGACGCGCCGTCCGGCACGCCCTCAATCTCCCGGTCGGCGATGCGGCCTCCACCATTCCACTGGGCATCTATACTATCCCTGAAATGGCCAGTATCGGACTCGATGAGCTAGGCGCGCGAGAACGGTACCACGACCCGGTGATCGGACGAGCAAAGTTTGAGGAAATCGCCCGTGCACAGATCTCAGGCGGCGGTCAGGGTCTTCTCAAAATGATCGCCGATCCAGCCGGTGAACGGCTACTCGGGGTCCAGGTCGTCGGCGATTCCGCGACCGAGTTGGTCCACATCGGGCAACTCGCATTGCAAAGCGGTTCGACCATTGAATCCTTCATCGACAATGTCTTCAACTTTCCAACCTATGCCGAAGCCTACCGAATTGCCGCACTGGATATCCTCGGCCAAGTGGCGAAACGGCAAACGGCCAAAGCCGCGTAGTAGATTCTTTCAAACCGCCGTCGACTGGAAACAGCACCAACTGAGACATGCGATGTTGAA
>JAOUGT010000059.1 GCA_029865485.1 Nitrospira sp.
CTTTGTGCAATCAGTAAAATTCTGCCGACCCAAACCCTGCTTGTCGGGACGAATTTTGACCATCCTGAGGTCGTGTAAGGCCATGAGCGCGAGCACGTTCGGATGTCATCGCCGGCAATCCAACCTGCATGCTCATTGGAGAGAGCACAGGCCTGGGCCCTCAGCGACATAGGCAGCATTGTGCGCCTCACAGGGATGAAGTCTTTTCGCAACAGACATGAATGGGAGATGTGCGAGTGCAGCGTAGAATCGAAGCATCGGGACTCAAGATTCTAAAGGCGAGGCAGGAGACGGATCGGGCCTCCCCACCAAAGTCGGGAGGCCACAGTGTCGAGGTCGATCATGGGAGGTTTGTGCCTCTTCGCACAAGTCCGGGGAATCAATTGTTCCCTACAGCAATACCCACCCCCTTATGATTGGCTCCATCTCCGTCGTTACTTCTCAGACAGGTGCGTGACGGCCTGTTCCGCATGTTTCGTGGCCACGTCCCCATGCCCCGCGCTTCCATGCTCAACGGCGTGTTTCAGCTCTGCGATGCCGGCGTCCACATGGGCATCCTTTCGTGCCTTCAGCGCATGCTGCATGGCCGCTTCCGCACTGGTCAGGAATGGCCCCATATGACCCTGTTTGCTATGGTCCGCTGCTTCCTGGGCGAGCTTGATCGCCTCTTGGCGATGCTGGTCCTCCGCACGCATCACATCACGCCGTGCTCCGCCTTCAGCATAGACGGGTTGCAACGGCAGAACTGTGGCGGTAACAAGGACGAATACAGCAGCCAGCGTGACAGTGAGTTGCGTTGTATATTGTGTCATTGGCATTCCCCCTTCTTACAAAAAGTGAACCCATCTCCGTGAAAGCCCTGCCTCCAACGAAAGGTGACCGGGTTGGCCCCCATCTTTCTTCGGCTCGCGACATTGTAACATGCATGCTCCCACGTCTAAACACTGAGAACGATGCCAGGCACACCGGGACAAGCTCAATTCGACTCCTTGTCATGGGACGGGCGACTCTATCGTGACCAACTCTGTCATTGCTCCCCATACAAAGCTTCGTGGCCTTGTGATTGACGTACGGTTGGTGATGGAGCGTCGTCGTTCAGGAACAGGCACGAGTCACGATCCGATTCCTCCCTTTGCATCAGGCACGGCCTTCATCACGACATGCGGCACGAAGCGGCTGTGATTCCCATGGATCAGACCGCGATCCTCCCGAATCCCCATCCCTGCCGGCTCGTTCCCGACCACCCAGGATCCGATTACCGGATGCCATCCCTCGAACACCGGCAACGGCACGTACTGCTGATAGACCGAGAGCTGTGCATCATACGGCCCGGCGGTCGTCAGCACCTGATCCCCGTTCACGATTGAAATATTGGCGCCTTCGCGTGACCAAAATGGCTTCCTGACATAGGCCGCACAGTCTTTCGGTCCGGAAAAGAAGGCGGGCAACAGATTCGGGTGGTCGGGATACCACTCCCACAACAACGCCAGCAGCCCCTTGTGGCTGAGCACCTGTTTCCAGGCCGGCTCCAGCACCAGCATCGAAGCCCGGGACAGCTCCGCCGCGAATGCGTCCTCACACATCCATTCCCAGGGATAGAGCTTGAAGAGCGTCGAGATCGGTTCGTTGCGGTGATCGACAAACCTCCGCTTCCGCGACTCCCACCCGATCTGTTCGATGGGCAAGGTCTGTATACGCCATCCGGCCTGGTTCGCCGTGTCGGCCAGATAGGTCACCGTCTGTCGATCCTCATCGCTCCCATCCAAACAGACCAAATGGAGCAAATCGGTTGAGGCCCGCCGACGGATCACGCGCCACTGTCCGATCAGCCGCTCATGCAGACAGTTGAATTGATCCGCTTCCGGACAAGTCTCTCGCCACCATTCCCATTGACCGACCGCGGCTTCCACCAACGAGGTCGGCGTATCGGCATTGTACTCGAGCAATTTCGGCGATTCGCCCCCGTCATACCAGAAATCAAAACGCCCATAGAGCGACGGCTCCTGCCGCTCATACGAATCGATGATTCGAGGACGCCAATGTTCGGGGATATGGAGATCGGCAAACCGATCCTCGCGAATGATCCGCTCAACCGCCTCGACACAGAGCCGATGCAGCGAGGCCGTGGCCGCTTCGAGGCAGTCGACCTGCGCCCGACTGAATTCATAGGCGGCATCTTCGCGCCAGTAGCCTCCGTCCAAACTGTGATAGGTCACGCCGACCCGATCAAGCTGCGCCGGCCAATCAGGACGCGGATGCATCGCACGACGATGCATCGCTAGGCCCCCTCGTCCGGCTTGTAGAATTGGCCGCCGGTCCAGCCGAAACCGCCGCGTTGGCACCGATCCGTCAGCTCATCATCTGAACGAACATCGCCTGCCGGCGTGGCAGGATCAACTAACCCCAGTTCCGTTATCTGATCGCCTCGCAGAGAGGACCCATCCGATTCCTGGCCGGCCGCGATCCACACCATCGCTCCCAAACCATCCGCGGCCGTAGCCAGACGCACCCGCACCTCGGTGGACTGCCGAAGACGAAGGGGTATCGGGCTAGGCACAGACCCATCCGGCCATTTCTTGTCCATGAAAACCTTTCGTTCGAATCAGAACACTCGGGAAGGAACAGAGGGACAGGCTCAGCTCACATCTGCCAGACAGGCACGTGCGGATATCTTACACGGATTGACGGCTCACTGGCCTTGTGGCTTCCACTCACTCGCCAGTTTTTTGGCCTCGGCGATTTGAGCCGGTGTCATCTCCTTGGCCAGTAGGTCGCGCAGCATGGGCGCCGGCTTATCCCCGTTCGTCGCAGCCAGACTCAACCACTTATAGGCCTGGACCTTATCTTTCGGCATGCCGTTCCCATCATCGTACATGATGGCGAGTTTCGTTTGAGCAAGCGCCTCGCCTTGATTTGCCGCCAGACGGATCCATCGCAACGCTTGCTGATAATCTTTCGAACCGCCTTCTCCATTAAAATACAACGTGCCAAGGCTGAACTGCGCCTTGGGCTGCCCCTGTGCCGCCGCTTTGGCATACCATTTCCTGGCTTGCCTATCGTCCTGCGGCACACCGCGGCCCTTGTGATACAGCATCCCCACCTGATACTGCGCCAATGCATCGCCCTGCTCTGCCAGCGGTTGCCACTCGCGCAAGGCTGTCGCGTAGTCTTCACGGTCATGCGCCGCCATACCGGCCTGAAAATCGGCCCATGCGGGCAAGGCGAACCAGAAGATCGACAACACCAGGGCTATGGGAAATTGGATACACATGGGCATCTCGTGGAGTAGCGCATTCTAAAAGGATCGCGAGGCTAGGAGCAAGGCTCAGCAGTGATCGAGGGTGAGCCATTCAGACTATTGGACAGCTCCTCGGGGATTATTGCTCCTCCTGGAGGGCAACGACGTGAAGGTTATCTTAGAACACCGACATCCACCCCGACGACGATGGACCTCGGCTCGTGTTGAGTCATGCCGATTCAGGAGCAGGAACAGCCTCCCGCTACGGTTTCTTCTTCTCAGAGCATGCTATATTAGCCTCATGCTCAAATGGACTCTGAATAAGACGAATCCGTACCTCACCGACCCCGCCAAACGCCGTGCTATGTTTCAGATGACCGTCTGCACGTCTACCGATGTTGAGGGAGTAAAATTTACCCAGACTGACCTGAACATCAAGGCAAGACGTCGCACGACTACTTCCCGTGAACCTGTAAAGTCCTCTCGATCACGACACTGAATAACTGCTCCATCGGACGGTAATTTCGATCAAGCCCAGCCCGCGCGGCCGTGATCCAGGCTCGAACTGATCTTCATCCAGGTCTGCCGTGTCATAGCGATCTTTCTTGCGCATATCCGTCAAGCTGATTGAGCTGAGGACTCCCCGCCTAAATCATTGGCAATCAATCGGAACTGTTCGAGCGCAGATTCGAGGTCATCCACAATTTCTTGAGCGATCACGTCGGGATCAGGGAGATTGGCGGAGTCTTCGAGTGAGTCGTCTTTGAGCCAGAAGATGTCGAGGCTGGCTTTGTCGCGGGCGATGAGTTCGTCATAGTCATAAGCGCGCCAGCGGCCATCTGGTTTCTTGTCGGACCACGTCGCTTTGCGGGTGTGTCTGTTCGTCGGGTTATAACATGTCACGAACTCGTCGAGGTCTTCACGTTTGAGCGGATCGGTCTTGAGCGTGAAGTGCTTATTGGTGCGGAGATCATAGATCCAGAGCTTCTTGGTCCAGGGGGTCTCACTCGCGGGCTTCTTGTCGAAAAAGAGGACGTTGGCTTTCACGCCTTGAGCATAGAAGAGCCCGGTCGGCAGGCGCAGGAGCGTGTGCACATCGCACTCGTGCAGGAGTTTGCGCCGAACAGTCTCACCCGCCCCACCTTCGAAGAGGACATTATCAGGTACCACGACGGCCGCGCGGCCATTTTGTTTCAGCAACGTTTTGACGTGCTGGACGAAGTTGAGTTGCTTGTTGGAAGTCGTCGCCCAGAAGTCGTCACGTTCGACGATGTCCCGTTCCTTGGAGACTTGGCCCTCTTCGCCGACAATCGTCGTGCTGCTCTTCTTCCCGAACGGCGGATTGGTCATCACGATATCGAACCGATCACCTGGATCAGCAGCCAAGGAGTCGGATACGATGATGGGCAGGTCTTTGTCGCTACCGATCCCGTGGAGCATCATGTTCATCGCGCAGAGTCGAGCCGTACTTTGGACTAACTCCCATCCCTTGAATGTACCTTGCTTGAGCTGCCGCTTTTCGTCCTTGGTCAGGTTGGGATAGTGCTTCACGATATAGTCGTGAGCGGCCAGGAAGAACCCACCGGTCCCACAGGCCGGGTCGCAGATCGTCTCGCTGGACTTCGGGGCAATGGCCTCCACCATTGCGACAATCAGTGGCCTTGGGGTGAAGTACTGGCCTGCGCCGGACTTGGTGTCCTGTGCGTTCTTTTCGAGTAGGCCTTCATAGGCGTCCCCTTTCACGTCGGCGCTCATCGTGGACCAGTCTTCTTTGTCGATCAGATCCACAATCAGCCGCCGAAGCTTCACAGGGTCCTGGAACTTATTCTGGGCCTTCGTGAAGATGAGGCCGAGCATCCCCTTCCCTTTGCCGAGCTCTTCCAGAAGATGGCGGTAGTGATCGAACAGGTCGTCGCCGTCTTTCTTGAGCAGACTGGGCCAATTGTAGTCGCTGGGAATTTGGCTGGGTTGGTTATAGGGCGGCTTCGTGCGCTCGTCCGCCATCTTGAGGAAGAGCAAATACGTCAACTGCTCGACATAGTCTCCATAACTCATCCCGTCGTCGCGGAGGACGTTGCAGTAGTTCCAGAGTTTTTGAACGATGGCGGAAGGACTCATTGAGCGCGGCCGCCTGATTCAGAAAGTGGCTTATTTACTGAGTGCTGAGGGAACAGTTGCAGGACTCTGTTTCGGAGGTCATCTCGGAAGAGAATTTCAATGGAAACAATCTTCCTGTCAACGAGGTCGAGGATCAAATGTCCAGAGGAAGGATTCAGAGGGATGCTTTCGTGGTTTGGCCCGTAAGCTCCCTTTGGTTTGGGAGCGGTGTAGAGCATGGCGCAGAAGTCATCGCCACAGCGACACCGGTCAACGAGTCGAAGCAGTGGTACTTGCTCGGCCAAATCCCTCCCATTTTGACTTCTGAGAAGCGCGGTTAATTCGTCCGCAAGGTCCGGTAGCGTATCTTGCAGAAGTGATGACATGGCGGGTAAGTGGATTATCGCGAAGCAAGCTCGCGGGCGTGAACAATTTCACGTTGCCCAACAGGGCGGACCTTTGACGCTTCCAGCGTGACCACGGCAACAGTCTTTCCTTCCAAGGTCATGAACTCAACCTCGTAAGCCTGGCCCTCACGATAGATAAGCACGACCGTCCCAACATCTCCCACTACAAGGCCTTCAGCGGGAACGTCAGCGGCCAATACTACTTGATCGAGTTCGCAGATGGCGCTCATAGCTTTTCGCTATTGCTTCGATGGAGATGGACCGGCCGCAGCCAACGCGGTGCTTTCACGATCGAGACCAGCCAAGGCTTTCTGAATCAGCTCAACTTCCCGAGACTCAAAGTAGGGCTCGCCACATTGAGTGCAAACCCAGGCAGGCACAGCATCCCAAGACACGTGATAACCTTTTCGGTCCAGGCTGAAAGGAGCCGTCCCTTTCACCATTCGACCTTTGCAATGAATACATTCCATGTCTAGCGTCTCCTTCGATAGTCAGGCAACCACTGATTGGTGTCAGGGAGATAGGCAGTAATCACGGCCAAGTAATCTGTTTTCGGTGAACACACTACATGAACCGCGCGGCCAATGTCGCCAAACCCCAGGAGCAAGCAGCTGTGACCTCGGCTGTCGTGAGGATAGTCTTCCACAAGTTCACCCGTCATGACAACTCTTTCCACTTCTTGAGGCGTGATCATGCGTTCAGGCCGTGACATCTGACGAATGGCGTGGGGCAAAAACAACAGCTTCTTCTCTGCGGCCTGTTTCACAACATCCACAATCGTCATTGGGTGGCTCCATAGATCGAAACGGATTTAACCGAGATGGGAAGCCCATAGCTCATCCCGTCATTGCGAAGGACGTTGCAGTAGTTCCAGAGCTTTTGAACAATAGCTGAGGTTGTCATTGATGAATTCTTGAGGCTGACATTTCACTTTTTAGATGATGCTGCTTTCCCTTTCTTCTTTTGCCTCCGCGTCTTATGAAGCGCGACGTTGATTGTATTTGAGCTCGTTCCCAACAGATCGGCAATCTCGGTGTTTAAGTAGCCGCATCGGCTTAGACGTTCCGCCTTGATGCCTTGGTCAAGGTCACCCATTTGTGAAGCATATAAGGCACCGAGAACTTTGCTGATCCGTTCAATCGCCGAGGCAAGTCTTTCACTCGCATCATTGCTCATGCTTTCAGCTCCTTTTTAAGAAATGTCTCGAATCGGGGAAATCCTGCCGTAGTCCTGCAGCACCCTTTTAGTGCTCTCTGCCATTTACGACGCGTTCTAGTATCAGCAACAAGTATTGCTCGTTTGAACGGCTGACCTGATTCTTTCCTGTGCTTGGCTACACGGCTGATTAGAGCGCGCAGATGAAAATCCGTGTCGATCAGAGAGCATCCGATCATTACGAAAAGCTCTGCCTCGCACAACTCTTGGAATGCGTTTGTCCATAGCTTCCGCCAGTGGCCGTGCTCAAAAATCTTTCCATAAATCGGTGGAACGATCTGCCTAATGCGTCCTTTAATTTCATTTCTCCGCGGACTACTCACGAGCACGGGTTTGCTCGAAAAAACCTTAGAGAGACCCGCATAGCTCCCTCGAACGAACCAGTTAATAGACCCGTGCAACTTTAGAAGCGAAACCCCGGCAAGAGGCGTCTTGTTGTCTGTTTGATCAGGCTCCCACTCTACCTTTCTCTTTCCTCCGCCGAGTCTATAACCGTTCTTTGGGCTCCAACCACGCTGTGCGAGAGACGAATCGAGAAGCGTGTCATAGTTAAGAGAAATAATCGTATCATCTGATCCCAATTTTCTGGCCAGTCGGTCGTACCCAGTTTCATCGTCCGCATGCCGGCCAAGGAGAGCCAAAATGTCGAAGGTAAGATAGAGGAAATCTTCAATCTCCTTCCGATTGCCTGGAGCAGGCTTCTTCCCAGGTCCTTTTCGATAAATCTCAGGAAAGTCCTTCGCAATGTAAAGTAGGCTAAACGCCTCTTCCATCGTGGGAAGCCCTTTCACAGGGATTTCGTCCTTAAATACGCGCTTCAGCCTGGCAAGTCTTCCTGCATCAACCGAATCCTTCCCCTTAGCCTTGGCATAAGTTTCAGCAATTTTGAAAAAATCAGAATTGAGCGGGGGTTTAACTCGCTTTCGATTAACGATGACATGCTTAACAGCACCACGGGTTGCACCCGCGCCCAGGAGGAACACCGTCTTAACGTTTCGTTCTTTTACTATCACGTTGTTTCCAGCAGTCAGAATGCGTCAGCGTCTTGGGGACTTCTTAGGCTTCTTCGATTTTGGCTTGGTGTTGGAAGGAAGAGGATAGATGTGCAGAAGCCTCGCGTCCTTACCCTCTCCAATCCAGAAGGCAATTCCGTTTTCAACCCATCGCGTGAAAGTTCGGCTTAGCTGCCCTTGATCGATTTTGGTTTTTCTGGAAACCTCGCTCTGGATTAGTGAACCGTCACAAAGGTTAAAGGCTTGGATCTGTTTATCTCCTCGGCCTACTAAATCGTATACAGTTTTGATTGGCATAGTGGCACGACCTAAGATGTGCATCAAACAACGAAGCAGCTGATCGGTCTGTTCTGGTGATTTCATATTTCCCCCTCTAAGCTCAACGAGAACTGACTCATCGTTGCTGAATCATAGGCACTAACTGATGATCTGAATTTGCTACTGCCTTATTCCTGTCGACAAGGTCCCCTGAGAACGCACATTTCAAGATTGACTGCCGCAACCGCTCGGCGCGGGTGAGGTTGGCTTGGACGGTGGCTTCGAGTTCGTCGATGACGGACAGACTTCGTTCGACTTCGTCGACAATCTGCTGTTGTTCAGCTGCCGGCGGAAGCGGGATAGGAAACTCGCTGAGTTTCGTCAGGTTAAGTGACGCGAGATTGGTTGTCTGCTTACCTTCTCGTAAAAAGTAGGCTTGACCGAACGAGTTGCCCCACCAGGAAACAAGTTTCGGTAATACTTCAGCCGAATACAATCGGGCACGGAAGACGTGGTTCTGATGGATGCACTCGGGAAGTTGTCCCTCCCAAACCCACCCTCGACCGAGCTTGTCTCTATCACCGCCTTCGTTGAACAAAATGTCGCCAGGTATAAGGCGTAGATCTTTGATGTCATCGTCCGGCGCTTCAATTGTCTTTATCTCGGAAAGATCCAAATACCCTCTCTGGACATTCGCAACGCGCAAATACGGGACGGTTCTCGCGGTCGAAGATTTTCTATTCTTATCAACCGTGATTCCACCTTTGAGTGAAGTAATGGCGTCAAGCCGCGCCCAAATCCAATTACCAGGCAATTCTGGAAGATGGCTGGTTTCTGGTTCTCCGGGTTGATGGTATCTCCCTCTGCCTGCCCACTTTTTGCGCCGTTCAGCGAGAATGCGCTCGAGAAGTTTACCGGCTGGTTCGACGTTGGGATGCTGCTTGCGCCAGTCTTCGGTCAACTTACCTTCGACCGCGGCTTTGAGGACGGATGCTTTGTAGCGCTTGAGGTTGGCCTTGACGCGCTTGAGATTGGCGACGGCTTCGTCGAGACGGGAGAATTGCTTTTCGATCTCTTCGACAATGGCCCGTTGCTGATTCACTGGCGCAAGTGGTACCGCGACACCCAACATGATGCCTTGACTTACCGTGTTCTGGCCGGCAGTAGAGACCATGTGCTTACCCAAGTAGCTGCGTACCGCCTCAGTATTAAAATAATGAGCAAAATACTTAGACTCAGCTATCTCAGACTCTAGCCGGAAGCGTATAAAGTGATCGCAGTAAGCCCATAATTTTCGAGATCTAAAATAAACTAGGCGTCCTGTAAGGGTACGACTGCCATTTACTCGCACGCACAGCAAATCTCCGTCGCGCAGTGCATACTTACTGAGCTCTTCATCACATAACCTAATTTCTCGAGGAGAAGATTCAACGATCTCTCCTTCCCGAATGTCAGCGAGTCGCAATACAGGTGTCGGAGTTCCAGTCGTTGAGCGCCTCTTCGAGATACCGTTCTGTGAATGTGTCACTAGTTCGCCGAACGGCTTCCATAGCCAACCAGACGGAAGGGTATCGGCTCGCTGATCTAGGACCGCATCTGTCATGCTGCTAATGCCTCATTCAGTTCTTCAATCATCTTATTCAGCTCGTTACCAAAGATCTGATGCACCTTCCCCAACCCACCCTCTTGCGCAAAGGGCGCATACTCGAAGTCGTCCGGCTCAACCACAAGATTGGCTGCGACATGGTCACGGATCATCTCCAGCCAGTGACGCTGTTCGTCCGTGAACTTCCGTCTTTTTTCCTGCTCCCCTAGCCAAACTTTGAAGTTGGCGTTGACCTTCTCAGGAAATGGCACCAGCTCATTCTCCTGGTGCGTGGCGAAGCGAACGAGGGAGACAAGGTCCGTCAGAATACGCTTGCCGCTCGCGCCTTTGACCTTCGATTTCTCCAGCGCTGCGTAGGCTTGCCAGAGTTGAGATTCGTTCCAGAGGTAGGGCGGCTTCTCGATGGCGTGGGCCAGGTCCCTGATGTCTTCGAACTTCAGCCGCTGTTTGTAGGGCTTGCTGTAGAGCACTTGCAGGGCGGTGATCTCATCCTTGTGCTGTGTGATGAACTGCTCGAAGGACTGCACGATGGTGCGGGCGCGCGCTAACGCATCGGCGCTGAACCCTGCTTCGATGACTTGATCCTGGCTCACGTGATCGATCGTCAGTTCGTTTTTCTTCTTGATCTCGACCAGGAGTTCGCGGAATTTCGGATCGTGAAACGGCTTGGCTGCTTCTTGGATCAACTGGGTGGCGACCTGCTGAATCTGCTGCTCACTCGGCTTGCTTGTGCCGAATTGCTGTGTGGCCCGCTCTTCCTGCCGATCGGGGTTGACCGCTTCCACGAGACCCCGGCTCAGGTCTTTGAGTGAGAGGCCGCCGCTGGCTTTGCTGATGGCCTGCTCATCGGCTTTCGTAATCCGGTGCTCCATGCGAGCCAGCCGTCCGGCGATGCTGGTGAGCACATCTTCTTCTGTGTTCCCCAAAGCCACCGCCTGAAGCAACTTCTCAAAGGCCACGCTGGGCTTTTTCTCCATCGGTCGCGCATCGGTCTTGTCTTGCTCACAGACACCGACTGTATCGACGATGACGAAGTGGTCTTTGCTCGTGGCGTCGGGCGTGACGGCCTTGAGATCATCCGGCTTGATGACGCGAACACCACGGCCCTTCATCTGTTCGAAGAAGGTGCGGGATTTGACCGCGCGCATGAAGACGACGATTTCGACCGGCTTGATGTCGGTGCCAGTGGCAATCATATCCACGGTGACGGCGATGCGGGGATGGTAACTGTTGCGAAAACTTTTGATGAGGTCCTTGGGATTCACCCCGGTAGTGCGATAGGTGATCTTCTGGGCAAACTCGTTCCCCTTGCCGAACTCCTCGCGAAGGATTTCAACGATGTTCTCCGCATGGGCGTCGTCCTTGGCGAAGATGAGGGTCTTGGGCACCTCGGTACGGCCGGGAAAGATGTCGGTGAAGAGCTTATCCCTGAAGGCTTTGACGATGGTGCGGATCTGGTCCGGGGCGACTACGTCGCGGTCGAGCTGGTCGGGATCGTAGGCGAAGTCGTCGTCGAGTCGCTCCCAGCGTTTTGTGCGCGTCTCCCGATTCATCAACTGCACGCTATACCCGGCCTCCACCCTGGACCCAGCCTGCGTAATGGCGGTGCGGATGCGGTACACGTCGTAGTTCACATTGACGCCGTCGGCCACGGCTTGCTCGTGGTTGTATTCCATGACGAGGTTTTGATTGAAGAAACCGAAGGTCTGCTTGTTGGGCGTAGCGGTGAGGCCGATGAGGTGGGCATCGAAGTATTCCAGCACCTGCGCCCAGAGGTTGTAGATGGAGCGGTGGCATTCGTCGGTGACGATGATGTCGAAGGCTTCAATGGGGATGTTGGGGTTGTACTCCAGCGGTTCTGGCTTCTTGAAGAGCCGTTCGAGGCCGGAGACGGAGGTTTCTTCGTCCTCGTCCGACAGCTCCCGCCCCTTGAGCATGGAATACATGCGCTGGATGGTACTGATGCAGACGCGCGCGGTCGTATCGAGGGTATTGCCCGCCAGCCGCTGGACGATGAACTCTTCGGTGAACTTGAAGTTGTTGTAGGGTGAGACGTACTGCTGAAACTCTTTCAATGTCTGGTCGCCGAGATTGCCGCGATCGACCAGGAAGAGCACCCGTTTGGCTCCAGCGAACTTGATTAGCCGGTAGATGAAGTTGATAGCCGTGAAGGTCTTGCCGCTGCCGGTGGCCATTTGGATGAGGGCACGCGGGCGATCCTGAGCCAGCGACTGTTCGAGATTCTTGATAGCGGTGATTTGAGCGGGCCAGAGGCCGGTAGTGCTGAGTGGTGGCAGCGTTCTCAAGCGGCCACGGAGCGTCGGCACTGCTTCTGCCGCCAATGATGCACCGAATAGTTCTCTTGGCGCTTCGCTGCGTTGTGGGATCATGGCCGCAAGTGTCTCGGGCCGATGAAAGCTAAATACTGGTCGGCTGCGCGGTTGCGGATCGAGGCCGTTCGTGAATCGCGTTTCCACGCCGGTGCTCTGATAGAGAAAGGGCAATGGCCGGATATGGGCGGGTAAGTCGGCAGGGAGACCCTTGCTGTATTTCTCAGCCTGGACTTCCACGCCGACTAACGGAAATCCCTCCTTCTTCGCCTCAATAACTCCGGCAGCTTTCCCATCTATATAAAGGAGGTAATCTGCGAAGCCATGCCCGCTCACGAGGGGGAAGTTTCTCAGGACCACGCCTCGCCCAGCCTGAAGATTGGCGCTCTTGTAGTCCTGCACGCGCCAGCCAACCTGTTCCAGCGCGTGGTCGATACGCTCGCGCGCCTGATCTTCTGGAGTTGGCATGGGCGCTAAGAATACCCGTTTCCCTCTAAGAAATCACGCATCAGAAGGAAGTGCTGAGTCCGTGTCCAGTAATAGTACAAGGTTCGGGGTACTGAGTCTTGAGTTACGGGGCCAATCACTGCACGATGGGGAATTTGGTCGAGCGCAGTAGCAAGGGGCTGGCATCAAAGACGGAGCTACTTCGGCAGGAGGACAAACCGTCCTAACTTGGCTGGTCGGTAGACTTGGAAGTCTCGGCGATCGAGTGTGAAGATTTGTCGAATCTTCTCACGCTCAGCCACGGCCACTAGAGCCGCATCAGCCAGATCCATCGGCAGATCTCTATATTTTTTCATCAGCTCTCTCATTCGAGAGACTTCCTCATTTCCCAGTGGGAGGAGGACGATGACGCCACGATCAAGCATTTCCCAGAGCGCTTCCTGAGCTTTCCAAGAAAATGCGAGCAGATACATAGCTTCGGTGAGTACAGGCCAGACAGTCCCTAACGGCTCGGTGAATTGCTGGAAAGCAGCTACGCAACGCCGATGATGGTGATCGTCGGCATGAATCAAAGCGATCAGCGGCCCGGCATCCACCAGCACCATACTCAACTCCGGCGAGGCCGGGCTTCTAGCATCCTTCGAAACCGATCCCCTGTTCTCTCAGACAGATCGGATGGACCTCCGCGGATACTGCCGATGAGATCCCGCACAGCCTCAAAGGGGCGTTCCGTCCTCTCCAGCTCCTGCGCGCGTTTCGCCAGAATGTCAATGGCCTCCCTAATCACCTCAGATTTACTCCGGCCTCTCTTGCGAGCCAACCGCTGGATCAATCGTTCAGTTTTTTGATCGATACGCACTGTGAGCGGCACAGTCTTCACCTCTCCTGATTGTATGACACGATTGTACTACACCGTTTGCGTGGGGAGCAAAGAGAAACAGCGTGGCTGCTGAGACAGAGGCCACCATGCTGACGTCCTCTCTTGGTGTTGAGGAAGATGGCGACGAGCATGTCGCTCATGACGTTCATGTGGGAGCAGCACGGACGATGATCCCGTCTGCAGTCATGCTGAGCGGTGATGGAGCCAGGAGGACCTGGTCCGATGGACCGGCGAGAGACCCGCCGTGTCTGTGTGACTGTCTGGCACTACCCAGCGTGGAGGTCGTGGATTTGGTCGATGAGGGTACCGTGCTGTCAGAACGGGAGAGCCGCACCTCCGCAGATGTCTACAACACGCGATCTATCTCCGCTTCCATACCTGCCATTTCCGGATGCTGCAGAATATGTGCGATGCGCTCGTCCGCGAGCCTGATTAATCGGCCAAAGCAATCACGAATTGTCTTCATGAGGAATGCCTGGGACGGTGAGATGCTCGGCTGTTCAAACAACACCCCATTGACGTTTGACGGAAGATTACCCGTAGTTCTCTAAGAAATCACGCACCACGGCGGAGAGCTGGGCGTGCAGAGATGGGAATGCAAAAAGAATTCAGGAACGAGATCGGAGGACTGAGGCTGCCTGCGAAGGACTCAATGTCGAGTCAGGCTGTCAGGCAGGAGCCTCATAATTTTTGATAGGCGATCCCGCGACCTCACCTTTCGCCCCCCTGTGACTCCTTCATGAGCCGGTCCGACCCCTCAGCTAGCCTTCGCCGTGATCTGGAGTCGGACACGGGTCTTTTTCTGAAGCGCATGCACAATCCCGAAAAAGTTTTCCGTGCTCGGATTGCCATGAGGCGCCAGCATGCGGTGGAGGCTCTTGCTCGGCTTCTTGAGCACCGCCGCCAATTCCTCGAAGCCTACGGTCGCGTTCACCAGATCGCGGAGGATCGCTTTTCCCGTACCGGTGTCCCCTCCCAGGTAGGCATTCATCGCCTCGGTGAAGAGCGATTCCCGAAACCGAGGGTCGCGTTGGACTCGCGTGACGACTGTGTCTTTAAATTCCCGTGTAAGCGCCATGATTCCTCCGTTGCCTCACGCCTCTGTCTTCAGACGTTTCCGACGTCGATAGTCTGCCCATCGTTCGTGTGCGGCGTCGATGCTTTGTTGCTGCCGCTGCTTGCTGCTTCCACCAAGGAGAATCACCAGGCGATCTCCGTCCTTTCCAAAATAAACTCGATAGCCTGGACCGAAGTCTATCTTCCGCTCGAACACTCCTCCACTGACCCCTTTGACCTGTGACCAGTTTCCTGCCATGAGTTGATAGAGCGTGGCGGTGACCTTCGCCGCAGCCGCCGCATTGAGCCCATCGAACCACGCTGCAAAAGGCGACCGCCCCTGCCCATCGCAATATTCTAGGACTCTGACGTCAGCCACATACGATAGTAACACATAGGTTACCACAAAGCCAATGTAGGAGGTTGGAGGCTAAGGTCTGAGGACGCGGGGAAGGACTGAGGGGCGGAGACGGGAGACTGGAAACTGTCTCAAGTGAGCCAGAGTGGTCGAACTGGTGGCTGAGTTACCTACTCAATAGCAGAAGGAATGTTGGCGCTGGCTCATGGCCGGTGCCGGTTCCCTCGGAGTAGAATCGTTCCACGCGGAGGGCTGTCCCTCAGGAGAACAGGCCGATGTTGGTGACACCGGAAATGAATGCACGTAATCGCCGGGAGGCGCTGATCGCTGCCGGAGTGGCGGCGCTTGCGGCGGCATGGCTGGGTTGGCTCTTCCCCGTGCTGTGGCTCCTCGTGGGGCTGAGCCCGCTTGCCTACTGGTGGCTGCGCCGGCGTTGTCTCCGGCGGCTGGCGGTGATGCAGCAACCCTTTCCGGCTGCGTGGGAGGCGATTCTGGGCACCCACGTGGCGTTCTTCCGGGCCCTGGACGAGACGGGCCAGGCGCGGTTTCGGCAACTCGTGCAGATCTTCCTGAGTGAGGTTCGCATCACAGGAATCCGGACGGAGGTGGACGACACGGTCCGGGTGCTGGTTGCGGCGAGCGCCGTGATTCCAACCTTTGGCTTTCACGATTGGGCCTACCACCGGCTGCACGAGGTGCTGATCTACCCGGACGCGTTCGACGATGCCTACCGGACGACCGGAGGGAAAGAGAACACCATCTTGGGCATGGTCGGGCTGCACCATTTGAGCGGGGTGATGATTCTCTCAAAGCCGGCGTTGCTCGCGGGATTTGATCATCCGTCCGGACATCACCACGTGGGAGTGCACGAGTTCGCGCACCTGGTCGAGAGAGAGACACACGAGTATGGAATCCCGCCGGAAGTGCCCTGGATGGCTGTGCGGCAGTGGATGCGGTTTGTGGCGCAAGAACTTGCCCATCCGTCGCGGCAACGGGCCAGGTTGAACACCTATGCGTACAGGAACGAGCATGAATTCTTCGCGGTGTTGGCCGAGTATTTCTTCACCTCACCCGCATCCCTCGAACGACGAGATCCGGCGCTCTATGCGCTCATGCGAGATCTGTTTCACCAGGACCCGCGAGCACTGCTTGGCCTGGCTCCTCGTCCAGCCGGCGGCCTCGGCCGCAATGCTCCCTGTCCCTGCGGCAGCGGCAAGAAATACAAATACTGTTGTCTCGCCAAAACCGGCTCGTGATGCCTGACGGCGCTTTTCTTGGAGATGAAGAACGGATGGTATGGCCTCGAAAAAAGGATCTGCTTGCAACCCAATGAACACGGTGAGGCCAATGGCGCGGGCCTGCTGAGTGCCCCACCACAATCCTGAGCCGGGTCAGCGCTTGTCTTAAGCAAGTGGCTTCGTTACCGGTGCCGGCTTTCCGACGTCGAGCAGGATGGCGACGAGCATGTCGCTCATGACGTTCACCCCGGAGCGGGCGCGGGCGATGATCCAGTCCACGGTCATGATGAGCGGAATCGCGGCCAAGATGACCTGATCCGGCAGACCGGCTGCGGCGAGGACGAGCGGCAGGACGATCATGCCGGCTTCGGGAATGCCGGCGACGCCGGCACCGGCAATGATGGAG
>JAOUGT010000060.1 GCA_029865485.1 Nitrospira sp.
AAATCCGTCCGGTCTTATCGACGTCCGATGAGCCGGCTTCCGAAACGACAAAGTGCATGAACAGCCGACTTTGGTCTTCATCCAGGGATGACTTTGTTCGGTCCAGGACCTTCTCCCATTCCTTCATGGAATAGAGCAAAAGAGACTGTTCTGGACCTTTCAAGAACATCACAGCCTGGCCCTCGGCTTCAATCTGCTCGCGGATCGGAGAAGGGACAATAAACCTTCCTTTTTCATCCACTTTGCACAGATATTCACCGGCAAACATCATAATACCCTAGTCGAGGAATTGACCGGAGGTTTGGCTCGATCGTCTCGGATCCACTGTTCGAGATCCGAACGGACGAATCGCCATTCGTTGCCGAGCTTGAATGCAGGGATCTGCCGGCACCGAAGATGCCGATAGAGTGTCTGTTGTGAAATCTTGAGGAAACGACAAGTTTGCTTGGCCGTCATCAGCTCGCTCTTGGGAGTCTTGCCCACTGGCCCACCTCCTCCTAGAGCTCACAGGCTGCATGCTGCCTCCAGTATAAAGGCATTCTAGAGGGAGGTGTAAGAAAGTCAAGCGAAAATATGTGATGGGACATATCAAAGGCCCTCGGTGTGGTCGGCTGTTGAGTCATCTCTACCCGGTTCGTCCAGCATGGCCTCGACATCGCCGACGTCTTCACCCAACTCCTGTCCCATTTTCTTCATGAGCCGGGCGACGCTTCGGGGATCCGACTCATCGAGTCCGCCAAGGGTGGCGGGATCGGCAAGTGACTCGAGCCTCGCCTCTTCTGACTTCAGCGCGGAGAATCGTGAGAGGAGACGGTTCATCTTCGAGCTTCCACAGTGTCGGCATTGCACTGGATCGTGCCGATGAGGGTTCAAGGTCAAGATGGCATTGCGTGTCTTGCAGTCTTGGCACAGGTACTCATAGATGGGCATGACGGTCACCTTTCACGGATTTGAAAATGGATAGGGAGCTGCAGGTTGTGTGTGATCAGGGATCAAATTCTGGTCGATGGTTCGTGCCAAGGTGAGAACGAAAACGTCGGCCGAACCGGATCGGCGCAAGGTCTTGGCACATTCATTGACAGTTGTGCCGGTTGTGAAGACGTCGTCAATCAATAAGATACGTTTGTTCATGAGCTCAGCAGGGTGCTGTACTGCAAACGTGTGGCGCAGATTTTTGAGCCGGTTTCGACGAGAGAGGGTGGTTTGCGGTGGAGTGGGCGTGGTACGGACCAGATTGGTGTAGGAAACGGAAATGCTCAGATGTCGTCCGATCTGGTCTGCGAGCAGCAGGGCCTGGTTGAACTCTCGTTGGCAAAGCCGTTCGTGGTGCAATGGGACCGGGATGACCAGGTCGATGGCATCCACCTGCGGAAGTGTGGTGAGCATCAAGTTGGCCAGGGGTGTCACGAGGGAGACTTTACCCTGGTACTTCAACAGGCGGATCGCATCTTGGAGCGGAGGGGTATAGGGATACAGCGTCCAGGCTCTTGTATAGGATGGTGGATGTTCAACGCAGGCATAACATCGATGCTGGGGGCTGTAGGCGGTGGCCGCCGGCGACACAAATGGTCGATCACAGCGTGCACATCGAGCGGTAGGCATCGGCTGAAGTGTGCTCCAGCAGCTCGTACAAAAATGAGGAACGAGGTCATCTGTCAAAGGGGAACCACAGACCACACATTGAATAGGGAAGAAAAACCGTGTGGCACGGCGTAGAAGCGCTGGAACCGGAGGAAAAGCGGCCATAGCAGATAGAGTTGAATCCTTGGGCTCGTTTCATTATGGCGAAGCGGCGGCCTCTGTCAAGGTTGTCCTGTTCCGGAGGGTTGTGCTATAGGAGTACGCACTTTACGGGATCCAGTACGAGGTCTTTCAGGAGTCTACGGAGTCGGTGGTCACGATCAGGCAGCTTTCCAAGACATACTCCCGTGGCGATGCCATGGTGACGGCCTTGCACGAGGTGGATCTGGAGGTTCGGCGGGGAGAATTCTGTGCCTTTGTCGGCCCTAGCGGGTGTGGGAAAAGCACCCTCCTCAATCTTGTGGCTGGGTTGGATCACCCGACTTCAGGGGAAATCGTGATTGATGGACGGTCCACGAGCACGCTCAACAGTCAGGACTGGACGACGATGCGGCGTGAAACCATCGGAATCGTCTTTCAGGCCTTCCATCTTGTTCATGGCTTGACGGCTGAAGAGAACATCGCACTGCCGTTGATGTTGCGGGGAGAACAGGGCCGTGATATTGCAGCACGGGTCGACGATCTATTGCATCAGGTCGGCATGAGCCATCGACGCCGCCATCGTCCAGGTGAACTCTCAGGTGGAGAACAGCAACGGGTTGCGATTGCACGGGCATTAGCGCATCGACCACGGCTTCTGTTGGCGGATGAACCGACCGGCAATGTCGATTCGCATCAAGGTGCGGAGATCATGGCGCTGATTCAGGGGCTTGCCCGGTCCGGAGGGCAGACAGTGCTGTTAGTAACTCATAGCGCACAGGCGGCTTCGGCGGCTGATTATACCTGGACGATGCGTGACGGCAGGATGGTTTCACGCACCACTCCCTCGACACAATCGGTCCTTCTATCATGAACCTCTCTACCACAATCGCCGGAGTGACGTTCCCCAGCTGTTTTATGAATGCGGCTGGTGCGCTCTGCGTCACAAGGGAAGAACTGGAGGCCTTAGGACGGTCTGCCGCAGGGGCGATCGTCACAAAGTCGATGACGATTGAAGCGCGTCACGGAAATCCAGAACCTCGGTATTATGGATTTTCTGGGGGCTCCATCAATTCAATGGGGCTGCCCAATCTGGGCTATCGGGCGTATGCCGAATTGATCCCGCAACTGAAGCGATTCGGCAAGCCTGTCATTGCCAGTGTCGCCGGACTGACTGAGGACGACTTCCCGACAATTGCTGAACTGATCAATGTCGCCCAACCTGATCTTATCGAGGTGAACCTATCTTGCCCCAATATCCCCGGGAAGCCTCAGATTGGGTATGATCCGGATGCCTCTGAACGGGTTCTCAAGAAGGTGCGTCCGAAGATCACGGTTCCTATGGGAGTCAAGCTGCCACCCTACTTTGACCCAGCCCATCATCAGGTCATGGGGACGATGCTCGGGCGATGTGGCGTGGACTTTCTGAATCTGATCAATTCAGTCGGCAATGGATTGGTGGTTGATCCTGAGCGGGAAACGGTCGTGATCAAGCCGAAAGGCGGATTCGGTGGGCTCGGCGGACGACTGATCAAGCCCGTAGCCTTGGCGAATGTCCGTGCCTTCTATAAGTTCTTTGGGGAAAGGATGCCCATCATTGGTACAGGTGGAGTGATCGATGGCGGTGACGCGTTTGAACATTTTCTCTGTGGGGCATCGGCGGTTCAGGTTGGGACGGTGCTCGTGGAGGAGGGGTTGGATGCCTTCCAGCGTTTGGAGGCAGAACTCGGGGCGGTGTTACACCGGAAAGGGTATCGATCGATTCAGGATTGCCGCGGACGCCTCAAGGAACTCTAGGTTCATTTGGTGCCGAAATTGCGCGGCAAGAGATTTTGTTGCAAGGCTTGGCGCAGCAGCTGGGCCACGTTTCGAACGTTCAGCCGTCGCATCAAGTTGAAGCGATGAACCTCAACCGTCCTGACGCTGATCCCTAACGACCCGGCGATTTCGCGGTTGGTATGGCCAAGCGCGACGAGTCGCAGGATTTCACGCTGCCTGGGTGTGATGGACACCGAGGCCTTGGCGTGGCGGACGGTTCGCGAGAGATATTTTGTCGCCGCTGTTTTTTTCGCTGTGGTAGAGTGTCTGGCCATTGGTGCTCCTTCTCTGTGTAAGTACGCGTGAGTCTAGCAAACGATTTTCATCATGTAAACGAAAGTCAAAAAGTTTGCAGCAATACGTCAGGGCTGCCGGCTTCGGCTGGCCAGTCTCGGGTGTGTGTCCTCCGCTGTCCCTCTTCTTGCTTCTACCTTCATGCTGTCCTTCACTAAAGTCGTTGTCCTGATCCTTATCTCGCACCTACGCCAATGGCCCTTGCGGACGATGCTGACGATTGTCGGCGTCGCGCTTGGGGTCTCGGCCTCCGTAGCCGTGCGTACGGCGAATGTGGATGTGCTGAGTTCATTTGAGCAAGCGGTACTGACTGTGGCTGGTCCGACCACCTTGGAAGTGGCAGGAGGTGAGTCGGGACTTGATGAGCAACTCATCATGCGTCTACGTACTGTGCCCGACGTGACCTCGGTCTCTCCGGTAATTCTTCAAACAGCTGTTCAGATGAAAGGAGATCAGCCTGGCCAGGCCGTACAAGTGCTTGGCCTGGATCTCTTGGCTGAATTCAATGCGAGAGGGTTTCGTGTCAACCAGCCGGCGACGGAACGCCAGATGATCGATATGATCCACCCACATTCCGTGTTTGTTGGGAAAAAGCTGGCGACCGACTGGAATGTGTCGGTCGGGGACGAGATCCATCTTCTCATCGGGACCGGCAGCTGTCGCTGCCGAGTTGCCGGAATTCTCCATAGTGAATCTGATCGAGGTACGTCCTGGGAACGTCTGGCGGTCATGGATATCGCCGCCGCTCAGGTGACCTTTGGTATGGCCGGTCTGGTTGATCGGATTGACCTTGTGACAGCCCCAAGTGTGTCTGTTGATGAGGTTGCCGAGAAGGTACGAACGGTTTTGCCTCCACACGTGACGGTGGAACGGCCGGTGAACCGGACGAGTCAGGTTGAACAGATGATCCGCGCCTTCCGTTTGAATCTCACGGTGCTCAGTTGGGTCGGCCTGTTGGTCGGGATGTTCTTGATCTACAACACCATGGCCTTTGCTGTTGCCCAGAGGCGACGGGAGATCGGCATCTATCGCGCCGTGGGAATGACCCCGGGGCAGGTGGCCCTTTTGTTTCTCATCGAGGCTGGGCTGTTCGGCGTCGTGGGAGGTCTGGTCGGAAGCGTGGCGGGAATGGTGTTGGCGCAACAGCTGGTCGCGCTGTTGAGTCGAACGATCTCAGATCTCTACGTTCCGGTGAGTGCCGGTGGAGGGGAAGCCTTTTGGACGGGGCCATGGTTCACGATGGGTCTGGAAGGCGTCCTTATCGGTTGTGCGGTCTCCATGATCGGTGCCATCGGTCCCAGTGTGGATGCCAGCGGGACGGCGACTGTTCGTGCCCTTGCTCCTGGAGATTATGAAGCGAGTCAGCAGTTGCGAGTGGGCCGCCTCGCTGTCATGGGATGCGCACTGCTCGGTGTGGCAGGACTCCTCAGTTGGCCTGGGTCTATTCAGGGGGTGCCGGTCTTGGGCTACATGGCCACGCTCTGTCTCTTAGCTGGACTGGCTTGTGTGGCACCGCTGTGCGTCACGAGGGGGGGCGGTTACAGGCGTTTGATTAGACCAACAGCCGGGTTGCCTGGAGTCATGAGAACGATCGCGGTGGACCATGCATCCAGAAACCCTGGTCGAAATGGCGTCACCGTGTCGGCCTTCATGGTAGGGCTGGCGATCATGATCGGGGTCTTGGTCATGGTTCGCAGCTTTCGGCATACCGTGGAAGTCTGGGTCGCCGATACGGTGCTGGCTGATGTGGTTGTGGCGCCGTCACTCTGGTTGCGCGGCACAGAGATCGGGACAGTCGGACGGAGCCTGCCGCAGTCCTGGACGAGCATGCTCTCCTCAATTCCTGAAGTGGCGGCAGTCGATACCTACCGTGATGTACGGATCACGGTGAACGGCCAACGCGTGGCGGTCGTCTCTCGCGATCTGCGCTTACATGCCCAGTGGAGCCAGTATCTGGTTCGAAGCGGTGATTCGTCGGAACACCTCAATCGAGCGGCCGAGATCGGTGGCCTGCTGGTTTCTGAAGTGTTGGCCGATCGCTTGAGTGTGCAGGAGGGATCTATCCTTGAGATCATGACGCCGAGTGGGGTGAGGCAGTTTCCTATCGTGGCGGTGTTTTATGACTATTCAACGGACGGGGGCAAGCTCCTGATGGATCGAGCCCTCTATCAGTCGCTGTGGCACGATGAGTTGGTGACCGTCTTCCCTGTGTATTTGCGCGAGCGAGCCAGTCTGGATCGTGTGCGAGCCAGGATTACCGAACAGTTGAGTGTCGCGACCAAGGGAGGACTGCCGCCACTCGTCATCAGTAACACAGAACTGCGGAAAGAAATCCTCGAGATCTTCGATCGGACCTTTCTCCTGACCTATGTCTTAGAGGCCATCGCCGTCGTCATTGCTATGTTGGGGATTGTGAACACGCTCATTACTTCTGTGCTGGAACGGCGCCGAGAGTTTGCCACCCTCCGGGCTATCGGCGGCAGCTCGGGGCAAATTCAACAATTGGTACTCTGGGAGGCCATCTATCTTGGTGCGATAGGGATCGTGCTGGGACTTGTTGGGGGAGGGCTGCTGTCGCTGTTGCTGATCAAAGTGATCAATAGACAGTCGTTCGGATGGACCATTCAAATGATTCTTCCAATCGGCTCGCTCCTTCAGGCGGTCGCGCTCGCCGTCTTGGCAACCTTGGTGGCCGGCTACTTCCCTGCCCGATGGGCTGCGCGGCAACCGGTCGTTGAGGGGCTGAGGGATGAATAGCGCTTGGGATGGACGAGCTCACGATCATCGAACGAACGAAATCTTTGCATGACGTTTATAAAATGCTTCATTTCTTTCACTTGTGTGAGTACTGATCAAGTAATACTTGAAGTTCATGCGGGATAGGCATTGACCTAAACGGAGGTACTCGAGCGCCTCCGGTATTGCCGATTGGAACCCAGATTCTCGAAAAGAGCAACGCTCCCAGGATTCGTGGGATCTGGCCAAGGATTTCCACGCGATCTCGATTCCTCAACCCAACTTTCAGCATCCACCAGTGTGTTCTTGCATGGGCAATCGAAAACGATTGTCCCAGGATATGTGCACGCTCAAGATGAGAAAATGCGAGCTGGAGATCATCCACGTCATACAGACTGATCGCCGTCGTCATTTCCGCTTCATAGGCTCGTCGAAGTTCAGGGTGCATAGGCTCATGTCTCAGTTCAAGGGATGTTCCCACTGTACGCGATGAATGGAGGGGAAGCCAAGATACCGACGGAATAACGGTGGGGCGGTTGGAGGTGAGTAGTTGTGATAGAGCGCAGACGAGGGGAGCGGTGTTCGAGCCGCTTTGAAACGCAAGCATCTACGCTCAGCTTGGGGTGGTGATGGGGGCAGTCCAATGGGCCAATGGCGCAGATCTTGCTCCGGATGCCATGTATGACACAATCAAAGCCCGTGGTCGCTGGGTTGTCGAATGAGGGATCGCAGGTAGGATAGGGACATGCGAGGGTGACCTTCGTAGGCATCCAGGAATATTTGAAGCTGATTCCTGTTCTGAACCGGGTGCCGTACTTCCCCCAAGACCGCCCATAAGAAGCAGAACTTGTGGCTGGAGAATAAAGCTGGCAAGTTGAGTAGGAGATCTCCAGTCTCTCACTCTGGCCCCGACGAATCCATACATCCGCTTAACCGGCTTGGCTCGACGAGCTTGCCTGGACTCAACTTCCCGCACTCAGTCCTCAGCACTGCTTTTGAGTACTTCCCATCCTCAGCCCGAGAGAGGCACGTTGCTGGAGTTCCCGGCTGGTTTTGGCTACACTAGGCGCAGGAGACAGATGATGAGCATCCGTCAATTACTCCAGTCCAAGCGAATCCAAATTCTCCAAGTCGCCGCGCGACATGGTGCGCGAAAAGTGAGGGTGTTCGGCTCGGTCGCGCGCGGCACTGCTCGCCGGAACAGCGATATCGACTTTCTCGTCGACATGGAGGAGGGCCGAAGCTTGCTGGATCATGCCGCCCTGATCCTTGACCTGGAGCGATTGCTGAAGCGACCGGTAGATGTGGCCTCCGAGCGTGGGCTCCGCCCTCTCGTTCGGAAGGATGTGCTCAAAGATGCCGTCGCCTTATGAGAGATGATCGCGATCGGCTCCAAGATATCCTCGAGGCGATCAAAAATATCGAGCGGTATGCTAAGCGAGGTCGGCGAGTTTTCGAAGAGGACGAACTCGTCCATACCTGGATGATTCACCATATCCAGATCATCGGCGAGGCAGCCAGCAAACTGACCCCCGCATTTCGAAAAGCTCATTCGCAAGTCCCTTGGCCACAGATCATTACCATGCGGCATGTGCTGGTTCATGACTATCTCGGTATTGACCTGGGAGAAGTCTGGGCCGTGGTGGAGCGAGATCTACCAGCTCTCAAGAAGCAAATACGCCAGATGGTCAAGCCCCCGACCAAACGTGAGCCAAAGGGTTGATCCCACGCTCACTTTCCAGGCAGGCTCGCTCGGATTCAACTCTCAGTCAACGAAATCGAGCGTGCCGGTGAGTGACGTCTCGGTTCTCAATGCCTCTCCGGTCAGCTGGGTAGGTTTGGTGGCGGTGCCCAAGATCGAGCGGTTTCCTTCCCCGGTTCTGGGCTGAAGCGTCCCTCGCTGGCTCTTCTTGAAGGGGGCAGGTGCCGCACCATCACAGGTTCATCGCAAGTTCATCCATGCAATGCGGGGCAATTCTCCTCCGACTCGGTAGACAGCCGTCTCGCTCTTCAGTTATTATCTGGATTCTTCTCTGCGGTATCGTGGCGGTGTAGCTCAGTTGGCAGAGCAGCGGACTCATAAGCCGCGGGTCACCCGTTCAATCCGGGTCACCGCCACCAATCACATCCATCCATCGAACCGTATTGAACAGGGGACCGAGGGTTCCGGATAGAGTGTGTTCCCTTCATAGGGAGCGCACGAGGGGGCGGGACCGAAAGGAACAAGTCTTGGTTGGGAACCACAAAGCCGTGGTCATCACTGGAGCGTCCACGGGTATTGGGGCAGCCTGTGCGCTGCGTCTTGATCGATTGGGGTTTACCGTCTTTGCCGGGGTGCGGAAGCCAGAAGACGGGGCGGTGCTTCAACAGTCGAGCTCGGATCGACTCGTCCCGATTCTGCTTGATGTGACAGATCAGCCGTCTATTCAACGCTCGCTTGCGATTGTGTCGGAGCGATGTGGATCGACCGGTTTGTACGGGCTTGTGAATAATGCGGGGATTGCGGTACCGGCACCGCTTGAAGCGATCCCTCTGTCAGATCTTCGACGGCAGCTTGAGGTGAATGTGATCGGCCAGGTTGCCGTGACGCAGGCGTTTCTGCCGCTGATCCGTCAGGCGCGCGGGCGGATCGTGAATATGGGATCGATTGCGGGTCGTTCCACGATTCCGCTGATGGGCGCGTACTCGGCGTCGAAGTTTGCCTTGGAGGCGATCACGGATGCCTTGCGACTCGAGGTCCAACAATGGGGCATCCAGGTATCAATTATCGAACCTGGTGCGATCACAACCCCAATCTGGGCCAAGTCTGCCGACGATGCCGCCGGGCGAGAAGCGATCATGGGTGCGGAGCTGAAAAAGCTCTATGAGCCGACGGTGGCGGCGGTACGAAAGGTGGTGGACGAGGCGGCGAAACGGGCTATTCCGGCAGATGTGGTTGCGAAGGCGGTTGAGCATGCCTTGACGGCTCCTGTGCCTAAGACTCGCTATCTCGTCGGCAGGGATGCAAAGATTCGTGCGTTCATCGGACAGATTCTTCCGGATCGGATCATGGATCGCCTCCTCACCGCCGTCCTCAAACTCCCTCACTGACCTCCTGCCGTCGGTTGGGTAAGTCCGATCCCGAGATCCTGTTTTGAAATATCAAATGAGAAACGGAGCTGGAGGGCGAGATATTTTTGAACAAGTCCCGCCCGATCGAGCGGTTGATCCTGCTCGTGATAGACGGCGAGTTCCATGTTCCGCCATCGTGCGGCGAGTCCGATGATCCAATCCAGTTCCGTGGGACTGGCTTGGTTGCCGGCATCACGATCCGTAAACATATTCACATCGCCGTAGAGCACGATCTTGTTCTTGTACAGGTCCAGGTCGATATGGGCCACATATCGGAAGAGCGCTCGTCCGGTATTGTCAGGTCTGGCGAAGTAGTTTCTGTTATGGAAGAGCCAGCCGGCCCCGGCATAGGCCGTCAAATTTTGATGAGGGAAATGACGGTGCCACCAGGGGAAATCCTGAACGGCCTGGAATTTTGCCGTCACCAACCCGTCGGCATACTCTTGAGTCACACCTTTACGGTCCAGTGGTGCATCGCGTTCATACTGGAGGCGCCAGTTGACGTGGCCAAGCACACCGGTGAAGGCATAGGTCCCGTCCCACTCGCTTAATTCGATCCATCCGTTCGTGCGATCGGAGAACAAGTTCTGATCGGTATAAAAAGTGAGGTACTGCCTATAGAGATCAGTTTCAAGATGGAGCATGTGTCGCAACCCCACGAGCCCTGTATTGTCAGGTCTGGCAGCAAAAGAGGGGTTCCTGGCAAACACCCCGGCGAGGAGATATCCGGCGAAGAGCGATTCTTCCGCTCCTCTCCCGTTTGCGTCCCCCATGGACGGGAGCGGACGTCCATACTTTTCCAAGGCTGATGCCTGTGGGGCCCACATCACAAGGAGGCCGAGTGCTAGGCCGGCGATGAGGATCATCGCCGTACGGATATCAAGAGAGATCATGAAGAACCATGACGGTGACGTATCAGCCGGAAGCCGCCGCTACGGACAGGAATCAAAAATGTCTTCGCAGTCGTTGGATGCGTCAAATGTCGGAGGGACGAAACGATACTGAACATTCACCACACGGTCATCTACTAGCACGACGGTAGCCCAACAGCCATGGCGCACGGTTGCAAAGCTCCCTTTCCCAACTGGTCGGGATTCTTCCAGTATCGGGGCTTCACGATAGTACCTCAGAATGGTCCGTCCACCATCGAATGCTTCTTTATTAGGTGCTCCTGCACAGGCAAGGATTGTGGATTTGGACTTCCCAACCACACGTTGTTGATTGGGGTACTCGCCGACATGTGCAGGGGTACTACAACTTGCCAACGATAGCTGCGTGATGAGTCCGAGCGTCAAGGCAAGGAGGTTTTGCCGCATCAGGCCAACCATTTCCACGGCATATTCGAAGCGGGGCATCACCGGTGTGAAGAATGCGTGATGCGATTACCCGACGAGATCTGGATTCAGTCGGGTCATCGGTTTGACGGAGATGGCCTTGATCTCATTGTAGACAATGGTGCGGCCGACTTGGCGGAGCCGACTGAAGACCCCTTCCACAATGACTTGGTCGCCTTCATGAACTTCAAGCTGGCCAAGACTCACGACCTTGAGGGTGCCGGCTTGGTCCTGTAGAAGGAATCCGTAGGCTGGCTGTCCCTGGCGATTGGTTGCCAGCTGAACATTCATGACCTTTCCGGTGACGACGACGTCTTGATGATCGTATTGCTCTGGGTGCGCCAACAGTTCCGCAATCTCAATCAGACCACTCGCAAGAGCCGGTGTTGTGCCTAGTGGTCCAATTGCACAGACACACAGCATGAAGAGGAAAAGAAAGGGAACCAGATGGGGCGCAATCGGGCGTGAACGAACGGCCTGTGGTGTCATAGTTGGAAGCAATTATACCGAACCGCCGGTGATTGGCAAGATCAAATGGTCACCATTTATCGGATGATCTCCCACTGACATCTTCTCCGATAAAGTTATGCAGGATGTGCCGTTGAAAATCCGTCAGTTCCCCGGGAGCGGACTCAGGGGCTGGAGAGGGGAGTTCGCTGGCTTTGGGTGTGGGCATCGATCGCTTCAGCAACTCCTCATCCAACGCAGCGTGGCTGATGTCGAGATCTTTTTGAATCGAGACGAGCCGCTGGATCCCGAACAGGGTTCGGGTCGTTTCGGTATGGATCGCGTTGGAGCTCGCGCCATACACGAGCGAATTCCAAAACTTGGTCTCCGTCGCTTCCGGTATCCCAATCATGGCATAGGTTCCGAGCTTTTCGATCAGGGCGGATTCGGTTCCCTCAAGCCCGTCATAGGCCGCGATGGACCGCCCAATCGGAGTCTGGGAGAGGGTGCGCAGGGTGGCTTGCCACATCTCGGGTGACGGAACGGACGATCCGCTGACTGGTGAGTCGGAACACCTGGCCTGGGCAGCCAACAGATACTGGGAGAGAAACTTGACCTTGCGCGCAGCCAGAGTACTGGCTGGGATCCCCCAGATATGACCGATCTCATGGTCCTGCAACGTCGTTGAGTCGGAGGTCCGACGTTCACGTTCGGCCAAGGCCAGGCGTTTCTTAAATCGCTCAACAAAGCGAAGCTGCGTCTGCATCTCGACGACCAACCGATGATTCTGGTACGCCTCGGAGCTGATTTCGTCCTTCTCCCACTGTTGTTCCAAGATTCGCAAGGTCGTTGACGGGACGGCAGAACGAGCCTGAGCGGTGAGCGACGCGATGATTTCCGATGAGACCCCTCGATCAGCGAGAAGAACCGCGGCTCGGGCGGAGAACGCGTCGGCCGTCTTAATCAGATGTTCGAGTGCGACACATTGTAACCAGGTTCGCTCGCGACGCAGTCTGGCCCGTCGGCGGTATTCGTTCCGGCGGTCGACCATGGCCATGATGGATTCCTGGGTCATGGTCGTGACGGGCTTCTTGCCCGAGACACAGCGAGGATCAGGTCGATCTGCCACCATGAACAAGATTTCATCCTGCGTGACGTCGAGATATTGCAGGAGCAGCAGACGGAGGATAATGCGTCCCTGAATCGGCAGGTTGGCGATGGTCTCTTCGATGATGTCGACGGTGAGTGTGGGTAATGCAAGTGTTGTTGTCATGGTGTTCAGGTGACTTATACAGATTGAGATGATGATATCTTGCTGCAGCGTCCTTGTGTGGTCCGTTGATCAGGCGTCGAGGCGATTATGCCGTTCCGGCTTTCTGCTGAGAAAATTGTTCAAGCTGACGTGCGACATATTCCCGAACATCCTGGATGGTTCCGCTAATGAACATCTCGCGTGGAATTTCTACCCGGATGAGGCGGGAAGGATCAATACCTCGATCCTGGGCGTACTGTTCATCGATATAGAGACTGACGGAGCCATCCGGAAAACGCAGGGCATAGAGAGACGTCGTATCAGCCATGGCAACTCACCTTCGTGATCGTGCTGTCTGTACAGGTACCATAGGGTTTGTCGCACTGTCAAAACCACGGGCTGGTGTTGATTCAAACTGGGTGAGCGTGAGGCGCACTTTCCGTACCAGATGCGACTATCGCCCAAAAAAACAAAGGGCCTTCGGTCATCCGACCGAAGGCCCTCGTCCGTATGAATATCTCCGGCGTTCAGCCGCCAAGGGTGTCGAGCGTTTCCTTGAGGCTTCTGCGGACACAGGTGAAGATCGGCGTATCCCGCAGGGTATAGCGTGACCCTTCCGTTTCCCGCAGGGCCATGACCAGATCAAGAAAATCTTCCGGCTTGTCGCTTTCAAACGCGACGACCCACTCCTGATCATCCAATCCGAATGAGTAGGTGGTATTCAACTTCACTGACGGAAACCGATGTCCCACTTCGATATGCTCGTCCATCATGCCTTGGCGAGCAGCCTTCGTCAGGAGGAACCATTCCCGTGTCTTGAGAAAGGGATACACAAAGATGTACTTGCTCTTTCCCGGCACGACCGTGAGTCGCTTTCCTTCCTGTCCTGCATGTGAATGGTTGTCGACATAAATGGACCGCTTGGTCATGGCCAAATACGAATAGGGAGTCGAGAGGTACTGTCCAAGACCGGAGGCAAGCATCTTGGCGCTCATATCCTGGAATAGATCGAGATCGTAGCTGATCCGCCACAGCATGAAGTCACAGTCCCCTCGGATACCGACAGTCGAATAGGGGACGACCAGCACTTTGCCGTTAAAATCTTCAACAGCCCGTAAGAACTCCTGTTTGCCCTGGGTGCGCACATCCTCTGGGAGACGTCGCCACGCCGGGTCTACTTTATAAAATGCAAAATTGACGAACTGGCGCCGAGGTGCCGGCGTGGAAGGGGGGGTCTCCGGGGTCGACATTCAAAGCTCCTTTAGTAAATTGAGAGGCAGTGCTCTTTGTGGTTTTCTTTCGTTTAGCATTTCCCCTTCCGTGTTGTCAACCGAAGGACGAGGCGAGGAGGGATCCATTGACAGGGTCGAATCGTTCTGTTAGTCGCTGTCAGATGAAGGTTTATGCTCAGGCGGTGTTCGGACAGGCTGCTGCCTGCCTGCTGTGTCTCGACGGCTTTGCGGCTGCTATTGAGGTGAATCCGACGCCGATCCAAATTCAAGTCTCCCTTGATCGTGGAAAACAAGCGGCAATACAACACCAACCTCCTGAAACCTTGTATGCTCGCTTCGGAGATGCTGATTCCTCACTGCCCGAAGGCTTTCTGCTGACGAAACTTGGAGGGGTGTCGGTGTTGGCCGCCCACATGGCGTTACGCGGACTTGAGCCGAGTGCCGCCGATGTGGCCTACATGATAGAGGCTCCCACCATGCTTGTCAGCGCAACGATTGTCGGAGAGAGCCAAGGCTTTGCCATGAACAGTTACATGGTCCTCGATCAAGGTGGACGAATGATCAAGCCGATCACGGTGCGAGCTGATGGCTTAGCCGATCCTCATGCGACGTGGCCCGAGTCGCAGAAATTTCAGGCCAAAATTGTCGCGATGTTCCGCTATGCTGATTTCGATCCGAAGGCTAGGACGACGGTCACGATTTTCCCGGCACAAGGCGGGGAGCTTCATGTCCCGCTCAATTTCGCCGACATCGAGTAACAGATGACTAAGTTTTCAGAGGCCTATCGCTATTCCGCTGAAACGATTGCCGTTGGATCAGAGCTCCTTCTCGGTGGCCGGTCTGACAGCAACTCTCTGTTCATTGCCGAACGGTTGGCTGGGATCGGGATCGAAGTTAGATTCAAGACGATTGTCGGAGATCAGGAGTCGGACATCGCCGCGGTGCTGAACCAGGCGTGCCGCCGAGCCGGTCTTGTCGTCATGACGGGCGGGCTGGGCCCCACGGTTGATGACTGTACCAGAGAGGCTGTGGCGGCGGTGACCGGTCGTCGACTTGTTCGCCGGAAGGAGGCATTCGAAGGGATGAAGACTCGACTGGCGCAATGGGGGCGGACACCCAATCGCGCACAACTCCGACAGGCGCTTGTTCCTACCGGCGCGATCGTGCTGTCCAATCCCGTCGGCTCAGCGCCAGGCTTTGCACTGACGTGGCGAGGAGCGCAGATCGTGGTGCTTCCCGGCGTGCCGAGCGAGATGGGTGCGATGATGGAACAGTCGGTCATACCACTGGCGCGCGCTCGACTCGAACAGTCAAAGGGCTCTGGCCCACAGCCGGTGACGAGGATGGTCTTTCATACGTGGGGATTGCCGGAGGCTGAGGTGGATAGGCAATTGCAGGGATTGATCACGACCCGCACGCCGGTTGCCTTGGGGCTGCTGGCATCACCGACTGGAGTGCTGGTGTCGCTGACGACAAGAGCCGAGCGACCGGCTAAAGGTGGTATCTTGTTACGAACAGCTGAAGGGGTACGAACAAGGTTGCGTGAATGGCTGTATGCTGAAGGACAGGAGACAATGGAAGAAGTCGTCGGTCGACTCCTGGTTGAACAGCAATGCACGATCGCAGTCGCGGAATCCTGTACGGGCGGATTGATCAGCCATCGACTCACCCAAGTGCCGGGAGCGTCTGCCTATGTCGATCGCGGAGCGATCTGTTATAGCAACAAAGCCAAAACGGACATGTTGGGTGTGCCGGGGAGCCTTATTGAACGGCACGGAGCAGTCAGTCGAGAGGTTGCCCAAGCCATGGCCAAAGGGATGCGCGAGCGAGCGGGCGTGTCCGTGGCGTTGAGCGTCACGGGTATCGCTGGACCAGGAGGAGCCACGGAGACGAAGCCGGTCGGCTTAGTGTATGTCGGACTCGACGGAGAAGCGGGCAAGCCTATCACAAAAGAATTCCGGTTCCATGGCGACCGATCAGTCATCAAACAGCGTTCTTCACAGGCAGCGTTAGACCTCTTGCGCCGCTGGCTTCTTGAGAGGAGACACGTATGATCCGGGCTTTTTTGGCCATCGAGATCAGTGACGAGGTTCGAACGGCGATTGTCCAGGTACAGCAGGACATCAAGGAACGGCTCGCACCTCATCTCTCCAAGGAGATCCGCATTGCCTGGGGGCAACGGAATTCGTTTCACCTCACGGTGAGGTTTCTCGGCGAGATCGAGAAGCAGCTCATTGACCCACTCCGTGAAGCGATAGCGAAGATCAGGCAGTCTCATTCGACCATTCAGATTCCTCTCGATCGGCTCCAGGCGTTTCCGAATGTCCTGAAACCGCGAGTGCTGTGGGTGGGACCGTCTGAGTTGTGGCTTCAGAGTGAAGCAGCCAAGCGGTTGGTGGAGTTGCATCAGGAGATAGAGTCCTGCTGCCACTCTTTCGGGTTTGCCGCTGATGAGAAACCCTTCAGCCCGCATCTGACGGTGGCGAGGATTAAAACTGGAGAACGACAGGTCGGGCCGCTCTTGGCTCAAAGTGGCCTGTATGAGCGTA
>JAOUGT010000256.1 GCA_029865485.1 Nitrospira sp.
CACCCCGTCGAAACGGTACGTCAATATCGGGTTCCGTTGTGCCCGGGACGTTCCGAAGTAACCTTTATCCTTTGACCCTGTTTCCTTTTCTCCAATTCCCCTCCCGTAGTTGAGGGAACTAAGGCTTGAGGAAATTCAGGATGCTGAAGAGGTTCGGATCGTCGATACCCGTGTCACGCCAAAGGGGACGCTGGTTGCCTTGTTCTGCACTGTTCCTACTCGCCTTCCTCGTGCCGCAATTTCTCCAAGCCGAAGACATCGCCCAAGTTAAGAAGGGCGTCGTGAAGATTTCTGCCCAGGTGGAAGGGAAGACGAAGGTCGGCACGGGGGTTGTTGTACGATTGGACAAGGACGCCGCCTACATCGTCACGGCGGCGCATGTGGTGGAAGGAGATCCCAAGCCTATCGTGACGTTTTTCTCCAGCCCTCAACAATCGTTCGTGGCCCAGGTTGTCGGGATTGAAGGTGGAGATCCACATGGGCTCGCGGCCTTGCGCGTGGCCGGGCCGATTCCCGATGGTGTTGTGGCATTACCGCTGGATCTGACAACCAAGATCGCCGGCGGCGAGGCGGTCACCTTCATCGGCTTTCCACGGGCCTTACCACCCTGGACTGTCTCAACCGGCAGTCTGAGTGGGATGAAAGGGCCGACCCTCGCGTTTCAGGCTCTGGTTGAGGAAGGCCATTCCGGTGGACCACTCTTACTGAACGGGCAGGTGATCGGTGTGGTGAGTGACACCAGAGGACGGCTGGGGTATGCAGTGCCGGCGTCGATCGTCGCGGTGGCGTTGAATGGATGGCATATCGACCCACGCCCGAGCGACTCGATGGTGCCGCAGGAAAAACTCGGTGCGGACGGTGTGCCCATGGTGCTGATTCGGTCTGGACGTATCCCGACCAAGATGGTGGAGGTTTTTATCGGAGGGCGGGCGGAGGAAGTGCAAGGCCCCGCACGCTCTGTGTATCTGGCGGACGATCTGTATGTCGAGAAAATGCCGGTCACGAACGCGCGCTATCGCCGATTTGTCGAAACCACCGGCGTGACGCCTCCTTCCGACCTGATGGAGCAACCCACGTCGCTCGATCCCGATGGGCCGGTAGAGGGCGTCACGTGGCACGATGCGGTCGCCTTCTGCAAATGGGCCCGCAAGCGGCTGCCGACGGAAGATGAGTGGGAAAAGGCGGCACGTGACACGCAGGGCCGGATCTTGAACGACCACGTCTACGAGTGGACGGCCACCACCTACCAAGAAGCCCGATGGAGTCCTGCGCCGCCTGAGGACCAGACCCGAAAGGTGATCCGGGGGAGTCTTCAGGCTCTCGGCATTCGAAACGCTCTCGGTGACCTCGATTATCAGGTGCGCATGTACGGAAGAGCGGACGAGGGAATATCCAGCAGAGGCTTTCGCTGCGTGCAGGACCTCGCGAAGGAACGATAAACCAACTACCTTGCCCTTCCTCTCAACCCCCATTTAGAATACCTTCCGAATCGCGAATGCTAACAAGCTGTTGAAAAACTATGTTGATGCCCAATCAATCTTGACAGCTTGAAGCGCGTGGACCGAATCCAAATAGCCTGCAGGATGTTCAAAAAGGCCTTCCAGCAAGGCCGCAGCGAGTGAAGAGGCGGAAGCGTACTCGTTACCGTACGTTGAGCCACTGAGCGACGTGAGAACGAAGCTGGAAGACTTTTTCAACATCTTGCTAAGGAGGACGTTATGGGTCTGGCAGATAATAAATGCATCCCCTGTCGGGGCGGCGTGCCGCCGGTACCGAATGATCGAGCGCAGGCTCTACTCAAAGAACTGGGCCGAGGCTGGTCGTTGAATGGGCAGGGTCATCTCGAACGGCTCTACACCTTCCCAGATTTTGCTCAAGCGCTGGCGTTTGTGAATAAAGTGAGTGCCGTTGCCGAGGCCGAAGGTCATCATCCTGACCTCTATCTCGCCTGGGGCAAGTGCAAGGTCGAGATTTGGACGCACAAGATCAATGGCTTGACGGAGAGTGATTTCTATCTGGCGGCCAAGGCGGACCGTGAATTTGAGCCCTTCAAAGCAGGAGCCTAGTGTAGTGTCCCGTACACTCGTCTCATTATCCGTTCGTCCTGAGCTTGTCGAAGGACTCCTGATTCTCTCTCGTTCCGTTCATGGTTCGACTGGCTCACCACGAACGGAGTTCGGCGACAAGAAACAAATAGTCCACGCCCTGCCGCCCTGCAAGTTAGCTGGATGCCCTTCGTGAGTAGTTGAGGTATCGGATGAGCGACAGTACTCACATTGCGCTCGTCAATATGCCGTTCAGCTACGCCAAGTATCCCTCCATTCAACTCGGCACGCTCTCCGCATTGCTCAAAGCCGTCGGTATCCCAGTCGACTGCCATCATTTGAATGTCCGCTTTGCCCACCTGATCGGTGTCGAACTGCACGAGGCGATTTGTGAGAAACGCGCGCTCTTCGGCGAATGGCTGTTCTCCTCTTTGCTGTTTAAGGAGAATCCAAAACGGGTGGAGTATCCGCAAGTCTTCAAGCCGGTCTTCGAACATGCGGCGCAGGAGAGTGGTAAGCCGATCGGCTATTTTGAGGAGATGGCCACCCGCATCGCACCGCAGTTTCTGACCTGGGCACTACGGTCGATCGATTGGGGCCAGTACAAGCTCGTCGGTTTTACCTCGACCTTTGACCAGAATGTCGCGAGCTTGACCCTGGCCAAGTTGATCAAGGATCTCTACCCTCATGTCAGGATCGTCTTCGGCGGCGCGAATTTTGATGGTGAAATGGGCCACGAGTACTTCCGGGCGTTTCCATTCATCGATCATGTCGTCGTCGGTGAGGGTGAAGAGAGCTTCCTTGCGTTGGTCCGGCAGATTTTAGCCGGTAAGACAGAGGGCTATCCAAATGGCGTGGCGTACCGTCAAGGCGAGAGAATCATGTTCACACCCAGTCCCTCGCTCTTTTCAGATTTTGCGAAGACTGGCCCACCGGATTACGACGATTACTATCAATTGCTAACAGAGCTCGGCCAGACGGCACAGGGGTTGGATCGTGTTCTGTTGTATGAGGGCTCACGCGGTTGTTGGTGGGGTGAAAAACATCACTGCACGTTCTGTGGGCTCAATGCGCAGAGTATGAAGTTCCGAGCCAAGCAACCGGACCAGGTGCTTCGCGAGATTGCCGATCTCTCTCAGCGCTACGACGCCGTCCGATTTCGCCTAGTCGATAACATTATTGATATGGGCTATATCGAGAACCTCTTCGGCAAACTGGCCACTGACCATTGCGACCTGGATGTCTTCATTGAAACCAAAAGTAATCTACAGAAGCGGCAGATCAAGACATTGGCGGCGGGCGGTGTGAAGTGTATGCAGCCTGGTCTGGAAAGTCTGAGTCTCAACCAGCTGCAGGCGATGGACAAGGGCGTCACGCCGATGCAGAACATCATCTGTCTCAAGTGGAGCCAGTACTACCATGTGATGGTGTCGTGGAATATCTTGCTGGGGTTTCCTAGCGAGACCAACGAAGACTACCAGCGCCAACTGGACCTCATCCCGTCACTGCTTCATCTGCAGCCACCAGAAGCGACCGGCAAATTCTGGCTCCAACGCTTCAGCCCCTACTTCACCAGACCGCACGAGTATGGCATCCGCATCACTGGTCCTGGGATGGCCTACGACTATGTGTATGACGCGCGACAGGTGGACTTGAGCAAGATCGCCTATGACTTTGAGTATGAACTCGACAACTGGCCGGTCGATCCATACCTGTATCACGAGCTCGTCGCCGCGATCGAAAGCTGGCAGCGGATGCATCGGTCAGGAGATAAGCCATTTCTGTATTACTCCAAAGCGCCGAACTACGTGACGGTCTACGATGGCCGCGATCCAAAACAGCCGATGCGCAGGCGGTATGAAGGGTTGGCGGTGTTGGTCATTGAGATTTGTAATGAGTCGGCCAAGAGCACGGACCAGATCAGAACTGCAGTAGGGGGACGAACTGATTGTAGCGACGGGGTCTTGCTGCCGATCCTGAACAACCTCACGGCTCAACGTGTCTTGTACGAAGAGCGGGGGAAGTATTTCACGGTGGCGATCCCAGAGAACCCGC
>JAOUGT010000194.1 GCA_029865485.1 Nitrospira sp.
TTACAACGCGCCTTGGTGACTGCGACCGGCTGGTGGGGGCTGCACGAGGAGGACGGCACACCGGTGGAGGGCATTGAACTGACCCGCTTCACGTATCAACCGGCGGCCTGGTCCAAGCCGCGCTGGGTCGTTGGGATTCGGCAGCACATCACACAGCGCGTTGAGCCCAAAGGCAAGACGCTGAACCTGTTTGCGAATGATCCCGTGATGGGCCAGTGGCGATTTTCGGCGTTGACGACGGATGTAGATCTGCCGGCGGTTGCGGTGTGGCGTCTGTATCGGGGACGGGCCGATTGCGAGAACCGGCTCAAGGAGCTGAAGTACGATTTTGCCGCGGACCACTTCAATATGAAGGATTTCTGGGCGACCGAGGCGACGCTGAACACCGTGATGCTGGCCTATAACTCGATGAGCCTCCTGCGACAGGTCTTACTCAAGGGGCAGACCGTCACACACGCCTCCACGTCCGTGCAACACCGGTTGCAGACACTCCGCTACAAGTTGTTCGCCAAGGTCGCCTACATGACGACAGAGGGGCGAAAACCCATTCTGAATCTTGCCGTGGCCATGCAGCACCGTGCCTGGATGCAGGGGCTGTGGGATGCGGCCAAAGCTTTTGATCTGCCTGCGCGTTTTACGCCCGTGTATTCGCCGTGAACACGCGCTAATGGAAAATCTCGGTTTAACGGAATGCAGAAGTGTCGATAACAATAAGAGGTGTTTTTAGCGTTGAAAGGATAGTGGCTCCCCGGGCAGGACTCGAACCTGCGACCAGCCGGTTAACAGCCGGCTGCTCTACCAACTGAGCTACCGGGGAACAGAAGTGGTGTTCAATTGAGGGGGGTATTTTAGCAAAACTTTTTGCAGAATAGGGAGATTTTTTAAACGTCAAAGTCCTCAGTCTCGTCCTCATCTGAGGAGGCATCTGTATTGCCTTCCGCCAAGGCTGCATAGTGTTTTGCCCAGGTGAGGTAGAGATTGCCGCTGTCCCGCATGGTGTCTGCTGCTTTGACTAGTTTCTCGACGAGTTCGGGGTCTTTACCTGTGGCATCGATGACTGCTGCTTGCCGCTCGATAGCTTTCGGGTATTCGTTGATGAGTCTGGAAATTTCCTCAAGTAATTCACCAATGACGTTGTCTTCATGTTCCATAGAGTCCTCGTGGGGTACCAACAAAAAACCCCATAGCGAGGTCGCCATGGGGTTTTTAATAGGTATGAGTTACGGTTAACCCTGATAGGCTTGACCTAATGCAGCGGATTCACCCTTCTTCGTCATTAGCTGGCCGGTCGCACTGACCGCTTGCATGACGATAGCTTCGTGTTTCGCAGCATTGCAGACAACCACACACAGTTCACACCCTTTACAACGGTCGATAATGACCTCAGCCACCATCTTGGAAGAGTTTAAATCCAGGCAGTTGGCTTCTGGACAATACATGATGCAAAGGCGGCAACCCTTCTTGGCTGTACATTTTTCGTCAATGACTTGCGCTACATTATACATACGAGTTCGTTCCTTCTTCTCTTAGGCGGCGACGGCCGGATTTCCGACACGCAACTCAATCTTATTCTTTTCCGCCCATTCGCTAGCGATTTCATACGCAGCCTTCACGGTTGCTAGGTTCTTAGCCAACAGCATTTCTTTCTTGGCAAACTTTTTCTTAATCGCTTCATCCAGCGAGGCTGTACCTCCTGATGCGACGAACTTTTTCCCGAATCGTTCTTGCAGTGCACCGTCCAAGGCTTCCATTGAGACGCATTTAGTGATGCCCGACACGGATCCGATCATTGCCATGTTCGTGGATAATTCGGTACCAGCCACTTCGATCGCCAACTCGGTGCCGGCGATATAGAATACGGCAACATTGAGATCCTTCAACCGTTGAATGTCTTCTTCGGAAAGCAATGGCTGCGCAGAGTTTATGATGACGACGCCACCCTCTTTCACGCCTGAATAGAAGGGCATCGTATAGCTTTTCCCCATCGTAATCACCTGGGGGTGAAAGACCTGGATGACGTCAGGAAAGACTAGTTCGCCGCGGTCGTAAATCCGCTCTATCCCAATGCGGCAGTAGCTTTCGGCTGGTGCCATGCGCTTTTCTGCCCCAAAGAACGGATTAGAGATCGAAAACTTACCGTCTCGATTGGCAGCCATGGCTAGGACGTGGGCTGCCGTGACGGCACCCTGTCCCCCCAACCCTGACATCCGAATGTTGATTCGTTTCTTGATCATGAATGGCCTCCGGTCTAGTTCGCCTGTGCCTGTGCGGCCAATTGCTTGGCAGCAGCTTTTCTTTCTTTATCCTTGGCAGCCAGTTCGGCCAATAGTTGCTTTGCCGGTTCACTGACATACTCTTTGTAAGCGAACCGCTCGGCAGGCTTTTCAGAATCGCGCATCTCTTGCAAGCCTTCCATGCTGTTCTTGCCGATCTCAAGAATGCACGGTGTATAGAGTTGGAGATAGGTTGGCCCAATTTCACGAGCAATATGCACAGCGTTGCGGATGACTTTTTCAACCAACGACGGTTTACTGACCGTACAGTTGACGACATAGTGGCATCCAGACTCGCGGGCGATCTCAGGCAACCGGACTTTATCGAACAACTTGCCGACCGGCGCCATCTTTGCCACGAAGCCCTTCTGCATGAGTCCGCTTTCCTGTCCACCGGTGTTGGCATAGAGTTCGTTATCGAAGCAGATCGTGGTGAACTTTTCCTGGCGGAACCAGGCCTGCAGGGTCATATCCAAACCGATATCGACCGTGGCTCCGTCACCAGCAAGGACCACGACATCCTTCACGCGGCCAGGGAATCGAACACTAAGAGCACGCTTCAGACCTGATGCAATTGCATTCTGATTGCCGAATAGCGAATGGATGTTATGAACGGCGACCATTGGGAAGACTAAGCTTGTACAGCCGGTTGACCCGACCATCACCGTATCTTCTGGGTTTGGTAGCGATGCCAAAATGTACCGGAAGGCCATCGATTCTGGACAGCCAGCACAGAGTGAGTGCTGTTCAATCAGCTCCTTCGAGGTGCCGATATCTTTCCAGCCCCGATCTTCCTTGCCGTAGGTGGCACTCTTTACCAGGTCTTGATAGTCCGACGGCATGATGTCGTACAGGGCTTCGGAAATTTGTATACGTTCTTTGCTCATATATCCTCCTCAGTATCGCTTGTTAGGGCGAACAGGTTCGAATGCAATGGACTTCAGCTTCCACGACCAGCGAGGGAGAATGTCTTCATCCCTAGGGTTGTCTTGATTTCCGATACGATAATCTCCGGTGGCATCGTCATTCCGCCGCACACGTGCGGTCCGGCATGGACACGCTGCGAGTTCGGAACCGTGGCTCGAATTTCTTTGGCCAGCCATCCGGTCACATTGAACTCTGGTACGAAGATGTGCTTTGCATTCTTGGTGGCCTCGCGAATTTCTTCCTCGGGCCATGGCCGTAGTGCCTTTACCTTTACGAGGCCGCACCGCACGCCTTCGTCTTCCAGCATGCGGATGGCTTCACGGCCTTGCGAAACAGCCGTACCCGAGGCCACGATGACAATGTCCGCGTCCGTATTCTCCGTATCGACCAAGCCATTCAACCAATGGATCGTGTGCTTACGCGAACGTTCCACAGCGGCCCAGATCTCCTGTTGCCAACTGGCATGTGTTGCGTAACTGATGTAGTTGCTCTTCATCACGAACGGATCGCGCATCATGCGCACCGGAGGGCATTCCATATCCATACAGGGCACAGGCGATCGGTAGGGGTCATAAGGCGGAAGGCACATGTCGGTCGGTGTAAGGTTCACCACGTCCTTTGTGTGCGTGACAAAGAATCCATCACAGCACAGTGCCAGTGGGAGGTGTACATCAGGCTCTTCAGACACGATGTAGCCCTTCAGAATCCAATCGAAGAAGTCTTGCGCAGTTTCCGCATGCCATACCAACATGCCCGTATTCAGAAGATATGCAATCTCAAGGGTGTCTGGCTGAATTGACAATGGGGAGTTGATCCCGCGACAGGTGACAATCATCTGGATTGGCAAGCGCGCACCGGCCCACATGGGAAAATTCTCCATGGCGCGCATCGTGCCCGGTCCTGCTGTTGTTGTAAACACACGGGCTCCCCCGAATGAAGCTCCGGCACATTGTGACATCACGGCAAATTCGCTCTCGCCGCGAAAATAGTCGCCGATATAGCCTTCAGCGAATAACTCACCAATCAGCGCCGCAGCTTCGCTTTGCGGCGTAATGGGATAGGCAATCATGACGTCGCAACTAGCCCGACGGATTGCCTCCTTGATGACCTCGGATCCCGTGAAAAATGATGGTGTGCGAGGGGCCTCATGTAACATCTTCCACGGATCGGTATACACTTGCCCTTTTTTATTTTGTGTCCCAATGACGGACTTTATTTCTGCCATGATCCAGCCTCCTTTATCGCTCTGGGGGTTTCAAATCAACTAATTTGAAGCCCCGGTCTTGGCTGACAGACGTGGTTTGACGGTGCCTTTCAATCGCTTGATAGTATCAGCCAACCGCATGATTTTGTCCACTGACGCATCACGGAATGACAGCATCGCATCTTCATGGCCAGCCTGTGCGCACATGGCGATGGTGTAACAAGACGTCCCGCCACGAATGATCTTCAACGACAGATTGGCCTGGTGGCAATGGACACCGATGAACATGCAGCAATCAATTTTGTTATGCCAGATGGTCAAATTCGGGTGATTCGGGTTGATTTCAACCTCGGGATTGATTTTGGGATATTTGGGGCGATAGTCGGGCATAGGAATCAGCATCGGCTTTTGGCCGGGCTGTACACACTCGTTCAGCGTGTTAAAAAGATGACGAATGGCGGTGGCTTTCTTGGCAGCCTTCTCATTCCATGCCCAGAGAACAAGTGGCCCAGGGAAAATAGTCGGAACTTTCGCCATCAGAAATTGGCGAGCCGCCTCTTCATAGGCCTTCTCCTCTGAGGTAATAACACCATTAATGTGAGCTTCTCCTGGATTCGGCAAGCGAATTCCCATGCTTGCAGCTGCCGGGGGAAGAAAGTGTTCGGGGCCTGGGAGCACACGATAGTCACTCATCGCAACCTACACTCCGAATGAAAATAAAGGTTTATGGAAGAAGTATTATTTTTCATGCACGTGGTTCGCTCGAGCACTGTAAGCCCTTTTCACGGCCTCTGCAAGACCGCAGAAGGCCCACTCTGAAGAGCTTTCGGGCCACTACCCGGTTAGATGGATTAGGCCCTTTGCCCCTTGGTTACGAGTAGGGAGAGACACAACGACACTCTTAGCGGGGCTGTTTTATTATAGGTGTCGATTGTCTAGATTGTCAACGCAGGTTCAGCGAGGCTACGAAGAGCTAGTGTGCTGAAGAGCGCAGGATGTCTCATGCTAAGGATGTTGTCTATGGAAGTTGATGGCAGGCGAGCGTCGATCCGAGCTTGCAGGCTCGTTCGAAGTCATTTTTGGCAGACTCTCCTTGGCGTTCGTCTTGGTAGAGTTGGGCCCTTGCAAGCAGGGCCCGCTTCTCTGCGGGGTCAATCCTGAGGATTGCACTGAGGTCGGCAATCGCCAGAATCGGTTGCTTCAACTGCTGATAGATCTTGCTTCTGAGTAGGTACGCTTCCTTTTGGTATGGAATCCAGCTGTCGTGAAGGTGGGGAGGAAGGCATTTTTGTAAAACGGAGAGGGCAGACGTCCATTGCCCGAGAACCACTAGCTTTCTGGCCTCCGCCGTATACAGCGTGATAAGGCGGAGCCGTGCGAGGTCAAAGAAGGGGGCCAATTCCAGTGTTCGCTCGAACGAAAGAACAGCCTCCTCCGGACGATTGAGCCAGGTAGCGACGTCGCCTTTCCCAAGAAGGGCCCACGTGTTTTGGGGGTCGATAAGGAGTGCGCGGTCAAAATCCATTCGGGCATTGTCGACATACTCAGAATAGTCGCGTGGGTTTGTCTTATTCGAATATGCAATGGATGCGAGGCTCAGATAGGTTTGCCCGCGCAGGATAAGTGGATCAATGGATTGGGGGGCCAATACAGCTGCCTGAGAGGTCAGCTCCAGTTTCAGGGAAAGATCCTGAAGGACCATCGCTTTTTCGATCAACGCTTGAGCTTGCGCCTGAGTCCGATCGTGACGGTTCACCGGGTCGACTGTGAGGGTTCGCACTCCAGTCGGAAAGGCTCTGAGGGTCTCAAGCTGAGTCTTGAGGGTAGCATTCTCTTTTTGGAGGCGATGATAATGCTCGACGAATCGTTGCTCTGTGTGCCATCTTCGAACAGCCGCTCTTAGGCTATCTAGGTCCACAACCGCGCGAATCCGGACATATAAGTTTGGACGGTTATCTGCAAATGTGCGACGAGACTCAAGAACTTCTGTTTTGATGATTGCTCCGGTAATGGTCCGGATTTCCA
>JAOUGT010000131.1 GCA_029865485.1 Nitrospira sp.
CTTAGGCTATCTAGGTCCACAACCGCGCGAATCCGGACATATAAGTTTGGACGGTTATCTGCAAATGTGCGACGAGACTCAAGAACTTCTGTTTTGATGATTGCTCCGGTAATGGTCCGGATTTCCAATGAGCTTACCTGGTGGCTCACACCAGCCTTGGTTTTTTCTCTGTCTAGAAAAGTGGATTCGATATAGAGTCCTGCTTCCTCCACGGCCTTACGCTGGGCCCGCTGGAGCACCCGCTCCTCTGCTACGGCGAAGGTGTCGCTATCTCCCATCACATAATGTCCTTCGGCTATGACAGCGGTTTCCGAGGCGACTGTGGGATGGGACCACGCCAGTAGAGAGCTGATGATGAGTGTGGGGAGGAGTAGCATCCTCTGAAAATTCATGACGAAACTATACGGCCCGACTCATAAGCTGGGCAATGCATCTTAAAGGGGAGGGCGACGTCAATTTTTGATAGCACGGGGAGATGTTAGCCCAATGCGGGGAAGACCTGCATGAACGGATGAATTTCAAGACGGGTGAAGACTCCGTGAATGGTATAGGGGTCCTGCCGCGCAAATTCCTCAGCTTCGTCTCTTGTGTCAAATTCCAAGACGAGCAAGCTTCCCGCCTTGTCGGTAAGGGGACCAGCGAGGATCACTCGCCCTTGTTTATCAAGTTGTTCAAGGTTGGCAAGGTGGGCAGTGCGATGTATTTCCCTCTTTGCTTCTCCTTCTGGTCCATCATACCCGATAATGACAAACTTCATGGTGAATTATGGGTTACCAAACAGAAACTCAGATTTCGGAGGGCTCTTCTTCTATGGGGCAACGGTCTTTGTAGCCGCTGGTGACTTCGTGCCACCAGCTGATTTCTTTCTCGCCTAACTTCCAGCACAGGTAGACGAGTCGGCCATTTCGAATATGCGGGAAGTCGCAGAGGCCCAGATCGATGTCCTTTACAACGACTCCCAGTTCGTGGATGGCTTGGAGGTGGGTGCTGATGTCTAGAAGGCTTTTGACATAAGGTCCTCCCACCGAGGTGCCTCCGCCAAACGCAGCATTGCCCGAGGCTTTACTCACTTCCTCACGGGTTCGCACAAGCACCGCCTTCCCTTCTTGAACGGTCGAGAGATGTTCCTGGAGTTGAGGGAGGAGGTGATTTGCCTCTGAGAGGGAGAAGACCCGTTCCGGAGTTATCTCGTTTTCTCCATGTGCCATAAAATAGTCGTATTTCCTGTGTAGCATACTTCTGATCTTGCGAACAACCCGGTGCGGGTGGCTCATTGCGAATGGGGTGTGTTTTGGACTGACAAAATTCAGGATGCCAGTTGACAAGTACAGGATGCATAGGTATCATCACACCCAGTGTTGGGGTTGGGCTGAGTCTCTCCATCGGATAATTCAATTCCTGAACCTGTCTCGATTCAAATCTAGCGTCAGTTTATTGTGGTGGGGTTCAGTTGCTAATCAAAAATATTGCCTGAGTTGTATTGTATGGGAATAATAACGGCGGTTTTCTCCCATCACGAGTAGCGAGCGGGCTTCCGCAAGTTTTTCCACCCGAAACAGACTCAAGATCCAAAGCGAATCACCAAAAAGATAAAAGCACGTTTGCATGGCCAAATCAGGTTACGCGAATTCTTCCATAAACGATAACCGAGCCAAGGCTCGAGAGGAGTCGTATGTCAGTAGCTAGGGGGGAAGTAATGCATCTTGCTGAGCTGAAGCAGAAATCCATTGCCGATTTGAATGACGTGGCCCGTGAGCTGAAGATTGAGGGTGCTGCGAACTTACGAAAGCAGGAGCTCATTTTTGCGATCCTCCAGGCCCAAACCGAAAAAAATGGTGTGGTCTTTGGAGAGGGAGTATTAGAAACCCTACCTGACGGGTTTGGATTCCTTCGTGCACCGGATTCTAATTATCTCCCAGGGCCTGACGATATTTACATCTCCCCGTCGCAGATTCGGCGGTTCAATCTTCGTACCGGTGACATCGTCTCGGGCCAAATTCGTCCACCCAAGGAGAGTGAGCGGTATTTTGCGTTGCTCAAGGTTGAGAAGGTCAACTATGAAGATCCTGAGGTTGCGCGGGATAAGATCCTGTTCGACAACCTGACTCCATTATACCCAGAGGAGCGGCTCAATCTGGAATTTGACCGAGAAGAATACTGCACCCGTGTGATGGATCTGACGACTCCGATCGGCAAGGGCCAACGCGGTTTGATTGTGGCTGCGCCCCGTACCGGTAAGACGATGTTGCTGCAGGCGATTGCCCGCGCAATTCTCAAGAACCACAAGGAAGTGACGCTGATTGTGCTTCTGATCGATGAACGACCGGAAGAGGTGACAGATTGGCAGCGTCAGGTAAAGGCTGAGGTTATTAGCTCCACTTTTGATGAACCGGCTCAGCGGCATGCTCAGGTTGCCGAAATGGTGCTAGAGAAAGCCAAGCGTCTGGTTGAACACAAGAAGGATGTCGTTATTTTACTGGATAGCATCACACGGCTTGCTCGTGCTTACAATACCATTGCGCCTCCGAGCGGGAAGGTCCTCTCCGGAGGGTTGGATTCCAATGCGTTACAGCGGCCCAAACGTTTCTTTGGCGCGGCTCGCAACATTGAGAACGGGGGCAGCTTGACGATTATGGCGACGGCGTTGGTGGATACGGGCAGCCGTATGGATGACGTCATCTTCGAGGAGTTCAAAGGAACCGGTAATATGGAAGTGCACCTGGATCGCCGTTTGGCCGACAAGCGACTCTTCCCGGCGATTGATATCAGTCAGTCTGGGACGAGGAAAGAAGAGTTGTTGGTGGATAAAGACCGACTGAACAAGATGTGGATTCTGCGCAAGGTCCTGAGTCCGTTGGGGACGATGGAAGCGATGGAGTTTCTCATGGACAAGATCGGCGGAACCAAAAACAATCAAGAGTTTCTGCAGTCCATGAATCGTTAAGGATACGCTTGTATCTAGTGCAGTCTTCAGATAAAGTATAACGCCTTTACACATGGTTTAATACGGTTAGCAATTCTTTCGGTAAGGAGTCGTAGGTCATGCAGAAGGGTATTCATCCAGTTTATCGAGAGGCGGCTGTTCACTGCGCGTGCGGCAATTCGTTCAAGACCCGTACGACGATCGGTGACATCAGCGTCGACATTTGCTCCAATTGCCATCCGTTCTTTACCGGAACACAGAAGATCGTCGATACGGAAGGGCGGGTTGAGCGGTTTAAAAAGAAGTACGCGAAGAAGGGCAAGTAGCGCACCACTTGGTTATACAAAGGACCCTGCTTCGTGTCCGAAGCAGGGTCTTTTTTTTGTGACCAATGGGGAAATGGGCTAAATGATGGAAGCCATACTCCTCAAGAAATGGGAGAGTCTAGTATCACGATTTCATGAGCTGACTGATCAGCTCATGGATCCGTCCGTCATCAGTCAACCGGCGCTCTTGCGTAAGTTGAGCAAGGAGCGGACGGACCTCGAACCTGTGGGTACGCTCTTTGAAGCCCATCAGGAAAACGCCAAGCAACTCGGCGATGCCTTGCAGATCCTCAGTGACCCATCGGCAGGGGGTGAGTTACAAAAAATGGCGTTTGAGGAGCGAGCAGAACTGGAACGTCGGCAGAGCGAAATTGAGGGGCAGGTCAGGGAATTCCTGATTCCGAAAGATCCACGGGATGAAAAGAGCCTGGTGCTTGAGGTGCGAGCCGGGACGGGTGGGGATGAGGCGGCGCTCTTTGCCGGTGAGCTATTTCGCCTATACACCAAATTTGCGGAAAAGAAAGGGCTGAAGGTCGATACGGTTGAGGCGTCCGAGACTGGTATCGGCGGGTATAAAAATATCGTTGCCCTAATTGAAGGTAAAGGGGCGTACAGCCAGTTCAAGTACGAGGCCGGTGTTCACCGAGTTCAGCGAGTGCCTGTGACGGAAGCGAGTGGTCGCATTCACACGTCCACGGTGACGGTTGCCGTCATGCCGGAAGTTGACGAGGTCGATGTGCAGATTGATCCAAAAGACTTGCGGATCGACACATTCTGCTCCTCTGGGGCTGGTGGGCAGAGTGTAAATACCACATATTCGGCTGTTCGGATTACCCATTTGCCGACTGGCGTGGTGGTCACGTGCCAAGATGAGCGATCACAGCTCAAGAATCGGACGAAGGCCATGCGTACCTTGCGTGCGAGGATTGTCGAAGCAGAACGGGAAAGGCAGGAGGCAGAGCTCGCACAGAGTAGAAAGTCACAGGTGGGGAGTGGGGAACGGAGTGAGAAGATCCGAACCTATAATTTCCCCCAAAATCGGGTTACGGATCATCGGGTTGGTTTGACGCTTCACAAGTTGGAATTGGTGATGGAAGGTGATCTCGAGGACATTGTCCAGGCCTTGAAGGCGCAACAACAGCAAACCGAAACTGCCAAGGTCTGAAGAGTGATGAGTCCTGCAATGTCAGATATACAGACTGTGGGTAAGCTACTCGCCAGCGCACAGCAGATGCTGGGACATGCAGGGGTTGAGAATGCCGCACAGGAAGCACGGTGGCTGCTGGCCCATGCCTTAGAGATGAAGCACCATGAATTGGCGAGTCGGTCTGAGCAGTCGGTGACGGCTGAGCAACTCGCACGAGCCATGTTGGTGGTGCGGAGGCGGGAGTCGCGAGAGCCGCTTCAATATATCGTAGGTTCCCAAGAGTTTTGTGGACTCGACTTCTCCGTGACCCCGGCAGTGTTGATTCCACGTCCGGAAACCGAACTCCTTATTCAAGAAACGATTAGGGAGGGAGGATTTGCCGAGGGTGCCGTGCTGGTGGATGTCGGAACAGGCTCCGGCTGCGTGGCTGTGACGCTGGCAACCATCCTCAGTGGCATGCGCATTTTTGCGCTGGACTGCTCTCAGACTGCGCTGAGCGTGGCAAAGGGAAATGCGGAACGACATGGAGTCAGTGACAAGATTGTCTGGTTGGAAGGGGACCTCCTCTCTCCGCTGAGAGAATATTCTGTAGCCGGAGCCGTCGATGCGATCATCTCCAATCCTCCGTACATTGCCGAGGCGGACTGGGCGGAGTTGCAGCCGGAGGTACGCGATTATGAGCCACAACGTGCCTTGCTGGCAGGGGCGCAAGGTATTGAGTTTCATGAACGACTGATCCATGAGTCGAAAGAATTCCTGTCTCCTGGCGGGTTACTGGTAATGGAACTTGGCCAGGGGCAGGCATCGCTTGTGCGGCGGGTGGCTGAAGCAGCGGGGGGCTACACGGGGATTCAGACCGTCAAGGATGAAGCGGGTATTGAACGTGTGTTGATCACGCGGCGGGTGTGCGAGAGGCCGAGCCATGGATGAGATTCTCATCAACGGAGGCAACCGGCTTTTGGGCGAAGTCCGTGTCAGCGGGGCGAAAAATTCCGCACTTCCTATCCTGGCCTCCACCATTCTCAGCGGTGGAGAATGTGTCATCACCAACCTGCCAAGGGTGGTTGATGTGCTGACCATGGGAAAGCTTCTAGGAATCCTTGGGACGAAAGTCTCGCATGAGGGCAACCGCGCGGTCATTCAGGCTGCTGCCATTCACTCGACGGAGGCACCCTATGATCTGGTGAAAACCATGCGTGCATCCGTGTTGGTACTGGGGCCCTTAGTGGCTCGTTTCGGCGAAGCGAAGGTTTCTCTGCCTGGCGGCTGCGCGATTGGTTCCAGACCGGTCAATCTTCATTTGGCTGGGTTAGCAAAATTAGGGGCTGAGATTTCCATCGAGCACGGCTATATCACGGCCAAAGCCAATCGCCTGAGAGGCGCACGCATTTACTGCGATACCCCGACGGTGACTGGAACGGAAAATCTCATGATGGCGGCGTCACTTGCTGATGGGGTGACGATGATTGAGAATGCGGCGAAGGAACCTGAAATCGTGGATCTGGCTCAATTTCTCGTCAAGCGCGGTGCGCGGATTCATGGGGCGGGAACCGATGTGATCACGATAGAAGGGGTCTCTCAACTGCATGGTGGTGATCATGACGTTATCCCAGATCGTATTGAAGCTGGGACCTACCTGGCCGCAGGGGCCATGACGCGAGGAGAGGTGACGGTGACGCACTGCCACCCACGGCATCTTGAGGCGGTTCTGATGAAATTGCGGGAAGCGGGGGCTGATGTGCAGGAAGAAAAGGACCTGGTGCGTCTGGCCATGCCGGGTATCCTCAAGGGGACCGATGTGAAGACCCTGCCGTTTCCTGGGTTTCCAACCGATATGCAGGCCCAGATGGTGGCGCTGATGAGTCTCGCGGACGGGACCAGTGTCATCACGGAGACCGTGTTTGAAAGTCGATTTATGCATGTGGAAGAGTTGCGCCGGATGGGCGCCGATATTCGAGTGGAAGGTAACCGACTGGTGGTGACAGGACGTAAGGCGCTGACCGGGGCACCGGTGATGGCCTCCGACCTGCGTGCCAGTGCCGGGCTCATTGTGGCAGGGTTGGCGGGTGAGGGGCTGACGCAGGTTCAACGGGTCTATCATCTCGATCGTGGATATGAACGCCTCGAAGAGAAACTGCGGGCCTTAGGCGCGGACATCCAGCGCCGATCGATGACGACACAGGTGCATTAAGGGTGGTTGATGCTGACGATTGCGCTGTCAAAAGGAAAGCTCATTGAGTCTGCGCTGGACCTCTTTCGACGGGCCGGCTACCCGATTGCGGGGCTCTCTGCGGAGAGCCGCCGACTGATCTTCGTCAGCCCGGAGAACGATATGACCTTTCTGATCGTTCGTCCGAGCGACGTGCCGACCTACGTGGAGTACGGAGGGGCGGATGCCGGAATTGTCGGAAAAGACGTATTGATGGAGCAGGAAAGTGACGTATACGAACCATTGGATTTAGGATTCGGAGCGTGTAGAATCGCCGTCGCGGCGCTCCAGAGGGAAGGGGCGGGACCTCGGTTATCGCCCAAGGTTCGGATTGCGACGAAATACCCTCGGATTAGCGAACGCTATTTCAATGCGCGCGGGATTCCTGTTGAGATCATCAAACTTTACGGCTCGATCGAGCTGGCGCCGGTCGTAGGATTGGCAGATCGGATTGTTGATTTGGTTGAAACCGGCAGCACTCTCAAGGCCCATGATTTGGTGGAAGTTGAGGTGATTGCCAAATCAACCGCTCGGTTTATCGTCAATCGGGCGAGTTTGCGCCTGAAACAGGAACCGCTGATGACGTTGATTCGGAGACTCCGTGCCGTCGTTCCGAGTCAGCGGCTGTCATCCGGCAAGAGTCGTCCGAAGGCTCTCCAGGCACGCAAGAACACGATGGCTCGTTCATGAAAATCGTCACGCAAGCCGATCGAAACTTTCTTCCAAGCCTAAAAAAGGCCTCTCTGCGAGGGCGGACCACCGGGGCTGCCGTTGAAAAAACCGTACGCACGATCTTGCAAGCTGTGGAGCGAGGTGGAGATAAGGCGGTCTTTCGCTATACGGCACAATTCGACAAGGTGATCCTCAAACCAGAAACGGTACGGGTCACGCCGGAGGAGATCAAGAACGCCTACTTCCATATCAGAAAAGACGAAGGCGATGCGCTGCGTTTGGCAGCTGAGCGGGTCACCGCGTTTCATGAGCGGCAACGGACGAAGACCTGGATGTATCAGGACGGAGATGCGACCTTAGGGCAGGTTATTGGACCGATCGATGCCGTCGGCGTCTATGTGCCTGGTGGAAAAGCGGTCTACCCCTCTTCGGTCCTGATGTGTGCGATTCCCGCCAAGGTGGCCGGCGTCTCACGCATTGTGATGACCACGCCGCCGCAGAAGGAGGGGATTAATCCCTACCTGCTGGTTGCGGCCGACATCGCCGGGGTGACGGAGATTTATCGGGTGGGAGGCGTTCAAGCCGTCGCCGCACTTGCCTATGGAACCAAAACCATCGGAAAGGTCGATAAGATCGTTGGGCCAGGGAATATTTATGTGGCGACGGCCAAGCGGTTACTGTACGGCACCGTGGGCATTGACATGGTCGCAGGCCCCAGTGAGCTGCTCGTGGTCGCTGATGATGAGGCGAATCCGGCGCATGTCGCTGCCGATCTGCTCTGTGAGGCAGAGCATGACGAAGACGCGCAGGTGTTTCTGGTGACCACATCGGAGCGATTAGCGAAAGACGTCTCGAAATTGATCGAAGTTCAATTAAAAGGGCTTCAGCGGGAAAAGATTGCCTCAAAGTCGATTGCACGGCATGCGGTGGCCTTCGTTGTTTCAACGATGGATGAGGCTATTGCTGTGGCGAATGAAATTGCGGCGGAACACCTTACGCTTTCAGTAGACAATCCATTCGATTATTTAGAGCAGATTCGTCATGCCGGCGCGTTGTTTTTGGGGCGCTACACGCCGCCGTCGGTTGCCGACTATATTGCAGGTCCGAACCATGTACTGCCGACCGGTGGAACAGCCAGGTTCTTTTCCCCACTGTCTGTCAATGACTATGTGAAGGTCAGCAATATCGTGCATTACACGAAGCAGGCATTGGCTAAAGTCAAGGATCCCTTGATCCGACTCGCTCAGATCGAAGGGTTTGATGCACACGCCAAGTCAGCTCAGAGCAGGTTTTCATGAAGAAGAACGAAGCTGCCCCACGACAGGCGAAGGTTCACCGAGCCACCAAAGAGACTGACATCCGTGTCGAGTGGACCTTGGATGGGAGCGGGCAGGGGACCATCGACACCGGCATTCGCTTCTTTGACCATATGCTGGAGCTTCTCGCCAAGCACGGTTTCTTCGACCTCACGGTGCAGGCGAAAGGCGATCTTGATATCGACGAGCACCATACGGTTGAGGACGTTGGGATCGTTATGGGAAAGGCGCTGCACCAAGCATTGGGTGAAAAAGCGGGGATCAAACGATTTGGATTTGCGTCGGTCCCTCTTGACGAGACATTGGCGCAAGTGACCGTCGATCTCAGTGGGCGGCCGTTCTTGGTCTACAATGTGAATTTGCCGGATCGAAAGATCAAAGCCTTTGATCTCGGTCTTTTCGAGGACTTCTTCCAGGCCTTCGTGACCCATGGAGGCCTCAATCTGCACGTGAATCTCATGTATGGCCGGAATCCACACCACATCATGGAAGCTATCTTCAAGGCCCTGGCCAAGGCGCTTGATCAGGCGACGATGCTAGAAGAGCGGCTGGCGGGAAAGGTCCTCTCGACCAAGGGTCTGTTGTGATGGTGGAATGAGGTTTTGTCCTGTTCTGAACAGGGCCTTTCTCCCGCAACGATTGTGTAGCTCCACAGCTTAAGAGCCTTCCCACTCCGCACCGTCCATTTCCCCTTCCATAGCTCGCCCGTCCGTGAGGCCTTCAGGTTTGCCGTTGCGTTGACTGTGGTTTTAATCTAATCGACGGCAGGTTGGAAGCCGCGCCCATACTGGCGTCATACTTGTACAGCATGATTTGGGTCGGGCTTAGGGCTGAGTGCTTCCAAGGCTCAAGACTTCCTTTCTGCAAGGTCCCCTGGTTTGCACTCCCTCTTCTTCGGGTATGGAACTGTTATTGACACAGGGATTCCCCGATGCGCACTTCGTAATCCTTAGCCCGCATTATTCACGACTCACGGCATAAAAAAAGCCACCGAGGTTCCAACCTATGCTATAGGAGCGGTGTCGAGACGCTTCTACGCACAGCCCTGGAGGACCTACGATGGCGACAGACTGTATATCG